>JBCBRU010000100.1:0-19457 GCA_039819565.1 Myxococcota bacterium | reverse complement strand
GAGATCGTCCGCGAGATCGAGGCTGAGATGCTCATCCTCACCGTCGCCGACCATCACCGCCCCCGCAAACTCCGAAGTCCCTCCACGGAGTTCTGCCTCGAACTGAGACGCGGTGGGTACGTCCCGGCGGGACTAGTCCCCTGTCTGAAAAGTTCTTTACATAATTATGCGACTATGATCCACCCTTGATATGGGTCAGCGTGGTCGGCCAAGAGCGAAGGTGATTCTGACAGACAGTGAGCGCGCAGAGCTTGAGCGGCTCGCGCGTCGCAGCCGTATAAACCGAAACCTAGCTTTCAGAGCGAGGCTCATTCTCTCTTCGGCGGAGGGCCTTGCCGACACAGCCGTAGCAGAGAGGGTCAGAACATCGAGCCACACGGTCGGGAAGTGGCGTCGCCGATTCCTCAAGGAGCGCATGGATGGCCTCTTTGACGAACCTCGTGTCGGTGCGCCTCGGAAGGTCACGGATGAGCAGGTTGAGGAGATCGTCGTCAGAACCCTTGAGGAGACTCCGAAGGGGCGAACGCATTGGAGCACTCGCAAGATGGCCCGGGCAGCGGGCGTCAGTCCCGACACGGTCGGGCGAATCTGGCGAGCCTTCGGCCTCAAGCCCCATGTGGTGCGCGGCTTCAAGCTCTCGAACGACCCGCAATTCATCGAGAAGGTTCGAGACGTCGTCGGCCTGTACATGTCTCCTCCTGCGAACGCCGTCGTGTTCTGTTTTGACGAGAAGTCCGGCGTTCAGGCCCTTGAGCGAGCCCAGCCAATCCTTCCGATGGACATCGGCCGGCCCGAGCGGAGAACGCACAACTACATCCGCCACGGCAGGCTCGACCTCTTCGCGGCGCTGAACGTCGCCACGGGAGAGGTCTTTGCTCGAACGAAACGACGACATCGAGCCATCGATGTCGTTCACTTCTTCAAGGAACTCGACGCTCAGGTCCCGAAGGGCCTCGAGATTCACGTCATTCTTGACAATCTCTCGACCCACAAATCGGCCGTCGTGCAAGCTTTCCTTCAGAAGAACGGACGCTTCGTGCTTCACTTCACGCCGACCTATTCCTCGTGGCTCAACCTTGTGGAGCGCTTCTTCGCCCTCCTCACCGACGAAGCGCTGCGTCGAGGCTCACACACAAGCATCCCCCAACTTCGTCAGGCCATCATGAACTACGTCGAGGCTCACAATGAAGAAGCGGGCCCCTTCAAATGGACCAAGACGGCAGACGAGGTCCTTGAATCGGCTCGCTCGGCTGGTGAGCGAACGCTGCAACTTCATGGCCACGGCATCGCCAAAGAATTATGTAAGAAATCAATCTGACAGGGGACTAGTCCGACGTCCAGGACTTTTAGACTGTTTTGCGTCTCCGGCGGCGTGCGCGTGCGGCGGCGGCGGCGGCGGTCCCTCCCCAACGCGGGCGACGCTGACCTGGAAGTCGCCCTGACCCCGCGTTTCGCCGCGGCCCCGTCCCGCGGCTTCCCCATCGGGGCGGGGTTGGGTGGACGTCCACTTGGCAGCACCGCAAATCGAGTCCTCGAGAACTCTTTGACCGGGTGGATCGACCGGACATCGCCCAAGACGAGCTGGACGCGCTCGGCGCGAAAGCCCATCTCGAGGACCGACTCGACCGGGCCAGCCTCCTCGAGACAGGGCTCGAGCTCCAGCGACGCGGCGGTCAATTCATCCTGCGGGGCCGAGGGGCGCCCACCACCCTCGACCTCCGGCGGCGGCTGGCCTTCTGCAGGATTCTGCTGCGCCTGGCCCGAGCCGCACGAGAAGGACCCTCGGTGCAGGCCAGCCAGCTTGTCGAGGCGGGATGGCCCGGTGAGACCCCACAGAGCGGAGGGGCAGGGGTCTACCGCGCGATCTCCGCCTCGCGACGCATGGGTTTTAGAGGAGGCGGCTACCAGCGGAGAGCCCGATCCCGGGCTCGCCTGGGCACCTCGACCGATCCCTGAGAGGGATCGCTTCCGGGCAAAAAGCCCTGGGTTTCGCACGCGTCGAACGCATGCGGCGGTGATCCGCCTCCGCAGGCCTTGCGCGGTCAACGACGGCCGAACCTCTCCGCGAGGGCCACGGCCTCCACCGTGCGAAACTTCACAGCGCGGTGCACCTCCGCGACTTCGTTGGCGGAGTTTCAGATCGCGGTCCCGAACCGAAGCCAGGTTCCCAGCTCTTGTATCCACGCCGCCCGCGCACCGGCATAGCCCGCGCGGCACGCGGCGGGGCCAGATCCGCCGGTCGGATCCTCTCGATCTGGTTCGCCCGACCGCTAACCTGGAAGCATGAAGCTCACCTTCCCGGAAGCCCTCGAGGATGACGTGGTCGGCTGGACGCTCTCGTACACCCGCCGCGGCCGCCTGTACCTGCACGAGGCCAACACCCTCCGCGAGCTGATCACCGACGCCTGGGTTCATTGGGCGGACCCCCTCCGGAGCCCCAAGCTCCCCGACGGGGTTAAAGACATCTACGATCGTGAAACTGAGGTTGCGGACCTCAGCCACCGCAACGGCGGTGAGAAACCCAGACTGCATCGATTCCAGGATCGGGCCGAGAGCCTCCACGCCCCTGAGCACATCGAGCAGGCGGGCAACTAGACCAACGAAGCGATCTTGGCGCGGCCGGGCGCCGCCGCCGGCAGGTGACCGACGCGTGTAGCGGGCGGACATCGTGGCCGCCAGTGCGCCCTCGTCTTTGGGCGACGGTTATGGTTCTGACGAAGCCGCCGATGATCGGAGGGCAGCCGTGACCGCTCGAGCTCGCATCGCCCTCGCCGTGGTGGGCCTTGTCGCGGCCGGAGTCGCGCTCAGGGCCTCCGGCGCCCTGGACGGCCTCGGGGTCGAAGGCCTCCGGGCGCAGGTCCTCGGCTGGGGGTGGCTGGGCCCGCTCGCCTACGGGGCCCTGTTTGCGGTGGGGGCGCTGCTCCACCTCCCCGGCTACCTCTTCGTGACCGCGGCCGCGCTCGCGTACGGTCCCGTGGGGGGCGCCCTCCTGGCCTACGCAGCCGCCTGGCTCTACGTGATGGCGAGCGGAGGGGCCGCCCGCCACCTGGCCGCGAGCATGCGAGCCTCCCCGGCCGTCGAGGCCCGCATGGGGAAGGTCCGAGCAAGCTGGGCGTGGCGCCTGCTCCACCGCAAGCCGGTGGTCGCGGTGGCGGCCCTGCGATGTGCGCTTCCCACCAACCTCGCCCTCACCTCTGCCCTTGTCGCGGCGGACATCTCGCCTCGGGCCTTCATCCTCGGCTCGACCCTCGGGCTCCTGCCTCAAGTCCTGATTACGGCCGCCTTGGTGTCCGCGGCCACCGGCTGATCGTGGGTCACGCCCCGCGGGGGCCCGAGAGAGGGCCAGCGATCTCTTTTCATCCTGGTGGTGGAAAATCGTGGTCCGAGTCCCTGCTGTTCGGCGTGCGGCCGGGATCGGCAGGCTTTCCTGCCCCCTGAAGATAGAGGCCCTGGAGAGCCAGCCGCACCTGCGCGCGCACCTCCTGGGTCTTGTCTCCGCCGCCCAGCATCAACAGATGGCCGCCGGGGTTGGGCTGGCGGCGCTCCTCAGGAACCGAGGGGCCCTCCTCTGCACCCTCGGAGCTCGCTACCTCACGGACTTCATCGATATCTCAGCGAGCTTCGCGAGAGGCCCGGACCCGGAAGTGGTTCCGGTGCTGGTCGTGTTCACCATCCTTCTCCTCGTTCTTCCCGCCTACGGACTTCTTTGGCTGTGGCGGTCACGTCATGGCTAGACGCTCGTCGAACCCCGCCTGATGGCGAGGAGCCGGGCCTCTCAGGGCCCGGTCGACCATCTCCTCGGACACCCGCCACAGCCGCGCCTTGTAGTCCTCAGGGAAGTCGAGCCGCTGGTGTTGGGTCCCGGAAACGAAGGCCCCCGACACGCCCTCGAGCTCTTCGGCGGTACTCGCCCAGATCCCAGCCTTCGATTCACTGGACATGAACAGCTGAGCGAAGCGGAGGAGGAGGTTGAAAGGGAAGCGAAGGTTGCGCGACAAGTTCGATTTCACGGCTCCGGCATCGAAGGCAATGACGTCGATGCCCTCCTCCGCGAACCGGTCGGCGAGCACGTCGGTGATGACCGTCTTGGCGTGGAGGGCGTTCGTGACCGCCCGGATCGGCCCGTAGCCGGTCTCTAGCTGAAGATTTTCGAAATCCAGCTGAGGCTTGAGGATCTGTCCCGCTGGCGCACTCACGTTGACGACCCGACCACGAGGGGCTCGAGCGAGGAGCGGCCGAAGGTCCCGAGCGAGGAGGAGAGCGCTGAGGTGGTCGATCACCCAGGTCTTCTCTAGCCCCTCGTCCGTCTCCTCCCGGGAAGGCAACATGACGCCAGCCACGTTGACGAGGACGTCGAGGCGGGGGACCTCGCTCGCGAAGCGCGCTACGAAGTCCCGTACGTCCGCGAGTCGACTCAAGTCGAGGAGCGTGAAGCGAGCGAGCTCCTGCCCTCCGGCATTGAGCTCGGCCTCCACGGCGCGGCCCTGCTCCCGGCGCGTACCGATGAAATGGACGAAGGTACCTTGGGCGGTGAGGGCTCGAACGATGGAGCGTCCGATGCCGGCGGTTCCCCCGGTGACGAGTGCGGTCTTTTGCAGTGGGATCATGCCGGCTTCATCTTGTGCCGGCATCTACACAGGCAATCCGTGACTTGGCATATCTGACCTGCAATGATGCAGGTATGCAGTGGAACGACCTCTCGGTGCTGCTGGAGGTGTCCCGGTGCGCCACCATGACCGAGGCCGCGAAGCGCCTAGGCGTGGATCAGACCACCGTGTCTCGACGGCTCCGCGCTCTGGAGACCTCCCTCGGAACCCAGCTCGTGGTGCGCCGCCGGGACGGTGTCGACCTCACCGAGGCGGGGGTGGAGGCTTCGAGGTCGGCGGAGCACATGGAGACCATCAGCCTCGACCTGGAGCGGAGCCTGGTCGGGGCCGAGAGCCGACTCGCGGGGCGGCTCCGGGTGACCACGGTGGAGCCGATCGCGGTCCATCATCCAGATCTCTTCGTCGACTTCGGGGCGCGTTTCCCGGACGTCGCCCTAGAGGTCGAGACCCACGTCGGCCCGAGATCGCTGGCCCGCCGGGAGGCCGACGTGGCCATCCGATGGACCCGCCGACCCGATGAGGATTTGGTCGCTCAGAAGCTGGTCCGCGCCGAGTTTGCTATCTATGTGTCGAAGGACCTGAGAGCGTCCGTCGGTCGCCGAGCGCCGCTGTCTCGTTACCCCTGGCTCTCGCTCGGGGAGGAGGGCGATGCCCGTCCCTTCCACGAGTTCCTGCACCAGATAGCCCCCGGCGCCCACATCCGCTGCCGATTCGAGAACCTTCTCTCAATGCAATCTGCCCTCCGAGCCGGCGGGGGCGCGGGCTTTCTTCCCTGTGCCTTCGGCGACGACGATCCTCAGCTCGAGCGACTGGGCCCGGTCCGCCCGGGTTTCGGCTACGATGTATGGTGCCTCACCCACCCGGACCTACGAGGCACAGCTCGGGTCCGGGCCTTCGTCCGCCACGCGGTCCGGTACTTCGAAGCACGGACCGACGCCTACGCCGGACGCCGCTCGGCCCCGCGGCCGGGCCACCGAGGCTAGACGCAAGATGACGAGCGCCGAGGCTACGCCTAGGGGTGCACGCAAGATGACGAGCGCCGAGGCTAAGCTTAGGGGGGCACGCAAGATGACGAGCGCCAAGGCTAAGCTTAGGGGTGCGGGCAAGATCACGAGCTCCGAGGCTAGCCTTAGGGGTCCCCTGCCTCGCCGTACGCTATAGTAAAAAAAGAATCGCCCTCTCGTTCATCATCTTAGACGGACCCTATTCTTTTAGGCCGATCGCCTTCGTTCACAACCCAACACCCCCTAATGGAATCGGTCTTTTTGAGAATCATGATCAAAAAGGGCTAAACTTTGCCCCTCATCGCTCGTTCAAGAGCCGAAGAGGGGTTCGACAATAGGGGTCTGCTTCATCCGGCCCAGGATATCCTGAGATTCGAGCCCAATCGAGGGGAGGAGCCTAGCTCAACCCCTCGCTCGAAGCCTCTGCGCTCGCCCGATGAGCGCCAAGACCTAGTCCCCGAGGGCCGTCGACGCGCCGGAGGGCGCATCTAGCGTCGTGGCTCACGGCGTACCCCGCGAACAAGAAGGCAGCCCTCCGCGCGATGAGCGCGTAGTCGGGCTCGCCCCCGATCCCGAACAGGGGCGTCAGCGCGCCGGGCGAGAGCAGAAGGACGAGGAAGAGGGACGCCGTGAGGAGGCTCACGCTCGAGCAGAGGTTTCGGTAACCCACGGCGAAGGCTCACCCACATCGAGGCCGGCCAGCGAGACCAAACACATCTATCTCCGAGGCCACTCAACCCATCGACACCTATCCCTAAGCCGACCCTAGTTCCGCGCTCCCGAGCGTTACCTTTTCTCAACCCTGCGAAGCCCGAACGTATCCTTTCGGTAGCACCACCAGGACCCACGAAAGGGTTTCGTCCAACCTATGTCGGAACCGATGAATCGACATCGGCAACCCATCACTCATTGCTGAGCCCGAGTCGCAGGCGTATATATCGAAACGAAGACTACGTTTGGTTCATCGCGACGCTCGGAGAGGAGAGTCTCTCCTCCCGCAGAGTGTCCAATCGCAGTCTCCGGCCCCGCGCAGGGCGGCTCCTGCGGCGATGGGTTCGGATGACGAGGGAGAGAACATGAGCGACCGATCCATCATCTACGATGCGCCTACCCGGAACGCGAAACTCCGGAACTGGGTCCAGGATATCGCGGAGCACTGTCAGCCCGACCAGGTTCGCTGGTGCGACGGCTCTGAGGGGGAGTACGACGAGATCTGTGAGCTCCTGGTCAGTGCAGGGACGTTCACCCGACTGAATCCGGCCAAGCGACCGAACAGCTTCCTGGCGCGCTCCCATCCCTCGGACGTGGCCCGCGTCGAGGAGCGCACCTTCATCTGCTCGAATCGGAAGGAGGACGCCGGGCCTACGAACAACTGGGCGCCGCCGTCGGAGATGCGCGAGACCCTGCGAGAGCGTTTCGCAGGATGCATGCAGGGGCGTACGCTCTACGTCATTCCTTTCAGCATGGGCCCCATCAGCTCTCCCATCGCGAAGGTTGGGGTCGAGATCACGGACAGCCCTTATGTCGTCGTCAATATGGCCATCATGACCCGTATGGGGCAGGCGGTCCTCGATGCGCTGGGCGAAGAAGATGACTTCATCCCCTGCGTGCATTCGGTGGGCGCTCCCCTCGAGCCCGGTCAACCGGACGTGCCCTGGCCCTGCGAGGCTGAGATCGCGAACAAGTACATCGTCCATTTTCCCGAGACGTACGAAATCTGGTCCTATGGCTCCGGGTATGGCGGCAATGCGCTGCTCGGGAAGAAGTGCCTGGCGCTTCGCATCGCCTCGGTGATGGCGAGAGACGAGGGCTGGCTGGCCGAGCACATGCTGATCATGGGGATCGAGTCGCCGGAAGGGGAGCGCACCTATCTCGGGGCGGCCTTTCCGAGCGCCTGCGGAAAGACCAACCTCGCCATGTTGGTGCCTCCTGACGCCTTCGAGGGTTGGAAGGTGCGCACCGTCGGCGATGACATCGCGTGGATCAAGAAGGACGAGAGGGGGCAGCTCAGAGCGATCAATCCGGAGGCCGGCTTCTTTGGCGTCGCTCCGGGCACGAACATGAAGACGAATCCGAACGCGATGCTGTCGCTGAAGGCGAACTCGGTCTTCACGAACGTGGCCCTCACGGACGACGGCGACGTGTGGTGGGAGGGCATGGATGGAGAACCGCCGGCCCATCTCATCGACTGGAAGGGTGAGAGCTGGACGCCCGACTGCGGTCGCAAGGCCGCTCATCCCAACGCCCGCTTCACCGCTCCCGCCGCCCAATGCCCGAGCATCGACCCGGAATGGGAGAACCCGGACGGTGTGCCCCTGAGCGCCTTCGTCTTCGGAGGACGGATGAGCAAGGACATGCCGCTCGTCTATCAGGCCTTCAACTGGTCGCACGGGGTCTATCTCGCCGCCACCATGGGCTCGGAAGCCACCGCCGCCACCATGGGCTCGGAAGCCACCGCCGCCGCCATCGGGCAAGCGGCCATGCGCAGAGACCCCATGGCCATGCTGCCCTTCTGCGGCTACAACATGGCTGACTACTTCACCCACTGGCTGAACGTGGGGCGCCGCACCGCGAATCCGCCTCGGATCTTCAGGGTGAACTGGTTCCGCAAGGACGCCGACGGAAACTTCCTGTGGCCCGGCTTTGGCGAGAACATGCGAGTCCTAAAGTGGATCGTAGATCGCGTCCACGGGCGAGGCTACGGCGTCGAGAGCCCCGTGGGTTGGATGCCGCGCCACGAAGATCTCGACTGGAAGGGTCTCGGATATGACCCGGACACCTTCTACCAGCTGATGTCCGTGGACCGGACCTCCGGCGCGCACGAAGCCCACGCCCATGAGGAGCTCTTCGATCGCTTCATGGACAAGCTCCCCAAGGAGTTCGTCTACGAGCGCGAGCTCCTCCGCTCCCGCCTCTGGCGGTCCCCAGATCGATGGGAGCTCGCCCACGAGCGTTGAAGCCCTCGCCTCCCGGGGCCCGTTCTCCGGGGCGGCCCCCCCGCGTATAAGCTCGGGCCATGCTCGAGGTCGCGTTGGTCGCCGCCGCGTTCGTGGTCGTGATCTTCATGCAAGCCCGCAATGCAGCGCAGTACGAGAGGTCCGTGAGGGACAACTTCGCGGACGCCGCATCTCGGCTCCGCTTCGCTGTCGCCGAGAGAGAGAGCCATCTTCCGAGGATTCGCGGGGAAGTTCGCGGCGCCGTGGTCGAGGTCGACCTGCTGCCGAGTCAGGTCAAGGGAGACGGGTACGTCCCTTCCATGGTTCGGATCCGGGTCCTCGATGCCGACCTGACCCGCGACCTCGCCTTCGGAGCCGAGACCTATTGGTCTCAGTCCGGGCTGGAGCCCGATCGCGAGGCCCTCACTCTGGATGATCCCGACTTCGACGAGCTGGTGAAGGTTCGAGGCTCCGAGGCGGCCGCGCTCGCCCTCCTCGACGCGGACACGCGGGAGCTCCTGACTCAGTTGGTTCGGGGCGGAGGATACTACGCTGAGGGCCGGCTCAGCTCTGAAGGGAACTACCTCGAGGATATGGGTTGGGATGCTCGGCGCCCCCCAGAGCGGGAGAGCTCGCTCCTCAAGCACATTCATCCGATGGTGGAGCTCGCGGATCGGCTGCGACGAAGCCCAGAGGAGGACCTCGAGCGCATCGCCGCCAACGCGCGGAGCGATCCTAAGGAGGCCGTTCGAAAGCGAAACCTCGTTTACCTGACAACTCACGCCTCCGGCACGGAGGTGGCACGAGACGCCGTGCGTGCGGCCCTCGAAGACCCCAGCTCGGGGGTGCGCCTTTGGGCGGCTCGAAGGGTGGAGGATGCTCGTGTGCCCACCTTGATAGATGTGGCCCGCGATGAATCGGCAGAGCCTGGAGATCGACTCGAAGCTCTGGACGAGGTGGTTCAAGACGCCGCCGAGGCGGAGATCTTGGACCTCCTGAGCACGCTCTTGCTGACCGCAAACCTCCGCGTGCGCCAGGTCGCGCTGAAGCACGCCCGGACCCGCGAAGTCCCCTCGCTCCGGGAGCGGGCTGAGGCTTGTCTGACGGAGGAGGACGAGGGTCTCCTCGTGGCCGCCGTAGGCGCCCTGGGGCAGGTCGGTACCGAGTCCACACTGCCGCTTCTCGCGGGGCTCCTGGAGGATCCTCGGCTTTCCGTTCGGATCGCGGCTTCCGAAGCTCTGGGCAGAATCGGGACCATTGACGAGGTCCCGGAGCTTCTCACGCACGCGGAGGGTGTGTTCACCGACGCGGGGCTGCGCAGAGCGGCCTCGAATGCGGTGGCGGCCATTCAGGCTCGCGCGGGCCATCCCGACGCGGGACGTCTCGCCATCATGGAGCCCACGGCCCCGCAAGGGGCCCTCGCGCTTCCCGGAGAAGACCGGCCCGAGGGGCGGGTGTCGCCGACCGAGGTGGATCCTGACGGGTCGGGCCAGGGATAAAACGAAGCCAAGCGCGGATGCGCAGCCGCTCCTTCCCTCAGGGGCAGAGCTCGACCCGCTCCGTACGCTGGGACCTGGCCCGTCTCTATTGCCGACGAACGATACACACGTGGAACTCGCCTCGTCGTCGGGCGGGAAGGATGGAGATCGTGACCCGCTGTTCACCCGTGGGGAAACGGAAGACGAAGTCGAAAGTCTCCTTGCCGAGCCGACTGTGGCCGGCCACGACGTCGCGAAAGCGACTTTCGAACTCTCGGACCTTCGTGCACGGTGCGACCTCGTCGAACCAGTTCCGACCGAGTACGCGAGCGCGGGGAACCTTCATCAGACGAGACTCAGTGTCGCTGTAGCCCACCACGCGGGCCTGGGCATCCAGGGTCACCACGCCGTACGGGAGCTGGTCCAACTCCTCTTCGCTCATGCCTCGCAGGGTGGCGGCATCTACCACCGCGCCCGGTCGTTCGGGAGGCGTGAGGGGGGCGAGTGGAGCCACCGGGGCGCTCGGGGGACCCGTCTGTGGCTCCGCTCTCGGACCTTGGCCGAGCTCGAGCGTGCGTTGGAGCTCGTCGATCCTGCGGTTCATTTCGTCTCGCTCGCGGAGGAGCTCTTCGAGCAGAAGCTGGGGACCCTTAGGTTCAGACGGCATGATGAGACTCCGAGCTAGGGGAGCGTTGGTGCCATCGCAGCCGCTCCCCGAGGCCATCGAGGCTTGAGCTCGAAACGGAGCGGGGAGCGTCCACGACGAGAAGCGGTTCGACTGCATGGGCGGTGAGGGGCTGCGCCGTGAGCCCCTGACCGCTCCAGCCGCCGAGTCGAACCGAGACCGTGGTGAGATCGTGCCCGTCTCGAGCCAGGCGGTTCAGGGGCTCTTTCAGCTGACTCGACCAGCGGCGCCAGACCTCGGGGAAGGCGCCCCGGGTGGATAGTTCGTCGCTCCCGCCCACGACCGCAACCTGGTCGACGGTGTGGCTTTGAGTCCAGCGCGAGACTTCTTCGAGGATGGATGGCTCGGCCGTGCCCCGGAGCAGAGCGAGGGTCTCCGTATTCCCACGGGGACGCGCCGGAGCTCGAACCCCCAGCTGCAGCGCGGCCAGTCGGATCCCGAGGTCGTCCGCGGCGGAGGCGTCCACGATCAGCCATCTCCGGCCCACGGGCACCGCCGTGAGGATCGACACGCGTCGGTCGATGCTCACCATGAGGAGAGCGTCATCCAGCGTCCGCTCTGCTTCGACTCGGCTCGCGGATAGCCACGGTGCGGCGGCTGCGATACGGTCTCCGACCTCGGCTCGGCCCGCCCCGAAGGCAACGAGGCCTTCTCCGGTCGCCAATACGGCGGCGGAGTGACCACGGGCCACGAGGGCCTCGAGCACCGCCTGCGCCTGGTCGTCGGAGACATCGCGCTCCACCGGGTGGACCCCGAGGAGGGCTAGGCACGACTCGAGCTCGGCGTGGGCCCGGTGGGCGTCATCGACGTCGCGACGCGCAAGCGAGACCTCATGGCGGGTCTCCCGCAGGCTCCGCTCGGCCAGGTCTCGCTGTTCCTCTAAGCCGGGGACCTTCTCCGCTTCACTCTTCGCCAGCTCGAGTTCGGCTCGGAGTCCAGCGATCGTCTCACTATGCAAGGTCTCCGTCGCGTGGGAGGCGGCGTGGCGCTGCCGCTCCATCCGCGCCTTGACCTGCTCGCGGGCGAGATCGGCCGCGAGCGCTTCGGCCTCGCGTCGCGCCCGGAACCACAAGAAGGCAACCGCGGCCGTAGCGAGGAGACCGAAAAGGGCGACGATAGCCGCGCTCACAGGGCGACCCTTGGTTCGCTCAGAAACTGGGCCCGAAGGCTCTCACCGTCGTCGAGGAGGCGGCCAAGACTGAGGTTCTGCTGCCCGAGGACGGCCAGGATTCGATCCTGACTATCCTCCATCACGAGGAGCGGCCCGAAGTCGCCCTCGACCACGACCCTACGCAGGCTCCCGCGACCGAGCTCGAGCGCAGCGCGGTGAGCCGCGTCCATGAGGACCGTCAAGAGCGGTGCCACCACGGAGGCATGCCGGTCGGGAAGCTCAGCTTCCAGCAGTACCCCGGTGTTCGCATCCATGACGATCGCGCCCTCGACACCCGGAGAAGCGCTCACCCATTGGGTCAGACTTGCGATTGCCGTCACGAGCGCAGAACTGTCGCATTAGGACGGCCTTTCCAACCGAAACCTGTAACAGCACGTCTCGGCTTCTCCCGCTGTATGTTGCTGAGCCACACGCCCTTAGGGGGGAGCC
This sequence comes from Myxococcota bacterium, assembly GCA_039819565.1. GTDB lineage: Bacteria > Myxococcota > Kuafuiibacteriia > Kuafuiibacteriales > Kuafuiibacteriaceae > JAHQVK01. The sequence continues at coordinate 7,147 of JBCBRU010000100.1, read as the reverse complement.
GAAGCCCGAGACCTGAAATACCCGTCACACTTTCAGGCCGAGGGTGCGCCGGTTGGCTCGGATGAGTGGGCAAGCAGATGCAGACCATGGGGCGCGTCGGCGCCCGCGCAGGCCTAGCTTCCCGTCGGTTTGAGCGTCAGCTCCAGTCGATCTCGAACGGGAGGGCGACCAGAGCCTCACCCACCATCTCAAAGAGGAGCTCGACCCCGGTCTCAGTCATCTCCTCGCCGAGACTCGCGAGCAGTGAGGTCTTCCGCGCTTCATCCACCCGAGCGTCAAACGTGAGCCGCACCGGCACGGCGCCGCACTGGCGACATGACGGGTGGGCCGGGGGGACGAGGAGCTTGCAGGACGGGCAGGCCCGCACCCCGTCCTCGAGCTGCATCCGCACCGGCGGGAGATCGGCGGCTTCGACGGGAGTGCCGCCGCAATACATACATAGCGCACGCGTAGGAGGGCGCACCGGGCGGCGGCAGCTCGAGCACCTCACGGTGGCGATCGTAGCACGTCCCGCTCTGGGGACCGTGCTGGCCACGGCCGACCGGAGCGGGGCCCAAGCTCGGCCGGTGACCCGTTCTCTCTTGCGCGGCCCTCTTTCGGAGCATGGCATGAGACAGCAGGTATGCGCATTCGCGGTGATGGCCGGGTTCGGTCTGCTTCTTCCGGCCTGCGTCGGAGGTCTCCTGGAGCCGGGCGCGGTCGGAGGACCTCCACCCGCCGTGGAGAGCCCGGAGAGCGTCGTTCTTCCGGAGGGAAAGGTCCCCGTGGGCGCTCCCGACGCGGAGAAGACGATCGGGCCCCCGATGCTCCGCCGACTGACCGCTGAGCAGTTCCATCGAAGTCTTGTCGACCTGCTGGGGGAGGGGGTACCGGAGGCGGACATCCTCGTAGATCCCCCGGTCTTTGGCTTTCACGTCGACGCTCGGGCCGGCGTCATTCGTGACCTCGACGCCGAGCAACTGCTCAACCACGCCGAACGGGTGGCCGAGTGGGCCGTCGGCCAACCGCTGGGACGGATCAGCCCCTGCGAGACCCCCGACGGGAGCTGCCGACGCCGCTTCTTCGAAAGCTTCGGCTCCCGGATCTTTCGGCGTCCCCTCTCTGAGGCTGAGCTTCAGCGCTACGAGGCGCTGACCGCGGATAGTCCGACCTTTCGGGACGCGGCCCGCGTGGCCCTCACGGCCATGATCCAGTCCCCCAACTTCCTCTACCGCCGGGAGCTGGGAGGGATGGAAGACGGCGGCCGGGTGTTGTCCGCCTACGAAGTGGCCACGCATCTGTCCTACGCTCTCACCCACTCGACGCCTGACGATGAACTCCTGCGCGCCGCCGAGGAGGGACGACTCCGCGATTCCGAGGACATCCTTCGAGAGATGGAGCGCCTCCTCCGGACCGAGGCGGCGCGGGAGGTTCTGGGCGCCTTTCTCGAAGGATGGCTCGAGATCGATGACCTCGCCGAGCGCGTGAAAGAAAACGAGAACGCCGCCAATTTCAGGCCCGAAGTGCGGGCGTCGATGTTGGGGGAGTCGAGAGCGCTCTTTCTCGAACTCTTCTTCAACGGCGGAACGTTTCGAGACCTTCTCTCGAGCTCCACGACCTATCTCGATCAGACGCTATCGCAGTACTACCAGATCTATGGAGTGGGAGGGGACGGCTTCAGCCCCGTCGAGATCCCAGAGGGTCGACGGGCGCCAGGCCTTTTAGGTCACGGGAGTTTTTTGGCCCGCCACGCCCTCGCGGAGCAGTCCTCACCGGTGCTGCGCGGCTACACGATCCGCAAGCGCATCATGTGTGAGGAGATCGCGCCGCCTCCTCCCGGCATAGATACGATGATCTCCCCACCGGAAAACGCCACCACCACCCGGGAGAAGTATACTGAGCACAGCACCAACGCAGCCTGCTCGGGCTGCCACGAACTCATGGACCCGATCGGGTTCACGTTCGAGAACTTCGATCACTTCGGCCGCTTCCGTGACCAGCAAAACGGTCACCCCATCGACACCACGGGACGGATCACTCCGAACTCGCAGACGCCTCCCGGGACCGCCATGACGATTCCCGGAGGCGAAGTCCCGCTGGCTGACTACGGGGACCTGATCTCCTTCTTGAGTGCATCCGAAGAGGCGGAAGCCTGTTTTGCGCGTTACCTCACCTACTACCTCTTCGGCGTCGAAGGGATCGGGGTGACCGATGTCGTGCAGCGGGCCCGGCAGCGCGGCGGCACCCTCAAGAACTTCCTCGAGGCCATCGTCACCGCGGATCACTTCACCCGGCGAACCCCCTAGGAGCTCCAGTCATGTATCTCGCTTCACGTCGCAAGTTCCTGCAGCACACAGGCGTAGCCACCCTATTCGGATCCTTCGCGGGTCTCGTGGCGGGGGACGCCCGGTCCCAGTCCGCGCCCGGTCGGGCGCGTAACCTCCTCATCTTTCACTCCACCGGCACGAATATCCAGCGCTGGACGCCGACGGGCTCGACGCCTACCAATCTTGTCTTCAGCGAAATGACAGAGACGCTGGCCCCGCTCCGGAGCGAGCTCGTGATTCTCGAGAACCTGGATAGTATGGGAAGCGCCTCGCAGCACGGACAAACCGGGGGGCTGTCGGGCCGGGGCTATGTCGCGGAGCACCTTACCCTGGATCAGCTCGTGGCGGACGGGCTCCGAGCTCAGGGGGTCAGCACCGATATTTCCGTCCTGCTCTTGGGGGGCAACCCCCGCGAAGCACCGAGCACCTTTAAGAAAGGCAACCGGGCCCTCACCCCGATCTTCGAGCCGGAGGCGGCCTTCGACATCATCTTCGGCGGGGCCGCGGCCGGGACCGACGATAGTGCCTCGGTCGCCGAGCGCATCCGTCGCCAGCAGAGCATCCTCGATCTGACGAGGGCCGAGGTGCGAGCGCTCGCCTCCGCGCTCGACGCCGAGGGTCGGCAGCGCCTCGAGCTTCACGAGCAGTCCATCCGCACCCTGGAGCAGCGTCTCGAAACGCGTCTCGCGGACCTCTCCCGCCCCCCCGAAGAGCAGACCTGTGCCCCTCCCAGCGGCCTCATGCAGGAGATGCCCGGCATCGAGAAGACGGCGCTCAGCCTCGACATGGCGGTGACCGCACTGGGCTGCGGGGTGACGCGAGTGGCGGCCGTCGAATTCGGACATCACCAGAGCTTTCAGGTGGACATGGACGCCCCGAGCCTTCGCGGCGACTGGCACAACGGCTTCTTGCACGGCGAGGGCGGAAATCGGCAGCTCATCGATCTCGAGCTGTGGCTCGGGACTCAGTTCGTGGAGGCCGCCGAGAAGCTCAAGCGTCTCCCCGCCCCGGACGGAAACGGAACCCTCTTCGATCAGACGCTCATGGTGTGGACGCGCGGAATGGGCGATGGCCTCGCGCACTCGGGCTCAGACATGCGCTTCGTGATCTCGGGAGGGGCCGGCGGCTACGTCAAGACGGCCCCGAACGGCCGCTACATCCGCGCCAATGGTGAACCCCACCAGCGGGTGCTGACCGCCTGCGCGGAAGCTCTAGGGGTGACCGACTTCACAAACTTCGGAGATGACAGCCACGACAAATCACCTTTCAGCGCCATCTCCAGCTGAACGCCCGACCACAGACCGGCTCAAACCCCACGAGGCCACGCACCCCGAACGGCCCTCTCAAGCCGGCTTCTGTACTCGTCAATGAGCGGAGAGCATTCGCCGCCGTCCAAGGCTTCGCGGAGGCCGTTCTCGGGGTTGGCGGAGGTGCCCGGACCGCAGGCTGCGAAGCATCCCCCCTCGGCGCGCGGGGAGGTCGTCGCCGCCCTCGAATGGAAGCTCAAGTTGCGAAAGCGCCCGCAGAGGACGACAGGAACCAACGAAGAGCGTCCGTCCCTGGCCGTTTCCGACGCACCTCGGCCATGATATGAACGCCTGTCCTTGGTGCTCTCACAACCTTTCGCGCCAGGCTCGCGCATCGGTGCGCGGCTCGCACCCCGGCGCGAGCTGGGGCGGGGAGCGCTGGGTATCGTCTACGAGGCCTACGACCGCGAGTTTCGCGCACCGGTGGCCGTCAAAGTCCTCCGGAATCGGACCGCCTCGGATGCGAGATTCCTCGAAAGGGAGTTCCGGCGCGTCAGTACTTTGCGTGTCCCGGGGATGGTTCAGTTCTACGAGCTTATCATCGAGGACGGCTTCATCGCCGTCATCATGGAGCTCGTCGAGGGCGTCGATCTGCTCCGTTCGGCCCGCTCTCGCCCTCCTGGGGTACGAGAGCGCTTCCTGATAGCGGCGGCTGACCAGCTCGCGCGAACCTTGGAGGCCCTCCACGATGCAGGGGTCGTGCACGGGGACATCAAGCCCAGCAACGTGCTCGTGAGTCCCGCGGGTGAAGTCACTCTGGTCGACTTCGACCTGAGTACTCCGTTCAGCCAGGATGAGTTCAAAAAGGCAGATGCCCTCCAGGGAACGCCCGACTACCTGGCTCCAGAGATCTTCGCCGCGGGCTCCCCCAGCTCGAGAAGCGATGACTTTGCCTTAGGCGCCACGTTGCTCCATGCCTGGCTTGACGAGGACATCTTCGGGAACCCGACGCTGCAGGGCGACCTCCCGCTCCCACCCCCGCCGCTAGGGGCTGGGATTCAGGGGCTTATCCGAACCGATCCGCAGCTGAGAATGACCGTGAGCGAGTTTCGAGCTCTCCTCCGCGGCGCCGAGGAGCAACGCCTCCCTCGTCGGGTGGACGCCCTCGTCCCGCTCCTGGAGACTTTTCTCACTTCCGAGAACGGAGAGCTCCTCATCCTCAGCACGCCTGAATCGCAGCAAGGGGCCGAGCGAGTCCTGGCAGCGCTCCGTCGGGCGGGACACCGCGTGCTTGCGCTCGGAGCAAGCGCGCTCCCCACGCCTCTCACCCCAGCTCAGGCGGTGATCTCCGCCGCTCTCGACCTTGTCGAAGACGATCGCGCGAGCCGTCACCTCGCGTCCGAAACCGAGGAGCCCGCGGAGGAAGGGCCCCCGGAGGTGCGGTTTCTCAACCTCCTGAGGCACCTCGCCTCGAGCGCTACGGTGGTGGTCTACCTGGGCGATAGCGATCGCTTGGACGACGCGAAGCTCAGCTTCCTCACCCGCGTTCGTGAGCTTGGTCGAGTTCCGGGGCTGCGCTGGGTCGAGTGTTCCCGCGATGAGAGTTCGGCGCAGGAGCTCGTTTCGTTTCGAAGGCTCTTTACGGTCAAGAACACGTGGCGCCGGCGACTCCCTCCTTTTGGCGGTCCTGGAGATCTCGACGGCGATGAACTCCCTCCGGCGCTCAGCGTGGCCACCTGTCCGCTCCCGGTCCGAGCCCTCGTCGCCGAGAGGGATCCCGATTTGTCCCTGCCTCGCTTCCGCAGTCTGGTCCGTCAGGGCAAAGCCGCCTTCATAGAGGAAGACACGCGAACCCTCATGATCCAGCGGATGGGACGAGCCGAGACCACGACCGAGGCGCGACGCGCACATGAGCAGTGTTGGCGAGCTCTCCGGGGGATCGCCGGATACGAGGAGCATGTCGCGCGACACGCGGTCGCCCTCGGCGAGCTCGCCGCCGGACAACCCGCCTTTCGTGAAGCGGCCGAGCGCGCCCTTGGTCGTTCGGAACCGTACCGGGCGGCTCAGCTGATGCGCGAGCTCTTTTGGGTCACCCCGCCCGGACCAGAGCGGGTCCCGGTCTTGTTTCGCTGGTCGGAGTGCATGGAAGCCAGCGGAAGAACCCGCCAAGCCTCGATGGGCTTCAGTCTCCTCGCGGGTCACGTTCAAGGAGAAGCCAGGCGCCAAGTTCTCCTGCGGGCGGCCAACGCCGGACTGATGGGGGGACGCCTCTCGCGAAGCCTTAGCCTCTACGCCCTCGCCGAAAAAACTCGAGGCCAGCCCTGGCCTCGAGGGTCCGCCGGAGAGCTGCTGCAAACTCTCCTGACGCTCGCCTTCGAGGCGGCACCTGTCCCATCCCCGGTGCAGAAGCCAGCACGAGGTGCGGCACCGCTCGACGTCGAATGGACGGCCGCGGTGGCCATTGGAGCGGTCGAACCCATCCTGGGGCTCATTCTGGCCACCCGATGCTCCCGGCGCGCACGGCAGACGGGAGACCTCGACGTGTACATCGCATCGTTGGCTCTCACGGGAGGCGCGGTGCTCGCCCCGGTGGGCGGAGCTCTCGGACGGCTGGGAGAGCGAGTGCTCGCTCAGGCCAAACGGCGAGCCTTGAACGTTCGACCGGCGACGCGGGGGATTCTTCAGGTGGCCGAGGGATTTCGGCTGTGCAACCACGAGAAGTGGATCGAGGCGAACGCGGCCTTCGAGAGCGCCCTCGAGCTGTTTGGACACGACCAACCCGGCAACTATCGAATGATCGTCCACACGATGATGGGTTTCATTCGCTGCCTGGAGGAATCAGATCGGCTCGAGGAAGCTGAGGGTAAGCTTCAGGAGCTCTGGCTCATGGCCTCGACACGAAGCGATACCTACGCGATGCAGACCGCCGCCGGATATATGACCTCGACCGCCGTAGCCCGGAGAGACCTCGAAGCATCTCGGTATTGGAGGGACCGGATGCGGGTATCCCTGAGGCCAGGAATGTCGGTTCAGCGCTTCTACTCGGACCGTGATGGGATTGAGATCCTCCTCGAGGAGGGTCGATACGAAGACGCCCGGGCTGCCTTCCTGGATCTTCTGAGCGCCGCCAAAGCCAGTCGCCTGGATCAGCCCCGAGTGTTGGCCCTGGATCTCCTGACGACGAGCCTACGCGTGCGCGCGCCCTTCACCGACCTGAATCCGTCGACCGCCGAGAAAGCGCTCGCACGTCGACTGGAGAAGCAAGGGAGCCCTCAAGCCCGAGTCCTGAGCAGGCTGGACGGTGCCTGGCGCCTCGGCCTCGAGGAGCGGGCGCAGGCAGCACAGGACGCAAAGGACATCGCCCACAACCATGGGCAGAAACTCCTGGCCCGGCGCATCTCGAAGCTCCTCGAACACCCGGAGAGCGATCGTATTTGGCGAGAGACCTTCCTCGCTCGCCATCACGCCCCGTCCGGAAAGCCCCCTGGCGCGCAAGCTGACCGGTCAACGGCCGTTTAGAGCTCCGCACTCAGAGCCGGGAAGACTTTGGACACCTTCGCGAGCAGGTAGTCTCCGTACGTCCCTTCGAAGGCG
>JBCBRU010000099.1:0-19479 GCA_039819565.1 Myxococcota bacterium | reverse complement strand
TTCTCCCCGTGCTCGACACCGCGGAGAGCCGCGGTCACGCGACCTGTACCGCGTGCCCTAGCCTCTGCCGATCGAGCTGTCCGGTGGCCCGGGCCGAGGGAGCGGGGGCCAAGCTCGTATCCACCCGGGCTCCTTCCGAGATCGCAGCCGCTCGCGCTGAGGCCCGCCGGGCTCCTCCCGACGCCCGGCTCACCACGGTCACCTCCCACGGGGTGAGAAAGTCCAGCCAGGTCTCTTCGCGCGTGGCTGCGGCCAAAGCCCGAAACAGCGAGGCCGCCTGAGCCCAGCTCCCGTCCGCCTCGACCACGCCGTCGAAGCCCTGCTCGGGAGGGGGCGGAGACTCCGCGGGCCCAGCCCCCCAGCCCTCCAGCTCGTCAGCGATCCGGGCCGCGGTCTCCACCTGAGCGTCGAGGAGACCTGCCGCGGAGTCGATCAAGTCGAGTCCCAGATGCCCCAGGGCGCCGTCCATCCACACCTTGGCCGCAGCGGGACGCAGGCCTCGCCACAGCATGCGCCGGATCGCCACCAGGGCGGCGTCCAAGCCGGGGAAAACGAACTGAAGGGACGTCGCGTGGGGCGGCCGGGCTGACAACCTGAGGCTGGCGCGCGTCACGATCCCATAACTCGCCCCGGCGCCCTCGAAGACCGCCTTGAGATCGGGCCCCGCGCCCGTCCGAGGCCCCCGTCGGGTCTCGATCGCCTCCCCCGTAGGAAGCAGAGCGCGGAGCGAGAGACACACGTCGCGGAGCTCTCCGAAGGCGAGCCCCCGACGCCGAAGCTCGCCGCGGGCCAGGGCGCCGCCCACGGTGCTCCGAAGGGCACGAGGGTGAAGAGGCCCGAGCGTGAGGTCGTGCTCGCTCAACACCTTCTCGAGGTGCTCGAGCGACACCCCTGCCTCCACTTCAACGAAGGCCGAGTGTTGCGAGATCCGCGCGATGCCGTCGAGATGATCGAGTTCGAGGACCAAGCCCTCGCGATCGAGGGCCGCCCGTTCCACGGCTCTCCGGGGGTCGAACTGTTCGCTCACCACCGCCACCGCGTGGGCGTGAGCGATGCGGAGGACGGCGGCCAGGGCGCGTTCGTCCGGGGGGCGCACCAGGAGCCCCTCAGCGCCCTGCCGGACGTTTCGAGGGCCGACCGCAGCCGTCAAGGCTGGTTGCCAGATCCCGGCGGCCCGAGAGCCGCGCCCGGGCGGGGGCGGACGAACGGCGTCTACCCCGAACTTTCCTGGGTTCAACACGGAAGAGGGGTCAAAGGCTCGGTTCAGGGCTCCGAGTAACTGACGCCCTCCCCGTCCCAGCTCTCGACCCATGGCCGTGGCCCGCGCCTCCCCCACGCCTCGATGGTGAGCGAGCGTAGCCCCCATCTCGTGAACGGCCACCAAGGCCCGACGCACGGCAGCCCCGTGCCGTTGGACGGCCTCCGCAGCGCGACGAGGGTGTCCCGCGACGCCCATGAAGCTGAGCTCGAGCGCCGCCCCCGACGCGTAGGCGTGAGTGATCCGACTGGTGACGACAGTATCCCGACCTAAGGCCTTCTTGACCGCACGATGCAGCGGGACGATCCGATCCCAGGTGGCGGAAGCGTCGATAACGTCCATGTACAGACCCGTGGCGTAGAGCCGCGGCTCTCGAAAGCCGGCTTGCACTCGCCCTTTCCACCAAACCTCGACGGGATCCGGACCGAGGGCCTCTCCACCCTCCGAGACCACGAGTTGTCGGGCGGCCTCCATTTCCTCCACGACCGCGGCGGTCTCCCCCGAGAAGACGAGCAAGAGCTGGGCTTCGTCGGGGAGCACCTCCAGCGCCCGATTGAGGGCGCCCGCTCGCCCCACCACCGTGGACGTGGTTTGGCGCAGCGCGCGACGCCGCAGACGCTCGGCGCCCCGGGCCAGGGTCGAGCCTGCGGGGAGCCAGGCGGGCACCGGGGGGAGGACCAGGTCCAGCAAGTCGGCGCCCGTCCGCTCCGGCCCGGCGTTCGCGCTGGTGGGGCCAATCACCCCCTCGAGACCATCGTGAAGCTGTAGCACGTCGGGGCGCAGACCCGATTGCACCAAAGCCCGCAGGACCTCGACCCCTCGCGCCCACCCCCGCAAGCGATAGGCGGCGCACCCTCGAAATGGCGGTTTTGGGCGTACCCGAAGCTCGGCCCCCGACACCACCGCGAAGCTCCCCTCGGCGCCCACCACGAGGGGCCCCACCCCGAGGTGAGGCTGGCTCCGCCCGGACAGGGATCCAGCCCCGTGCGCGGTCGCGAGCTCGAGGGTTTCGAGTCGATCCTCGAGGGCGCCCCAACGCCCCCCGGGGAGGCCCGTAGAGCGAAGAGCCAGCGCCCCACCCAGGGTGCCGTCAGCGAAAGGATCGAGGTGGGCCGAATATCCCCGGGCCTCCAGCCAGCTCTCCACGGCAGGAAGGGAGGCTCCCCCCTCCACGTGCACCGTGCCTCGCTCGAGATCGAGATCCGAGATGCGGCGCCAGCGCGCTGTGGCCAGAGCCACCCCGCCGCGGGTCGGACGACAAGACCCATTGCGCCCGAGGCCGAAGCCGTAGGGGACGATCTCGACCCCCGCGCGGGATGCCCAGGCCAAGAGTTCGGCGGCCTCCGCTCCCGTAGCCGGCCACACCACCGCGTCGGGGGCGGTGGTGGGCATGCCCCCGCGACTCTCCAAGACATCCCGGGTCCAGCGGTCGTGGGCGTGGGCGAGCCGATCCGCATCCGAAACGGAGACCGCGTCCCGGCCGACGACGCGCGCGAGGTCTCGCACGAGGGAAGCGGGAGCCGGAGGACGGGGCAGGCCCATGGGCGGACGGAGGCTACCGCAAGCGGGGCCCGGTCTGGGGATGGAACGCTTCGCGTTCGACGCTTCCTGGCCCGGCTTCGCCGCGAGAAGGGATTGCCGGGGATTCCCGCCCGCGACAGCATACGTTCATGTCGGTTTCGGTCGAGCTCGCGCTCGACGGTCGGTCCCTCGATCTTGCCGCGGTCGGTGCTGTCGCGGCTCGGCGCGCCCAGGTGGTGCTCTCGGAGGAGGCTCGGGCTCGAGTGGCCCGGGCCCGAGCCCTGGTCGAGCGACGGGCGGCAGGCGAAGACCCTGTGTACGGGCTCAATACGGGCTTCGGCTACCTCGCCCGGGGTCGCATCCCCTCCCATGAGCTCGCCCAGCTCCAGCTCAACCTCATCCGAAGCCACGCTGTCGGCGTGGGGGAGCCCCTCGATGCCCCATCGACCCGGGTCTTGATGCTCCTGCGGGCGAACGTGATCGCCACCGGTCGGGCCGGGGTCCGGGTGGCCACCCTCGAACTGCTGCTCGCGATGCTGGCCAAGGACCTTCTTCCCCTGATCCCAGGGAAAGGGAGCGTGGGGGCATCCGGAGACCTCGCGCCCCTCGCCCACCTCGCCCTCGCCATGGTCGGCGAGGGGGAGATCCTCGTGGACGGCCGGCCCTGTCCGAGCGGCGAGGTGCTGCGGGGGGCTGGGCTGGACGTCTTGGTGCCTGACGTCAAGGAAGGCCTAGGACTCATCAACGGGACCCAAGCGATGGGCGCCGTGGGCAGTCTTGCGCTCCTCGAAGCCGAGCGCCTCGCGGTCCTGGCCGACGTGGTGGGGGCGGTGAGCCTGGAGGCCGACCGGGGCACCCCGGTGGCTTTCGATCCGCGCATTCATCAGGCCCGGCCCCACCCCGGCCAGCTCCTCAGCGCCGAAAACCTCCGTCGCTTGGTGGACGACTCCCGGGTGCGAGACAGCCACGCGGACTGCGACCGGGTGCAGGACCCCTACAGCTTTCGCTGCATGCCCCAAGTGCACGGCGCCACTCGCGATACCCTCGAGTTCGTCCGCCGTACCCTGTCCATCGAGCTCAATGCCGCGACCGACAACCCCCTCGTGTTCGCCGAGCCCGGGGAAGAGGACGCCATGCTCTCGGGAGGGAACTTTCACGGGCAGCCCCTCGCCCTCGCCCTCGACTTTCTCGCGATCGCGGTCAGCGAGCTTGGAAACATCTCAGATCGTCGGGTTGAGCAGCTGATCGACCCCTCGTTGAGCCAGCTCCCCGCTTTCCTGGTCGAAAACCCCGGTCTTCACTCGGGCTTCATGATGGCCCAGGTCACCGCGGCCGCCCTCGTGAACGAGAACAAAGTGCTCGCCCACCCGGCGTCGGTGGACTCCATCCCCACCAGCGCCAATCGAGAGGACCACGTCTCGATGGGCATGACCTCGGCCCGTAAGGCAGCCACGGTGGTGGCCAACACCCAGACCTGCCTCGTCATCGAGCTCCTCTGCGCGTGTCAGGCCCTGGACTTTCTGAAGCTCCCCCCGGGCCGGGGGGTAGCCGCGGCCCACCGAGCGGTGCGGGAGGTCGTCCCGTTCATGAATGAAGACCGGGTCCTGTATCGAGATGTCGCCGCGCTCGAGGGCCATATTCGGGACGGTCATCTCATCGCCGCGGTCGAGGCAGAGATCGGGCCCCTCGACTAGGACCTCGGGCGAGCTTGGCGCTCCCCTCAGGGTCGGACATGATGGCCAGGTGGACCGGTCCCCGATGACCCTCGTGCGGCTTCGCTACCGCTCGCGCCGGGCCCTCGATGCTGACCACGCGGCTTACCTGAGCCACGGGGGCATGCTGCTCCCCGTTGACGGGGTGGAGGCCCCCCCGGTGAACTCGCGGATTCACCTCGAGATCCTGGCCCCGAATCTCAGCCTCGTACTCACCGCCCGGGCCGGGGCCACGGTACCGGGGCAAGGCTGTCTGATCAGCTTCGAAGCGGAGGCCTCGGACGCGCGCGCGGATCTCGATCGACACGTCGCGGATCCGGACTTCGTCGCCGCCCGAGACCTCGAGCCGGAAGCCGTGATCCTTCCTGAGATCGAGTTTATCAGCGCCGAGCTGCCCGCGCCCGACCCCCTCCCTCTCCACGCTCTGGAGACCGTCGGGTCCGACGAAGAGGCCACCGACCCAGCCCTTCCCGCGCCGGCGCTCGACGCCGCCCCCTCGGCTTCCGGGGATCCAGATCTCGAGCACCTCGACCTGTCTCTCGACGACGATGGCCGATCGTCCCTGGATGCGGACACGGACGTGGCCACTGCGATGTCGCCCACCGACGGCGAGGATCGGCCCCAAGACCCGGCCCGGGAAAAGATCGAGGGAGAAGAGGCCACCGAAGCCGAACCCGCGAAGACGGTCGAGGGCGAGGGCCTTCGGGGCCAGAGTCCGGCCGCCTATGACGTACGCCGCCCTCCGCCCGGGCCCGGCCAGACCGTGCTTCGGGTACCCCGCGCCGGCGAGCGCTACCCCGTGGTGGCCGTCCGCTACCTCACCCTTCTCTCCTTCATGGACGATGCCGAGGGCTTGGAAGCGACCGCCGCCCTCACCCTCTCCGAGGAGGAGTGGGGTGCGCACCCGCGCCCTGAGCGCAACCAGGTCCTACGGGTGAAACTGGTCCTGCCCGGCCACAATATCTTCGAGATGTGGGCGGTCATCGAGGATACGGAGCCCGACCTCGTCGTCCGCGCCGACGCCGATGACGCCCAGCTCCGAAAGGCCTGCCTGCATCCCACCAGTCACCAGGCACGAAACCGTAGAGAGCGGGAGGAAGCGAGCGAAGAGGCGCGACCCCCTCGGCACGTGATCGTGACCTTCGAGGAGAAGCCCGAAGAGTCCGAAAAGATGCCCTTGCGTCGTCGTCTTCAACGCATGGGTATGGAGGACAAGATCAACCTCGCCCTCTCCGGCAATCGCGAGGAGCGCATGGCCCTCGCTCAAGACTCCAACAAGAGCATTCACCATTATCTGCTCAAGAACGCCAAACTCACCATCGACGAAGTCGCGTTCATGGCTCGGCTCCCGTCGCTCAACCCGGACGTGCTGGATAAGATCGCCGAGAACCCGGGCTACACTCAGAATCCTGCGGTGACCAAGTCGCTGGTGTTCAACCCTCGCACGCCGCTGCGCACGGCCATGAGGCTTTTGGACCGGATGCCGCGCTCCGAGCTCGGCGTCCTGGCCCGACGTACGGGGATGAACAAGCGCCTGGTCATGGCCGCAAAGAACAAGCTCACCGGCAGCAAGTGGTGAGGGAACCCCCACGAGCCGCGCTCCGGCTCACTACGGGCGCCGGGCCACGACCTCGAGCTCGACCAAGGTGTCGGGGGTCGCGAGAGACGCAACGCCAAGGCCCGTGATCGAGGGCCGCACCTCTCCAAAGAAGGTCCGTAGAGGCGGCACAACCTCTTGCAGATGCTCCGCAACTTCGCCGCGAACATAGATGCGCAGGCGTAGGACGTCCTCGCGCCGGCAGCCTGCGGCCCCCAGAGCGGCGTCCAGATTCTTCAGCGCGAAAGCGGTCTGGGCGACATAGTCCTCGCCCTGCACCTGGCCCTGCGAGTCCCAGGCCACTTGACCCGAAAGGAAGACCAGACCAGACCCCGGGTCGACCGAGACCTGAGACATTCCGAAGGCTTCTCCATCAAAGAGGGCGTCTGGATTGAGCCGGACGATTTCCGATTGATTCATCTAGTGAACTATTTAGCGACGGCTAGGCGGTGTCAAGGCGCGACCGCCTAGACTACATCTCGTCCAAACGTTTCGCTGCCGATAGGCTAAGCCTCTCGAGGCGACGGGCCTCTCGTCCTCCGAGCTGGGTCCTCAATGCTTCTTCGACGCGTCGCGCTTCCTGGGCAGCCGCAGTGTAGGTCGCCCGGCCGCGACGGGTGGGGCGGACGAGCCGTGCGCGACCATCGTCGGGGGCCGGGCCCACCTCGATCAGGTCCTCTCGCTCCATCGCGCGCACGAGGTTGGAGATGTTCGATTTCACGCAGCGCCGGTGTCGCGCGAGCTCGGAAAGACGCATCGGGCCCTGCTCGACCACGTACCAGAGGAGCCTAAACTGAGGGAGCGTCAAGCCGGCTTCCATCACCAGGGGAGCCAGCCGTTCGTCTAAGGCGTCCGAAGCCTCTTGGATCGCGTAGAGCAACGCCCCGGGTGGGGCCTCCTCAGGGTCTCGTCCGCCCGACGCCATTCCCCATCATGCCCGAAAGCCGCGAAGCCTAGGGAAGTTCGGTGTTGCGAATGAACACCTCGGCGAGCTGGCCGTCGTCGACGGGGGTCGGGCAGCCGCTCATCAGGTCGGTGCCCTTCTGGGTCTTCGGGAAGGGAATGACGTCCCGGAGGGACTGAGCGCCCGCGGCGATCATGCACAGGCGATCCAGCCCCGCCGCGATGCCGGCGTGGGGAGGGGCTCCGTAGGAGAGGGCGTCGAGAAGAAAGCCAAACTTCTGGCGCTGCTCCTCCGGCCCGATGCCCAGGGCCGCGAAGACCTTCGCCTGCACGGTGGAGTCGTGGATACGCACCGACCCTCCCGCCACTTCGTTGCCGTTGAGCACGAGGTCGTAGGCTCGGGCCCGACACGCACCGGGGTCAGTGGCCAGCCGATCCACGTCTTCGGGCCGAGGCGAGGTAAAGGGATGGTGAGCTGCGGCGTAGGTGTCCGTCTCTTCGTCGTGCTCGAAGAGCGGAAACTCTACCACCCACAGCACCGCCCAGGTGTTGGGGGGCACCAGCTCGAACTTCTTCGCGAGCTGGAGGCGGAGGTGATTCATCACCGTATGCACCCGCTTGGCAGGGCCGAACTGAAAGAGGAGCAGATCGCCCTCTTCTGCCCCGCAGGCCTCGTTGATAGCGCCGCGCAGGCCTTCCGTCATGGTCTTGGCGAAGGGGGACTGGGTCCAAGCTCCGCCTGCGCCCACCTTGGCTCGGCCGAGCCCTCGGGCCCCGACGCCCTTGGCCTCCTGCTCGAGGAGATCGATGTCCTTGCGGCTGAGGGCGTGCTGCGCGGGCACGCGCATGGCCTTGACCATACCCCCCTCGTCCACCGCCTGTTTGAACAGGGGCGTCTCGCCCCCTTCGTGGGCCTTGACGACATCGGTGAGGACCACGTGCTCGAGGTCGAAGCGGACGTCGGGCTTGTCGGAGCCGTAGCGCCGCATGGCCTCGTCGTAGGTCATGCGCGGGAAGGTCTCGGGGAGCTCCACGTCGAGCACTTCACGCCACACGTTCTTCATCACCGTCTCGGCGGTGGTCTGGACCTCGCCCTCGTCGGCAAAGGAGAGCTCGATGTCGATCTGGGTGAACTCGGGCTGCCGGTCCTGGCGGAGATCCTCGTCCCGAAAGCACTTTGCGATCTGGAAATAGCGATCGAAGCCGGCCACCATGAACAGCTGCTTGAAGAGCTGGGGGCTCTCGGCGAGGGCATAGAAGCTGCCCGGCGTCAGGCGCGAGGGGACGAGGAAGTTCCGCGCTCCGCCGGGCGTGTACTTCACCATGTAGGGGGTCTCGAGCTCGAGAAAGCCGAGTTCCGACAGGGTTCGGCGCGCGACCTGGCTCACTTGGGAGCGGATCATGAGGTTGCGCTGGAGCGGGGCTCGCCGAAGGTCGATGTAGCGGTGTACGAGCCGCTTCTCCTCCGCCGTTTCGCTGTCATCCTCGACCTCGAAGGGCGGGGTCTCGGCCGCGGCGAAGACCTGGACGTAGGAGGCCACGACCTCGATCTCGCCGGTGGCCATCTTCGGGTTCACCTTGTCCCCGCGCGACCGTACTTTTCCCGTGACGCCGATCACCCACTCATTACGGCAGCGATCCGCAATGGCGTGGGCCTCGACGCCGTCGGCCTGATCGAACACCACCTGGACGAGCCCCGTCCGATCGCGCAGGTCGATGAACACCGCCCCGCCGTGGTCACGGTGATTCGCCACCCAGCCCATGAGCACCACTTCGGCGTCCATGTCGGACGCCCTGAGGTCGCCGCACATGTGCGTACGCTTCTTGTCGCGAATGAGGTCGGGTCCATCCATCCGGGTGGTCGAGGGGGCCATCGGAGGGCTGCGGTTAGCTCGCTCCCGCGTGAGGGTCAACGACCCTCGCCCGACCCGAGGCCGGCCCCCCCCGAGCGGCCTAATCTGCGGCGCCAAGGGTCCATGAACAGGGTACTTTGACGAGATGACGGCGCTCACCATCCTTGGCCGCGGGAAGGCGGGCCGCGCCCTCGCGGCCGCCCTCGGCTGCCCCAACCTGTCCCGCGAGGCGCGGCCGGAGGGGCACGTGATCCTGGCCGTGCCGGATCACGCCATAGAGAGCCTGGCTCGGCACTTTCCGGGGCGCGCAGCCCACCTCTCGGGCAGCCTCCATCTGGCCGATGTGCCGGCCGCCCACCCGTTGATCAGCTTCGACGGCCACCCGGCCGACTGGCGAGGGGTGCCCCTCGCCCTGACGGGGCCGGTGCCGGCGGCGATTCGAGACGCTCTCACGAGCCTGGGCTTCGAGCCCTTCTCGCTCCCGCCGGAGCAAAAGGCGCGGTACCACGCCGCGGCGGTCCTCACTTCGGGGCACGCCGCGACGCTGTGGATCGGAGCGGCTCGCCTCCTCCGGGACGCGGGCATCGAGCTTCCTGGAGACGGGCTCCTCCCTCTCGCTCGAGCCACCTGCGAAAACCTCGCCCGCCACGGGGAGAGCGGACGCACGGGCCCCTTCGTCCGCGGCGACGAAGCCACCATCAAGCGGGACGCGGAGGCGCTCCCCGAGGTTTGGAGGAGCGTCTTCCTCGACCTCGGTCATGCCCTCGACCGGTGGTCTCCACCACCAAAACAAGGATTGGGTAACGACTCACCAAAGCCCACTCCGAAGCTGTAGCCAGATAGATCGGGCGCACTCACGTGGCCTTCCCCCCTCGTCGAAGGTCCTTATGCACACTCGAACCACTTGGGAGCGATCTGCGGTTCGCTCTAAAAAACCTCGAACCATTTGAACCACAACTGCTTACCACTCCAACGATAAAGAAAATATCTGAACCCTAAGTTGCCATTGAGTTGAGATTAATCAAACCAAATAATCTTAATATCGCTTTAGCTCTCAAATGGTTTGAGCCTACGACAAGGGCAAAAGGCAGGGGGGAAGCCCATGCGCGACGTGCGTTCTGCGCTTTGAACAGCCCTCTTCCCTGGCTCGACAGACAAAAGACGCTCTTCCTTGGTCCGGCCCGGCGGAAAATCGTGATCCTCCTGCAAGGGATGGATTTCGGGCCAGGGTCGTCGGACGCGGAACGGCAGCGTACCTGTAGGTACGCGAAGGGGAGCGAGGCAGGAGAGGTTCGACGAGCATGGCCCGAGAGGCGCCCTTGAGGGCGCTGAGGTGCTCAGGTCGTGCCCGCGGCGGTCCTGCTCCGCCCCAGAGGGTGCGTCAGCTGTTCCGCCGGGCAGTCATCGTGTCCCTGCCGTGGGTGTCGTCGCGATGCTGACCGCTTCGAAGCCCGCGGCCCGGGCCTCGGCGAGGACCTGCACGGCCCGCTCAAAGGCCGCGGCGCCATCCGACTTGAGGACCAGGCTGTCGCGGGTGCTTCGGAGGCGAACGAGGGCCGCCCGGAGGCCCTCGAAGGGGACGAGGGCGTTGTCGACCATGATGTCGCCCGTCCGAGGGACGGTGACGGTCAGCGCCTCGGCGTTCACGGCGCCATCCGCCTCCGCTTCCGGAAGCTCGACGTCGATGCCCTTGAGGCGCTGGAAGTTGGCCGCGAGCACCACGAAGATCACGAGGATGAACACCACGTCGATGAGCGCCGATAGGTTGATCGACGGCGTCTCGTGGCGTCGCCCCTCGAGATCCACGTGGGCTTCGCTAGCCGAGTGGGCTCGAGCTGTCAGCTCGTCACTGGACGGTGACGGCCCAGTCGATGTCGAAGTCGACGTCGCCGACGTTCTGATCCGAGGTCTCGGTCTTCAGCATCGGCTGGTGAGCCAGCACGATCTTGAGGGTGCCCATGCCGGTGGACGAGGTGACCACCGTGGAGCGGAGGCCGACCGGGAGCGTGCCCGTGTTGGGGGGATAGTCCGCCTCGGTGTCCGCGTAGGAGACCATCAGCAGGTTGGAGGTGACGGCGTCGCCCAGGAAGAAGACCTGGTGATCGCCCGCCTCTTCCTCGATCTCCTCGGTGATGTTCTCGATGGGGTTCTCGAGCGCGTTCTCGATGCGGAGGGTCAGTTCGTAGGTGGTGTTGGCGGCGAGGGTGACGCTGTCCACGGTGGGGGCCATCCCGCCGTCGCCGTCCGGGTCGTCGAAGACCGCGGTGACGGTGGCGCCCATGCTCGGGGTGAAGGTGGTGGTCACCCGCGAGATCACTTCGACGTCATCGCCGCCAGGCTCCATCATGTCGGCATCGTCGTCGCCGCAGGCCATCATTCCGGTTGCGGCCAGAGCCAGACCGCACAGCATGTTCTTTCGCATTTCTTCTCTCCCGTACTCAGAAATCCCCCGCGAAGGGGATATTCAAGCGGACTGTGATATTTCGACCTCGCTCGTCCGCGTAATAGCGAAGTCGTCCGAGATAGTCTCGGTAGGCTTCATCCAAGAGGTTCTGCCCCACGATCGATAGAGTCAGGTCCGCGCCCGAAACCTCCAGGGGAAGACTGAGGCCGGCCCCCACCAGGTGGTAGCCGTCCGGGGGCGGAGCGAAGTCGACCTCCTCGTCCGCCTCGTCCTGCCGACGAGTGTAGCTATGCTCCACCCATATACGGATGTCATGGTCGAATAGGACCCGAATTCGGTTCTGGAACTGGTCCGGGGGCACGAAAAGGAGTCCCGAGTCTTCAGACAGGTTCCAGCCCCGGATCATCGAGACTCGAGTTCTCCATTCCAAAAATGAAGTAATACCCACGGTGGCCTCAATGTCCGCGCCCAAGAATGCGGCATCCACGGGCCGGTACACAAAGGAAGGGAGAATGCCCGCGATGTTGAACTCGAAGGCGGGCTCGCCGTCCGGATCCAGCTCCGGCGCCAGATAGATGTAGTCATCTACGTAGTTTGCATAGGCCGAGGCCGAGAGCTCGAACCTATCGAGCTCGGCCTCAAGGCTCGTGGATACTTCGTAGGCCGTCTCTGGTCCGAGCTCGATCCCTTGGACGGCAGCCCCGGACTCGTAGCGAGCGGAGCCGGTGCTGCCCCCGTCGATGGTGAGCTCGTTGACTTCAGGGGCTCGGCTCGCGGCCGCGACTTGTCCCCGCAGCGTCCAGCCCGCGGCGAACGGCCAGACGATGCCCCCCGTCGCGCTGACCACCATGAAATCGAAGGTGCGCTCGATACGCGGCTCGGTATCCCCGTTCACCGGCTGGCGCTGGTCCGTATCCATATAGACGTAGTCGACGCGGGCGCCCGCCTCGAGGTCGAAGTCCAGTCCGAGCCACCGCACCAAGCCGAAGGCGCCGCCCCCGGTGCTCACCGCGTCGGCCACGAGGCGGGTGCTTCCGAAGTAGTCATTGTTGACCCGCCGCGCTTCGACCCCGGTCGCGATCTCGAAGGCTTCGAGCTGCACATCGAGGCGGCTCGATAGCTCGTGCGCGTAGAGGTCGAAGGCCACGTGAGGGATGGAGTTGCGCTCCGGGAGCCGACGGAAATCGAACTCCCGTCGCCGGTCGTACTGAAATCCGTATCGGGTGGTCAGGCTCAGGGCGTAGCCAAAGTCCTGCTTCCACTCGACCTTCGCGGTGTCGTGGAGGACCTCCTGGAAGGGGCGGTCGATGTCGTAGCTGTACTCGAAGGTCTCTACGGAGACCGGCTCGCTCAAGCGGATGGAGTTTCGAAAGGAGTCGATGTTGGAGTTCTTAATCCCGCTAAACACCCCGAGGATGGCGTCGTAGCGCTCCCAGGTGGCCTCTACCCGGGTCCCGCCGGACACATAGCCCACCGCCGCTCCGAAGCCCCCAATTTCGGAGGCGGCATTGTCTATGGGATAGTCGGGGGTTCGGGGCGAGGCGATCTTGGTGAAGCTCCCTCGGAGACGAAAGTCGAAACCGGAGAGATCGCCGGGCAGTCGACCCGCCACCCGCAGCGCTGAGACGAGAGCCCCGTCATTGGTGGCCGCCATGAGGTTCGCCTCACCCTCGATACCGGGCGCCCCGGGCGGCTTCGGGGGCTCAACGAGGATGACGCCTCCCAAGGCTCCGCCGCCGTAGGTCACGGCGGCGGCCCCCCGCACCACCTTAAACTTAGCTCCTGCGAAGGGATCGATCTCCGGCCCGTGATCGAAACCCCACTGCTGTCCGATGTGCCGGACCCCGTCCGTGATGATCGCCACCCGGTTGGCGGTCTGACCGCGAATCACCGGCTTGTTGATGTTGCCGGTGCCAATGACCCGAACCCCGTTGACGTTCAGGAGGGCGGTGGAAAGGTCCAGCCCCCTGACCTCCGCGATCTCCTCACCCTCGAGACTGGCGATGGACCGCGTTTCCTTCTCGTAGGGGTCCACGGTTTTCCCCACGACCTGAATGGTTTCGTCTACCTCGCGGACCTCATCGAGTCGGAGAGTGAGGAAGGAGGTGGGGATCTCGAGGTCTCGATCCGCGTGACCTCCGGGGGCCCGCGCGTGGATGTGGGCCGGCCCCGGACAGAGCCCGGCGAACTCGAAGGCGCCTCCCGCGTCGGCGCTGCGCACCGAAACCAGATCGTCTCCGATGGAGGAGGTGGACACGACCTCGACCCGCGCCTCGTCGACCGCCTCTCCCGCGCGATTCGTCACGACCCCGATCAGCCGCTCTTGGCAGGCGTCGGGGGGCGCGGCGACCGCGAGGGCCAGATGCAGATGCAAGTGAATTGCATTAAGCACTGCGAGCGGACTCAAAGCCCAGGTACGACACCTTGTCAAAGGAGTTGGACGAAGCGTCAGCGCCCTTGTGGACGCCCTCGGGGTCCCCGGCCGCGCGGCGACGTCCCCGGGGACCGCCCGCGTCCTCGCGACGCGCCTCGTCCAGGACCGGCCCCTCGGGGCGAACCCGAGCCCCTTCCGACCCGGCCCGAGCCCCTTCCGACCCGGCCCGACGACCGACGCGGCCGGCCTCGCCCTGTCGATCGGCCGCTGGCCTCCTCTCGCCTCTCCGTGCGCGGCCCCGAACGCGGAGCGCGCGCCTCGGTTCGAACCGGCGTCTCGGAAGCCCAGCTGGACGGCCCGACCGACGCCCCGGGGCGGGGGCCGCGTCCGCGGCGGGAGGTGCCCAGAAGGGCCGTACCGATCTCGCGAGCCCGGGCGGAGGCTTTGGGCGGGGGGAGCCCGGCGGTGGCGTAGATGGCCGCCACCTCGTCCGGGCTGAGGTATCGAAACTGCCCCGGACGGAGATCCCCAAGCTCGACGGTCGCCATCTCCGTCCGCACCACTCTCAGGGCAGGATGTCCGACCGCATCCACCATGCGCCGGACGAGGCGGTTTCGGCCCTCCGTGACCACGATCTCGAGCCACGTGGAGCGATCTCCACTCTCCAGGACCTCCACCAAAGCGGGGCGGGTGCGGCCGTCGTCGAGCTCGAGCCCGTCACGGAGACCGTCGAGGGCGTGCGGCCGAGGCCGACCCTTGACCTTCACCTGGTAGGTCTTCGGGACGTGGTGGCGGGGGTGGAGCAGCCGGTTGACCAGCTCTCCGTCCGTGGTGAGGAAAAGCAGGCCTTCCGTCTGATAATCGAGCCGGCCTACGGGCACGAAGCGGTAGGGCTCATCCTTCACGAGATCCGCGACCGTCTCCCGGGAGCGCGGATCGTCCAGGGTGGTCACCACCTGCACGGGCTTGTGCATGATCACGGTGGCGAGCTCTTGGGCGGGCCCAATCGGCTGGCCGTCCACGGTGATGACGTCCTCGCCGGGCCGAGCTCGGGTTCCGAGCTTGGTCACGACCTCGCCGTTCACGGTGACGCGGCCCTCCGCAATGAGTCCTTCGGCCCTCCGGCGCGAGGCCACCCCGGCTCGGGCGATGATTTGCTGCAGGCGGACTTCGCTCACGCGCGGTCTCCAGGCTCCTCGCTGCCCGGTCGCGTCTTGGAGGTCTCGGCTTCGTCTTCGCCCCTCACGGGGTCGTCCCCGTCGGGCTCATCCCCGACCTCTTCATGGCTCGGCTCGGCGTCCGCGGGTCGAACCTGGCCGCCGCTGACTTCGGCACCGGCGGGCTGGACCTCTCCCTCGCCGGCTTCGGCGGGGGTGGCCTGGACCTGTCCGTCGCGGGCTTCTCCGCGGGGGTCAGCCTGGACCTCTCCGTCCTGGGCATCGGCGTCGGCGACGCGAACCTCACCCTCGCGCGGCTCCGGCGCCTGGGCTTTGCCCTCGCCGGCGGCTTCCGCGGCGGCAGTAGGATCGAGGGCCAGCTCCGCCGCCTTTTTGGCCGCGTCGGCCGCCTTGACCGCCGCATCGAGAGCATCGAGGTCCGGGTCGTCGTCCCGCTCCACGAGGAACTGCGCCGCCTCGGCCAACTCCTGAACCGTGGGGGCCCCGCCTTCCAGGGCCGAGACCTCTTCCGTCGAAGCCTCGTCGAGCTCGTGAAACTCCCTGAGAGTGGGCAGCTCGCCCAGCGACTTCAGAGTGAAGAACTCCAAGAAGAAGGGCGTCGTCCCGTAGATCAAGGGCCGACCCACTTCGTCCTTCTTGCCCACGATCTTGACGAGCTCACGATCGAGGAGGCTGCGCAGAGCCGCCCCCGCGTCCACCCCCCGGATCGCCTCGATCTCGGGTTTGGTCACCGGTTGGCGGTAGGCCACGATGGCGAGGGTCTCGAGCGCCGCCCGCGACAAACGCTGGGGCTTGGCGGCCAGGTAGCGTCGAACGAACGGAGCGTTCTCCGCCACGGTGCGCAGCTGCAGCCCACCCGCCACCTCTTCCACCCGAAATCCCCGCGCTAGGGGCCGATCCGAGGCGGAATAGGCCTCGATGAGGGCGTCGATGGCGTTGCGCACCGCCTCCTCCTCAGTATGGGGGTCCTCGATACGGACCACCTCGACGAGGCGGCTCACGGGCACCGGGTCCGGGGAGATGAGGAGCAAAGACTCGACGATCGAGCGCAGGCGTTCGTCTCCCAGGGCCATCCCGAGCCCCCGGGCTAAGGCGCCCGCCCCCTCCGGTCAACCTTGGTGGGCGCTCCGGCCGCTGGGGCAAGGCCCCGGAGTCATCACCTTTTGATAACGTCTCTGCCTAAATCTCGACAAAGCTCGGACGTTGCCCCGAGCATCCCGCGCCGTGAAGGCCGCATCCGACCTGCGACCGCGCACGGCCCCCTGGGCCCTGCTCCCCCTCCTCGCGGCCTGCGGTGAAAGCCCCGATGAAGGCTCGACCCCGATCGACCTCGGCGTCCTCATGGACGCGGGGACGATGGCCCAGCCGGACGCTGCGATCCTCGACGGAGGCTTTGAAGACGCCGGCGTGAGCGGCGACGACATGGGGGTCAACGCCCTCTGTCCGCCCCAGGCCCCGTTTGGGACGGGGCTCGGCGCCACCATGGCCGAGATCCAGCTGCCCGACTGCGATGGCCAGCTCCAGAGCCTCCACGCCGCCTGTGACAAGAAGGCTTCGTACTTCTTCGTCTACGCCGACTGGTGAGGCCCCTGTCAGAGGTTCGCCAGGTCGGCGAACGCGCAGGTAGCCCCATTCGTGGGCGGTGATTTTGAAGGTTTCCTCATCGTCGAGGACAACCGCCAGTTTCGTAGGCCGGACGAGCGGGACTGCCGAGCGGTGCAGCAGACCTACGGTCTGACCAACCTCAAGGTGCTCTACGACCCAAATGGGACGCTGGAGAGCCTCGGGCTCGGCGCGCGCCACACCCACTTCGTGCTGCGCGAGGGCTCGGTGGTGGAGTTCCGGCAAGCGAACCGGGACGACGGCTTCGCCCCCGTGATCGAACAGCTTATTCGCTGAGTCGCCGCCCGCGCTGCCCAGCCGGTCCCCGAGCGGCGCCTCAGACCTCCCAGCCCTCCAGCACCGCGCAGAAGCGGCCGAGGAAGCGGTTGGTATGAAACGCGTCCAGGCCGCGATGATCGATGGTGAGGCTCACGTAGAGCATGGGGCGGATCTCGACCTGGTCGACCCCGTCCTTCTCCCGAACCACCGGCCGCTTCTCGAGCTTGCCGATGCCGAGGATCGCGGACTCCGGCTGATTGATGATGATCGGGGAAGCGAACAGGCTCCCCATCACCCCATGGTTCGACATGGTGAGGGTGGAGCCCCGCATGTCTGACGGAGCCAGCTGTCCTGCACGCGCCCGATCCGTGAGCCGGGTGAGCTCACCCGCGCAGCTCTCGAGGTCCCGCGCCTGCACCCCGCGCACGACCGGGACCACCAGCCCTTGGTCCTCGAGGGCGGTGCCCACGCCGACGTGGATCTCCTCGAAGACTTCGAGGCCGTCGTCGTGCCAACGGGCGTTGACCTCGGGCACCTCCTGCACCGCCTCCGCCATGGCCCGGAGAAAGTAGGCGCTGAAGGTGAGCTTGACCCCCCGCTCGGCGAAGTCCCCCTTCACGCGCGCCCGGTGGGCGATCACGCGGCTGAGATCGCAAGGAAACACGGCCGTCACGTGGGGAGCGGTATGGACGCTCTCCGACATGTGACGAGCAATGCTTCGTCGCATCGGGTCGTGTCGCACGAACCGGGCGGATCCGAGCGCGGGATCGGCGGGGCGGGCGCTCCCCGAGGTCCGCTCCGTCGGCCGGGCTTCGGCTGCGGGGAGCCCCGGCTCGAGGTCACTCCGCGTGATCCGCCCCTCGCGGCCCGAGCCCTCGAGAGTGCCCAGATCCACCCCGAGCAGCGCCGCCCTCCGGGCCACCGCGGGGTGCGGCCGAGGGCGGTCCCCGGGGGCCGCGGATGCCGCGGGCGGGGTCGAGGGCGGGATCGGGATCGGGATCGACGCCGCCTCCGCAGCTCGAATATCGAGGGTCGGCGCGTCCGAGATCCCGTCTCCCATGACCTCGACCGCCGTCTCGATCCGGCCCAGGACCGCGTCTGGCTCCACCTGAGTTTCAGGCGCGACCCTTTGCTCGACGAGGATCCCGGTGGCGGGCGCGGGGAGCTCCACCACCGCCTTGTCCGTCACCAGCTCCGCGATGGGCTCGTCCTTCTCGACCCGCTCCCCGACCTCCTTGAGCCAGGCGGCAAGCTCGAGCTCGGTGCCTTCTTGCTGATCCTCGGGAATGAGGATGTCCACGAACTCGGCCACGACTCAGAACTCCACCAGCTCTTCGAGCTTCGAAGCGATGCTCTCTTCGGACGGCAAGACCGCCTGCAGCAGCACCGGGTTATAGGGAAGAGGGATGTCCTGCACGGCCAACCGATCCACCGGGGCCTTCAGACTCAGGAAGCAGTCGCTGGCCACCCGCGCCGCCACCTCCGCCCCAAACCCCGCGGTGAGAACGTCCTCGTGCACGATGAGGCACCGACCCGTCTTTTCCACCGAGGCGAACACGGCCTCCTCATCCCACGGCATCAGAGTCCGGAGGTCGATCACCTCGACGTCCAAGCCCGAAGCCTCCGCTGCGGCCAGGGCCCGGTGCACCATCGCGCCCCAGGTCACGACCGTGACCGCTCCCCCTTCGCGACGCACTCGGGCGCGACCGAAGGGCAACACGAAGTCATCTCCTGGATAGGGTCGCCGCGCCTCCTTGGCGTCCAGAAGGGTGCGGTGCTCGAAGAACAAGGTCGGCTCGTTGGCTCGGAGCGCTCCGCGGAGAAGCCCCACCGCCTCCTCGGCGTCGCTGGGCACGGCGACCTGCCAGCCTACGGCGTGGGCGAAGGAGGTCTCGTCGGACTGACTGTGCCAGGGGTCTCCCACGCGCGCGTAGCCTCCGGGCATGCGCACCACCATCGGGCAGGCGAAGCGGTTCCGGGTGCGCCACCGCACCGTTCCCGCGTCGTTGAGCTGCTCCTGGGCCGGGTCCGCGTACTTTCGAAACTGGATCTCGGCCACCGGCAGAAGCCCCGCGTAGGCCATCCCTACGGCCCGACCTATGATCCCCTCTTCGGAGAGGCTGGTGTCGAACACGCGGTCCGTGCCGAAGCGCTCCTGAAGACCGAGGGTGGCCCCGTGGACGCCTCCTTTGGGACCGATGTCTTCTCCGAAGAGCACCATCTTGGGGTTCGTCTCCAGCTCTCGCTCGAGGGTCTTCCGGATCGCCGTCAACATGTTGATCCGCGCGCCTTGCGGGCTAGGGCTCGGGTTCCCGGAGGGGAATCGGTGCCCTTGGGGAAGAAGTCCTCCCACCCGCTGCAGGACGGGTTGACCATGCGCATCGTGCTCGGTGAACACGTGGGTGTAGACCTGAGCGGGATCGGGGTCCGGACGGGCCAGCGCCCGCTCCAAGGCGACCCGAACGTCGGCTTCCACCTCCGTCTCGAGGCTGGTCCACTCCCCTTCGGACATCAGGCTCGGGACGAGGACTTCCCGCAGCTTCACGAGCGGATCCCGCGCGCGCTCGTCGGCCACCGTCGACTCGGACTTGTAGGCTTGGGTGTCCTGAGCGGAGTGGCCGCTCAGGCGAGGCACCGTGAGCCGGCACAGCACCGGCCCCTGACCCTCCCGGACCCGGGACACGGCGTCGATGAGGCAGCTCGCGGCCTCGGCGGGCACCGTACCGTCGCCTTCGACGATCTGGAGCCCCCCAAAGCTCGCGAGGTTGGCGGCGATGTTGCCGCCGGGGGTTTGATAA
>JBCBRU010000098.1:0-19556 GCA_039819565.1 Myxococcota bacterium | reverse complement strand
CTCGAGGCGGCCACGTATCGAAGCCCTCTCCCAGGTCCCTCCGATGGCCTCTAAGGCGTGCGCGTTCGGGCCCTCCGGCCCCAGAGGTCCATGGACAAAGAGGCGAAGCGCCGGGTCATCGGACGACACGGGGCGACCTTAGCAGGGCGCGATAGCCAGAGCTCGAGGGGACGGGGAACTTCCACCTCCAATCCTTCTCCTCGACCGTCCTTACGATCATCGTCGCGACGGCGAAGGCCTGCGGCATTGATGAAGCGCTCCCGATGGGATGCTCTTTGTCGGAGCAGGGACTGACCCCAGTACACCCGCCGCTGCCCTTCCCGGAGCCCGACCCGGACGACCCTCCTGCTCCGCCGCCGCCTCCCCTCCTCAGGAGTGGTGCGCCAGCGATGTAACAACGCCTCGGCTAAACCCTTCTTCTGCGAGCCGCGGCCAACGGGGTCTCATCCCGACCTCCAATTCCATCGCTGTGGTCGGTCGGGCAGATGGCTCGAGGCACGGGTTCGGCGTACGTTCCTCTGCGTGAGCGCTCACCCTCTAACTCGCCGGCTCGACCGGGTCTCGCCGCCGGTCTTCGCGACCTACGCCATCTTCGCCGCCTTCAGCACGTACTTCTGCATGTACGCGTTTCGAAAGCCCTTCGCCGTGGGACGCTTCGAAGGGACGCTGGAGTTGGGGGGCTTACCGCCCGTGGACTACAAGATCGTCCTCATCGTCCTCCAGCTCCTCGGCTACATGAGTTCGAAGTTCATTGGCATCAAGGTGGTGAGTGAGCTGTCGCCGGCGAAACGGGGGTTGGCCATAGTTGGTGCCATCGGCATGGCCGAGGCAGCCCTTGTCCTCTTCGCCCTCACCCCCCGTCCGTGGGGGGCGCTGTGGATGTTCTTCAACGGGTTACCTCTAGGTATAGTCTGGGGGCTCGTCTTCGGCTTTCTCGAGGGTCGACGTCTGTCGGAGATTCTCGGAGCGGGCCTGTCCGCGAGCTACATCGTGGCGAGCGGAGCGGTGAAGTCGGTGGGTAAAGTATTCCTGCAGATGGGCGTGCCCGAGTCCGCCATGCCCGTGACCGTGGGCTTAGTGTTCGCGCCCTTCACCCTGCTCGCGGTGTGGCTGCTCACCAAGCTGCCTCCCCCCACCGCCGAAGACGAGGCGGCGCGCGTTCGCCGTGAACCCATGAACGGAGCGGCTCGTACGGCCTTCTTGATCCGATTCTTCCCGGGCCTGTTCTTTCTCACCTTGCTGTATTTCTTCCTGACCGCCTACCGCGACTTTCGGGACAATTTCGCTCGTGAGCTCTGGGACGCCCTCGGCTTCGGGAACACGCCCTCGATCTTCGCCCTGTCCGAGCTTCCGATCGCCGCCAGCGTGCTGGCCATCCTCGCGCTCGTCACCCTCATTCGCGACAACCGCAAGGCGCTGCTGTGGATCCACTGGATCATGGCCGCGGGGACGGCCCTCATCGGACTGAGCACCTTCCTATTCGAAGTGGGCTGGATCGGACCGGTGGCGTGGATGATTTTGGTTGGGCTGGGTCTCTACATCGCCTACGTACCCTACGGCTGCGTACTCTTCGACCGCCTCATTGCCGCCGTAGGCGTCGTGGCCACCGCGGGCTTCATGATCTATGTGACCGACGCGATAGGCTACCTGGGCTCCGTGTGCATCTATGGCTACAAGACCTTCGGCGAGCCAGACCTCTCCTGGAAAGACTTCTTCATCGGCTTCAGCTATCTCACGTCGGGGCTCTGTACGGTATGCTTCGTGCTCTCGCGCGCGTGGTTCGCCCGCATCACTCGGCCCTCGACGTCGTAGACGAAGCAATGCCTCCCAAACGGTGACTACCACACCTGTCTCGGAGGATACTGCAGACCAACATGCATGGCCCTCGTCAACGAGCGGACCAAGACGGTATCTGGCACGGCGCTCAATACCTGCGCCGTGTAGACCAGACCATCTCCTTGACTGCAGGGGCGAGATCCTCCTCCCGTTGCGCTTCATACCCCGCCAGCGTGACAACACCGGCCAGCACGAACTGATACCGTCGAACTCCCGCCAAGGCCGGGCCCTGCGAGGCGCAGTGAGCGAAGGCCGGACCCCGGTTTCTCTGCAGGGGAAATGGGGGGCCCCGAAAAAGGCCCACCGAAGTCAAAGCCCACGGGGGGCCCCGCGGCGGAACCCAAGCCCACCCGGAGACAGCCGCCCGACGGCGCCGCCTTTCCCCGGAAGAGAGGCCGGGGTTCGACCGAGAGCGAACGGCAGATCAACTCCCGAGCGGCGTCCGACCCGGCACGAAGCGGCAGAGCAACTCCCGAACGGCGGCCGACCGGCACCAAGCGAGAGAGCAACGCCCGAACGGAGGCGGACCGGCAGCGAGCGAAAGAGCAACTCCGAACGGGGTCCGCTCGAGGCCGACGCACGCGTGCTCTCGAGCCTGGATCCTCGCCAAGCGTCATCACCAGTAGGCGCTGCCTCCAATGTGCTTGATGAAGTCGTGCAGGTCGGCCGGGACGATCTGTACGTCGCCCGGGTTCACGCCGTGGTGGAGCCGGAACTCCTGGCTGAGCTGGGTATCCCAATCGAGCTTACCCTTCGCCATAAAGGCCTCGATCTTGGCTTGGGTCGGGGCGTCGGCAGCATCGAACTGCTCCCGAATGGTGCCCTTGCTCCAATCGAGGCCGCTGAACTCCTTGAACTGACGCTGGGCCTCGCGAGCATCGATGCCGCGCAGGCTCGCCTTCAGACGCTTCACCTCGTCGGCCGGAGCGTTCCGGGCCACGGCCGCCTCGAGCTCACCCCGCCGCTGCTGGCGCGCCGCCTGCTGACGAAGCTTGAAGGCTTCGCTCGGGTCCGTCGCTGCTGCGGCCTCCGCGCGGAGCCGCGCCGGGGTCTTGGTGGGCGAGGAGGGGGCCACCTGAATCTTGGGGGCCCAGGTCGGGACGAAGCGTTTGAAGTCCGGAACCCCTCGGCGGGTGAAGTTGATCTCGAAGTTTCCGTACTTGGCCTTCAGGGCCTCGAAGGACTGGAAGGCTTCGAGCTGCTTCTCGGCCCGATAGCGCTTGCGGGTGTGATAGGGATAGTTATCGATCCGGGCGCGCAGAAGCTCGATGATCTCGGTCGAAGTCTGAGGGTCGTCCAGGCCCCGGAGGATGTTCCGGACCCGCTCCGGAAGGTTGGTGTGAAAGTCGAGGCCCTGCCCCGACCAGATCTCACCGGCCTCGGTGTTGGCGGCCTTGGCGCCGTTCGACTTCGTGCGAGGGTTCGAAGATATACGCCCTTGCTGAGCGAAGTGCTTCTTTCGGGCGGCGCGATAGGCATTGAGCTCGGCGTTTTTGCCATAGCCGTCGGTAGCGTCCGCGGCCGACACGGGACCCAGCTGCTTTTGGGGTGAGGGCCCCTCGAAGCGCTCGAGCTCCCCGTTGGACTTGAGCTCGAGGTACACCCGGGTCCCCTGAGGGGTGTCTACAGCGAGGGTGGGGTTTCCTCGATGGGCCAGCTGAAGCGTACGCCAGCGGCTGACGTCAGGCAGGTTGAAGCCGTTTCGGTCGATCTCGTCGAGCAACTCTGCCTTACGCGACTGAACAGCATCTTTTTGGGCCTGCATTCGGCGCTGGCTGAGAGCGTCGAGCTTCGCCTCTCGAAAGCCGCCCTGATTGATGTCCTTCCAGTCGATGTCGATCTCGAACTCGACGACAACCCACGCGTCGGTCGGGTCGGGTCCGTTACCGTTGAGGTCGATCTTGGCCCGATGCCGGTAGACGCGAGTCTCGTGGGTCCGAACCGGCTTCCCGGAATTGGGATGGGTTTCGGTCCGAACGTTCCTCGAGGTGCTGATGGTGTGATCCCCAGCCGAGGACCAGCTCTCACCCGGGTCGCCCCGGAGCGTCGGAGGGCGAGGCTCCGGGTTCCGGATCTTGGGGGCGGGGTCAGCTGGACCCAAGGGCCGGTCGCGGTCCTTGTCTTTGACCTCAGGGGCATCGCGTCCGTCGCGAGAGCTCGGCCCTCGTTCGCCCTCAGGGCGCGTTCGCGGACGGCCGGGCCCCTCGGGGCCGCCATCTCCCTCGGGGCGATCGCGCTTTCGGCTCTTGTCGGGCCTGTCCCTCGTTTCCTCCGGCCTGCGGTCCTTCCGATCGGCGGAGTCGGCCGACCGCTTCGGCGGGGGCCCCTCGGTCTCGGCTTTGGGCCCCTCGGTCTCGGCTTTGGGCCCCTCGGTCTCGGCTTTGGGCGCCTCGGTCTCGGCTTTGGGCGCCTCCGGACCGCGGTCCTTCTTTCGAAGCTTGAACCGCTCGATGACCTCCCGAACCGCCTTCAAGCCCTTCACCATCTTGGTGACCTTTCCCAAGACGCCCCCCACCATCGTTTCGCCAATCAACTTGCCGACGAAGTACGATGGGTTCTCCATGAACTCTTCGTAGGAGCCGAAGACGGCCTCCAGGAGGGTCTCGCCGGCGTCCTTGAGGACCTCCATGCGCTCCTCGGGGGAGAGGCTCAGAAGCTCCTGGCCCATCTCGAGGAGCTGATTCCCCAGGTCGAGCAGCTCCTGTCGCTTCTCTTCGGAGCTGAAGATCTCCCACGTGAGCTCGAGGGTCTCGCCGAACCCTCGGGCGGTCTCGGCGATGCCGTCGATGATGCCCTCAATCAGGGGCGGCCAAGGCCCTGCACCGTAGTTCGCCTCGACGATCGCGGCCACCACCGCCCTTCGCTCCTCAAAGCTGGGCGTGACCCTTGGGCCCAGGAAGAGATTCGGGGTCTCGGCCATCGAGACGGCGGCAGCTGCGTCGGCGTCGAGGACTCCAGCCGCGTGGGACTTCGAAAGGATCTCGACGAGCCCCGGGGGAAACGAGGGCGGGCTTTGAACTCGCATGCAGAGGTCGTACGCCGGGGCCCCGGCACAACCCATGACGCCCCTCGGTTATCGGGGGCAACGACCCGATGCCTCTCGGCGGAGACCTGGACGTCGAGGTTCGCATGCCTCGCCCACTCGTAGGGCCGGCGCCCGGGCGGAGCCTAGGCCGTGGACCTTCGATTGGGGGTAAGGGTGACCGGTTCGACGTCCACACCCTGGAGATCTCGTTTCTCCATGAGGAGGGTGATACTTGATCTTCGGAGCGATGAGCACGCCGAGGTCATCGCCGCCTCCCTTGCATTGGGGTGAGCTCATCGCATCCCGGTTGACCACGCGGCGTCCGTTTCCTCAGGGTCCGCTCCTCAGTGAGCTGGCCGAGGTGGCTCGCATCTTGGACGCAGCCCACGCCCGAGGGGCGGTCCACGGCGGCTTCGATCCAACTTCGGTGATCGTCGGGGGAGGCGCGGAACGAAAGGTCGTGCGCGGCGGCCATCCCTTTCCCGCCCCCGCCCCGACCGAGGACACTCCCTCCCCTGAGCCCCGCTACGTCGCGCCCGAAGTGCGCTCCGGTCACCCTGCCACCCCAGCCTCGGACCGCTTCGGGCTGGCCGTTTTCGCCTTCGAGTGTCTGACCCTGTGGAGGGTCGACGCTCTGGACGAGCCTCGCCCCAGTCTCGTCGATCCCCAGCTCGAGAGGCTCGACGGGATCTTCGCTCGGGCCCTCTCGCCGCTTCCGCAAGACCGCTTTCCCTCCAGCCGCGCCTTCGTCTCCGCCTTGAAGGCCGTCCTCGGCTCGGGTCGGAGCGTCGGCCGCGCCCGCGGGGCCCTGGCCTCGATCGCAGTGGTCCTGACTTTCGTAGGAGGTTGGTGGGTGGGACGCATGAGGGCACCCGAGGGGCGGGAGGCTCCCGTTCCGCTTTCCACGGAGACCCCGGCGTCCGCTCAAACGGCTCGAGAGGTGGGGGGGACAGCGGAGTCTGTCTTGACGTCCGCCAGTGAGGTTGCGTCGATGAAGACCGCCCCGTCCCCGCGGATCATCGCCGCTCCCACGGCTCAGGCCGCCGCCCGTGCGCCCCTCCCCTCTTCCCCGCCCCCGACGACCGCCAAGGCCCCGGCTGCGGCGCGCCGAGGGCGGAGGTCCGCAGAGCGAGCGCGCCGCGCCCCCTCCGCGGGGCCGGCCGCCGCTCCGGACGGCCCAAGCTCGGAGCTGGACGCGCGCATGGCTGCCCTCGCCCAAGACCCCAATGACCTCGAGGGGTTTAGGCGAGCCCACGCCGCATTCAGAGCCGCGGCTCGGCGTTTGCCGCCCTCCGCCTCCGCCGAGGTCGAGGTACGGCTCCGGAATCTGGCCTTCTTGGCCGATGGGCCAGGCCTCCTCGAGCTTTGGCGAGAGTACGGAGGACGTCTGCGTTGAACGGGGTCATCCTCTCGATACTCATCTCTACGCTGGACCCCCAGATCGTGGAGGTCACCCGTCCGGTGGAGATCGTCGTCGTCGTGCTGTCGCCGGACGATCTTCCTCCCGGGACATCTATCTCGGCAGCCACCGAGCGCCTGACCCATCGTCTATCGGGTCCTTCGGCCCTTCGCTCCACCACTCTGGCCCAGCTGGGCCTCCTCGACCCGGTGCTCGACGCTTGTCCTCGCGCTCGCCTCCTCAGCTGCTGGGGAGGCGCGCTGAGCCTGGCGGCTCGCCCCCCTCGCTACGGCTTTATCGTCTCCCTCCGGGTCCAGCGCGCAGGGACGATTGCGGCAAGGGCTATCGTCTTGCCGATCTCACCCGAGGACTCTGGGGACGATCCCCTGCTCAGGGAGCAAGCCCTCCAGCAAGCGTCAGGGCGGACGGACTGGCTGGAGGCCCAATGGCCGACCGACCTCCCGCGAACCCTGGATCGGCTCTATGACCAGCTCGAACCCTGGCTCAGGGCCCGCGGGCTCCTCGACGCGAGGGCTGAGCTTCGGCTGGAGGAGGTCCCGGTCGGGGCCTCGGTGCGATGGGACGACGAGGTTCTGGTGGCGCGTGCTCAGGGAGGGAGGCTCAGCCTCCGAGCGGTGCCCACGGGCAACCACCGTATCGAGGTGCGAAGCGAGGCGGCCGTCTGGACCCATGCCGTGGAGCTCGCATCCGGAGATGAACGGAGGCTGAGGGTGCGGATGCCGTCTACGGGGCTCAGAGCGGAGACGGTGCTGGGATGGGGAGGGCTGACCTTGGGGGTGACCGCGGGGGTCGTGGCGGCGGTGGCGGCGGCCGAGAGCAGCCCCAACCGCTGTCTTCCGGCTTTGGGGGAAGCGTCCTGTCCGAGCGGCTGGATCACCCTGGGAGGGGGGGAGGAAGGCCTGCAGGTGGGGGAGCAGGAGGGCTTTCCTGTTGTCCCGGTGGCCTTCGGTTTGACGGCGGGGGGGCTGGGGAGCCTCCTGCTTCCCCGGATTCTCCCCGAGACCTGTGAGCGGGAGCCCGTCTGGTGTCAGCTCGGAGCGTGGACCGCCGGAGCTCTCCTCGGGCTGGCGGCGGCGGCGGTGGAACCATGAGACGCGGCTCCCGAGGCAAGGGATGGGCAGGGAGGCTTCGGCTCGCCTACGTGGGGCTGATGAGCGCCAGCTGCCTGGAGTCCGTACCTTTGACCTTCCCCGTGCCCGCCGAAGTCACCGACGTGGCGGTGTTGGAGCTCTCGAGCTCGGGGGAGGTCGTCGGCGCCACCCCGTTCACCCCGTACCGCCCGGAAGAAGCCTTCACCTTCCGCGGCCTCGGCGAAGGTCCGTGGGCCGTGGTCGGATACGGACCGGTAGATGGCCTGCGACTCACCGGTGAAGTTCCCCGCACGGCAGGTTCTCGAGAGATAGGCCTGCCGGATCCTCTCTTGGTGTGGATCGAGCCGGGCCCGAGTGGCGCCGCGCCGACCGAGATTCTTCGGCTCACGGTGTCACCGAACGAGGACCTCAGCTGTCCGCCGACGGAAGCCAAGGAGCTGATTCTCTCCTGTCCCGAGGTGCTCGCCTGGTTCCCGGTCGAGCGTGGTGCGACCGGATGTGGTTGGACCGCCGCCGCCCTGCAGTCAGCCCCGGGGATTCCCGACGAGCTGTCGGGCCAGGTCGATCCCGAGGGGCGATTCGTCCCCGTAGAGCTCGAGATGAACGGGGCTCGCTTCGAGTGCGAAAGCGACACGGACCCGTTCCGGTGCGAGTTCACGGACAACCAGCTTTGTCAGGTTGGGATTCAAGCTCGAGGCGTCGCCGGACCCTCGGTGCCGTTACTGGGGGGCATCACCTCCCCCAGACGGGACGTCAGTGCCCGTTGCAACATCGTGCCGAGCGCTCGCCGCACCGTGGGCCCCCTCCTGGATCTGCTCCCCGGGCCCCCCGGAACCGCCATCGTCACGAACGAGACGCCAGCTCCCAGCAGCGATTGTCGGGACCCGGTGTGCGTCCCCAACGGCCGACTCATCAGCTTTCGCGAGCAGGGAGAGGCCACCGAGCCGCAGGTTCTCGCGGAGCGCCAAGGTCGCTACGCCCGCCTCTTTCCGGTGCCCAACGACCCAGCCTTGGTGGGCAGCCTCGAGATGCGGGTGCCATCGGGCGCCGTCTGCAACGCCGACGAAGGCCGGTCTCCTTCGGGGACTCAGTGGCAATTTAGCCTGCGGAATCGACGCACCTTAGAGCCGGTCTACACCTCGACCCTGGCTCCGGCTACGGCGGGGGCCCGAGCGAGGCTGGTGGTTGACGTTCAAGACATCGCGGATCCACCGATGGTGGTGGCTCTCGTCGGAGACAACGGAGACGCGGGCAACGTCACCGCTCTTCATCTGATCGACCTCGCGACCTCTCCCCCCGCCCTTTACGTCGCCGACGCGCAGCGTGCGGCGGATATGGGGCCGCTCCTGTCCCTCCAGACCGACGCTTCGGACGTCCATATCGTGACCGAGAACGGCTGGCTCACCTGCTCTCCCGCCATGATTCGCGCCAATGAGGTTTCGGCGTGTCTCGAGCGCACCACCTTCCCGCCCGGTGTCGACATCATCGTGATGAGCTCTCGCGTCCTCAGCGAGGATGTGCGGATCGTGGGGAGGCGGGGATCCGTGGCCTTTGAGTCAGTGATTGGTGAGCCGAGGCAGATTCAGATCGGAGCGAACGGAGGCTTGCCCGTACCCACGGCCTACCTTCAAGTGGGCCTGCGGCTCTTCGTAGCCGTCAGTGAGCCCCTCATGACGCCAGACGTGAGAATCCTCGTCTACGACTTCACGACGCAGTCCTTCCTTCCCCAGACTGGGAACTTGGGATTCGGCTGGATCAACGAGCTCTTCGGGTCGGAGATGGGGCTTCGGGCCATGAACGCTACGGAAGGTACCTTGCAGACCGCGTCCACCGTCGACGTTGCGGGGGGACGGTGAGCTCCGTCGCCGAGTGGACGACCGGAGTGGCCGTGGGGGGGCGATTTCAGCTCGACGCGGTCCTCGCCTCCGGCGCCTCCGCGACGGTGTGGCGGGGTTTGGACCTAGCTACGGGACTCCCCGTCGCCCTGAAGCTCTACCATCAAGACCTCATCTCGGATCCCCAGGTCTCGGCCCGCTTTCGTCAGGAGGCGGAGGTGTTGCGGCAACTTCGCGAGCCTCACATCGCTCGTCTCATTCACGCCGATGTGCGTAAGACCCGGCAGCCGTACCTGGTGATCGAGCACGTGCCGGGAATCTCGCTGCGAGAGGAGTTGGCTCTGCGCAGCGAGGCGGGGCGTCCGCCCACACCGATGATGGTGGTGGCGCTCTTCGGTCAGCTCACCACCGCCCTCTCCGCCGCCCACGACCGCGGGATCGTGCACCGCGACCTGAAGCCGGCCAACATCATGTTCTCCGCCAAGGGCAAGGAGGTCGTGGTCAAGCTGCTGGACTTTGGGGTGGCCAAGGTCACGGAGACCAGTCAGCCCATGACCACGAAGGGCCGGCTCATCGGGTCCTACGCCTACATGGCCCCCGAACAGGTGGACGCCCGAAGTCCGGTGGGACCGGCGAGTGACGTGTTCGCCCTGGGCACGCTGATCTACGAGGTGGCCGGTCTGCACCGGGCCTGGCTTCGAGACGACGACGATCAGCCTTTGCCTTTTCACAGTCCCGCGGGACTCAGCTCGCGCAACGCGCCGCCCGCCCTGGTGCGTCGCATTCTGCAGGGTGAGTTGCCGGCGCGGCGCCCAGAGGTCGACCTCGTATGGGATCTGCTCGAGGCCGCCTGGTCCGGCGAGCCTTCGCAGCGCCCGTCCGTGGCCGAGATGCGGCGCGAGCTGCGCACGCGCCTCGGGGACGACGACGCGGACGACGAAGCGGCGGAGTTGACCCGGGCGGCGCACTTGGTGGCTCTCGAGCGACGGCGGGGCTCCACCTTGGCCAACCCCGCCCTGGCGGCCAGGGTGCCATCCGCGGACGAACCATGGGCCTTGGAGGAGACCTTCGGGGCGTCCGCGGAGGCCACGCCCTTCGGCGCGTCTCCGGACTCAGCGCGGCGTCGCGCGTGGGCCTCGAGGCTCCTCTGGGGAGCCCTGATCGGGGGGGGCGTGTTCCTGCTCGGGCTCGTCGCCGGCGGGCTCTTTAGCTAACTGGTCCTCAATCGCCACCAAGACGGCCCGGGCCGCGCGCGCGTCCCCCCGAGAAGCGAGACGGGCGGCTTCCATAAGACGCTCATAGAGGGGATGGGCGTCGGGCGCGGAGGGGTCCGGACGCGAGATCAGGAGCTGCAGGCGCACCTTTTCGTAGCGATGAAGGACGGGCCCGGAGGCGCCCGGAGGGCGGGCCACGAGCGCCCCGAGGAGCCCCCCCAGGAGGACGAGAGCGAGACACAGACCGGCGAGGCTTCGAAAGCTCAAGCGCTCTCCACCTCGACGCGGACGGGACCGAGGCGCCGGGCCCCGGGGCGGACCTGGACGATGTCTACGGCCCCCTCCAGGCCTTCCCCAGACAGAGCTTGCCGGAGGCGTTGCGTGGCTACGTTGAGCCCGCGCCGCGAGGATCCCATCGCCTCGGCGAGGGCCTCGGTACTGCGCCACCCGCGCTCCTCTTCGGGCCGGCGCGCGTCGTCCCGGTAGGCGGTAGCGAGGACGGCGAGGAGACGCCCGGGCCATCCCAGCCGGAGACGGCGCGTCTCGCGGCCGGCGCGCAGGACGATGCCTACCTTCTCGTTGGGATCGGCCGGGACCTGGAGAGTGAAGTGGGTTGTCTGAAGATGAGGGCGCTGGACCTGCATCGGGGTCTCGTCCACGCCCTCGGGGAGCTTGATGAGAAATTCCGCTCCCCCCACCGTGACCCGCCCCGACGCAGTGACGCGCTCGCCGTGGGCGAGCTCGACCATCCATACGCCCTGGGTAGGATCGAGAAACAGGGTCGCGGACTCGGCTGCCTTCTCCAGCGCCAGGAGGTGTCCGTCGCCGGTGACATAGCGTTCCGTTCCCACTTCCACCGCGACCGGCTGGGGGGCGGAGGCACTCTCGAGTCGATAGGTTGCGCGTTCGGCTCCGAAGACGAGCTCGGACCCCGAGCTCAGGGGCTCATCCCCTCCCGCCGTCAAACGACGACCGTCCAGCAGTGTACCGTTGGTGCTGGATAGGTCGCGCACCCACCACCGCGATCCCCGCCAAACGATGAGAGCGTGGGCGTCCGAGACGTGAGGCGTGTCCGGACGCAGCCAGGCGGAAGGGCTGCGTCCGACCAAGGTCGAGCTCGCGAGGGGGATGCGGCGCTCGGTGCCCCACTCGACGAGCTCACCCATCCGAGGAATGTAGTATGACTCCGCCCGCGTGACCATGAGCCCGATCCTTCGCACCAGATTCGTAAAGCTCGAAGGCGAGGTGCTCGTCACCAAGACCCACGAAGCGGACCCCACGAGCTGGATACGAGACGTGCGAGCGCTGATCGGCCGCGCCCCCCCTCGGGTGGTGCCTCCGCGCGTTCTCGACCCCCGGACGGCCGTCCGCCCCTTCGTCCCAGGCGTAACCCTGTCTGCGCTCGTGCCCGTCGTACGCAGCGCCGTGGACTACCCCGGCCCCTGCATCAATCTTTGGCTGACCGAGGCCCTCGGCGCCGTGACCGCCCTCCACATGCTCCGCGACTCGGCCATTGAGGCCCATCGGAGCCACGGTGGCCTTCACGGGCGAAACCTGGTGGTCAGTGACGAGGGTGGATTGCGGGTGCTCGACTGGGGACTCTGCCAGGGCAGCGCTCGGCGCACGGGCGGAGAGGACCGCCGGGCCGAGGATGTCGTGGCCCTCGCTCGGGTATTCCTGGAGCTCTATCCCCCAGGGCACGAGATGGTGGAGGTCCTCGAGACGGTGGCGGGACACGGATCTCTGCCCGCCACCGCGTTCGAGCGGAGGGTCATGCAGGTGATCCATCGCGGCGCCCTCATCGCACCTCCATCGGCGGCCAAGCACTGGCTCCGGTATACGGTCAAGGCTCGAGCCACTCCGGTCACGGAGGACATCGACCCGACGATTCTAGGTGAGCTCTCCGCAGATGAAATTGCAGAGCTCCCCAAAACTGACGTGGGGCCCCCGCAGTCCGAGCTTGAAGCCACGGACGTCGTGTCTCGCCGAGGAGCCCCGAGCACCGACGACCTCTTCGTAGCCACGGTGGCCGAGGGGGAGGCAGGTCTTGAAGGAGAGCCTGCGGTCCCTGCGGAGGCCCACCGCCCCTCGTCCGTAGCCGAGTCCCTGTCGATGTCGACGCCCGCCTCCGTCTCGACCGGACCTGAAGCGGCCTGGCTTACCCGACCGGTGCGCTCCGCCTCCGGGCTTCACATCGGCCTCTGCGCAGGCTTGGCCCTCCTGTTGGGGAGCCTCGGGGGATTCTGGGGGGGCAGCGCGTCACGAGGGGCCGGGGGGGTCCGGCATCAAGCTCTGGAGGCGGCAGCCCGCCGAGAAATGAGCCGCTCGGACGGGCCTCGGATCGAAAAGGTTCGGATCCTTCTCGATGCCCACGACGGGCTCCTCCGCGGCTACCCCCAGCGGGTCGACGCGGCCCTGGAAGCTTTGTCCCGCTGAGGCGAGCTTCATGGGGAGCCTCGACGAGGTCAGCGAGGGTTCAGGTCAGGGGCATTTCGTGGCTTCGCGGCACGCCCAAGCGACGGGCCCCTCGACGCACCTCGACGATCGCGGGCGCCGAGGCCACACCGGCCGCTTCGAGCTGCCGGCGGGCGCGGTACACGAGGACGTTGAGGACGGTGGGATCGGTGCGAAGCATGCGGCACAGCTCATCCACGGTGCGCCAGCCGGGCTCTTCGGTGCCGCGGGCCTCGTCCTCGCGACGCGCGCGGGAGAGGAGGAGCAGGAGATATCCGTGCTCTCGTCCCTCGAGTCGAACCCGGCGCCGGAGACGCTCCACCACGAGCTCCACCCGCTCCTCGTCCTGGCTCACCAAGAAGGTGACGGTTGAGCGGGTCAGATCCAGGTCGACGTCGAGATGAGGCGTGCGTTCCGCGGGGCGGGGGAGCTCTATCCGATAGCGACAGCCCGCGACCTCGAGGACCCCATCCGCAGGAAGGGCGGTGGAGGCTCCGTCTTCGCCCTCCACCCGCCAGGACCCATCGAAGACGACGCTGACCGTCGGAGCCTCCGGAGCCGGGAGGGCGAGCAGAACGGGGCTGCCGAGCACCGGGGGGCCACCGTCGACGGGAAACGCCGCAGGACCGGGCGCGCTCTCGTCGAGAATGGTGAGGGTGACGTCGAGATCGCCGAGGCCCACGCCATCGCCCACCGAGAGGCGACGGCTCTCGTCTCGGTCGAGGGGCACGCGGTTGAGGAAAGTTCCGTTTCGGCTGCCCATATCGCGGATGCGCCACTCCTCCCCTGACCATTCGATCCGGGCGTGGAGCTTGGAAGCAAAGGGGGCATCAGGTCGGAGAGAAGCCTCGGGACCTCGGCCTAGGACGGCCCGATGGGGAAGCTCAACGACGGCCCCGCTGGCCTCGAGCCACACCCGCATACGGAGCCTATGGCACGAAGGGCTCGCGATAACCAGCGGCCGTCATGGCTCGGGGCCGCTCCCCTCACTAGGTTCTAGGCGTCGGCCACGGGCCAGACAGAAAGTCAGAAGGGAACCGATACTATGTCGATTGCGAGCTCCGCGGACCTCCGCGCCAAGATGGTGGAACGATTTGCCGAGTACGAGAAGAACGCGCTCGAGGCCGCCGAAGAACTCATCAAGAAGGTCGATGACCTAAACACCAAGATCAAGAACGCCACGCCCACTCAGAAGAAGGAAGACGTTCCGAACTGGCGCGCTGAGCTCGAGCAGCTGATGCGCGAACTGAGCCAGTACGACAACATCGCGCGCAAGGCGGACGAGGGGAAGACCCAGGTCGCCGTCGCCGAGAAGTCCAACCGGGACAACAAGTTTCGGACCCTCGGACAGCTCTTCGCCTGATGTCGGTCGTCGGCGCCCATCGGGCTCTCGAGCAATATATCGGTGGACAAGCCCAGCTGGGGATCGACGCCGCAGGTGATCTATCCGCTCTGATGTCTCTGATGGGCGGCCGACCGGTGCCTCCAGAGGCTCGGGACCGCGCCCTGGCGCTCCTTCGAGGGCGGGGCGAGGCGGCTCTCGCCGACGCTCTCGAGGCGGCCCTGGAGTCCGGCCGTGGTCTTCCGGCGAGCCTCGAGAAGGCACTCAGCGGCTTCGTGGAAGATGAGATGCGTCGTCTCGCAGACTGGTCGGGGAAGGTTGGATATATGGAGCAGGTACATCAGAGCCTCCTCCTCCCGGTGAAGAAGGTCATGGACGTGAACGATCAGGCCGTCTCCGCCGCGGTCCGAAACCTCCTCGCCTGAAAGGAAGCAAAATGGCAGTTGGAATCAGAGGCTATATCGCCCTCGCTCTATCCGAGACGGTGGCGAATCTTCAGCAGGTGGCTCACGCCGACGTGCGGGAGTCTCGGGATCGCGTGGATAGCTCGAAGAAGAAGGCTCGCGCGGCCAAGAACAAGAAAAGGAAGCGGAAGTGGTTCGGGCGAACCTTCCTCCGCGGCCGGGACAACAAGAAGATCAAGAAGGCCGAGATCGAAGTTCAGGAGCAGCAGCTCGCTCTCGGAGAGGCGCAGCGTTTGGAGCAGGGCGCGGAGAAGATGGACGGTATGGTGGGCCAGCTGTTCAGCCAGCAGTTTCGGGACACCCTGCGAGGGGAGGAGGAGGCATGAGCAAGGTCACCCCCGGAGCGCTCGCCTACTTCATCCAGGACGCCGTCGCCGAAACCCGAGAGATCGCTCGCGAGGCTGGCCTCGAGGAGCGAAAGAAGGTCAGTGAAGAGCGTAACGCGCTCTACGACGAGCAGATCAAGAAGACCAAGATGACCTTCTGGGACTTCGCCAAGGTGGGGCTCCAGGTGGCGCTGAACTTCGTGCCTCTGGGCGGCCAGATGATGGAGCTCGGCAAGACCGCCATGAAGTTCCTCAACGCGAGCGTCCAGGCCGCGAAGCTGGGGCTCGGCGTCGCCGATCAGGCCAAAGCGACCCGCAAACAGAAGGAGCAACTCGAGTTTCAGCGCGATCTCGAGAACGTCCAGGACAACCCTCTTCTCGAGGAGTACGCCGCCCTCGAGCAGGCCAGCCGCAATGCGATGGCCAACGTGCGGAGCTGAACCATGACCACCATTCGAAGTCGCTCCGTACTCATCGTCCATATGGATCGGGCCGCTCAGGAGGCCAACGACGCCGGGATCGAGCTGCAGAAGTCGGCTGTGGCCGAGCAGCGCAAGAACCTCCGCAACCAGCGCAAGACCCTCCGGAAGTCGGGCTTTCTCCGCGGGCTGGGGAAAGTCTTCAAGGCGGTGGCGATGGTGGCGGGGGTCCTGTTGGCTTCCGCTGTCACCGGCGGCGCCGCCCTGGGGGTCATCGCCCTCTACGCCGGCGCCGCGTTGGCCGGCGGCATCGGCGCCACGGCCGCCTCGAAGGGCGCCCAAAAGGGCGAGCTGAAGCAGGCCCAGGAAGACCACAACGTGCAGGATTCAGCGGCGCTGCTGCAGCAGGAGGCCGAAGCCTTCTCCAGCTTGTGGTCCAACCGCTTCCTCTCGGTGTGGTCGAGCTACGACCGCTGACCCGATAACTCCGCCCCGTCATCGTCTCCTCGGCGGGAGCGTCGCACCCTAGGGTCATGTCCGGCTCCACTTCCGCCCCCTTCCTCGAGGCCGCCCCATGAACCAGCGATTCTCCCGAGACCTCGTCTACGCGGCGGGGCTGTTGGGTGCGGCCAGCCTGGTCGTCATTCC
Organism: Myxococcota bacterium; assembly: GCA_039819565.1. Taxonomy (GTDB): domain Bacteria; phylum Myxococcota; class Kuafuiibacteriia; order Kuafuiibacteriales; family Kuafuiibacteriaceae; genus JAHQVK01. The sequence continues at coordinate 3,482 of JBCBRU010000098.1, read as the reverse complement.
CCTCCCGACGTGGCTCCTCGATGTTCTCATCCTCACCAACATTGCCTTTTCGGCCCTGCTGTTTCTCACCGCAGCCCTGTCGACGAGCGTCCACCAGCTGCTTCTGTTTCCGAACGCGATCCTGTTTTTCACCCTGCTGCGGCTGGGGCTGAACGTCTCCACCACCCGGGGCATCCTGAGTCAGGCAAGCGCCGGTCAGGTGGTGGATGCCTTCGGAAGCTTCGTGGCCCGAGGCGACGTGGTCATCGGCATGCTGATGTTCGTGATCATCACCATCGTTCAGTTCCTGGTCATCTCGAAGGGGGCGGAGCGGGTGGCCGAAGTGGGGGCGCGTTTCGCGCTCGACGCGATGCCCGGCAAACAGATGTCCATCGACGCCGACCTCCGGGCCGGAGCCATCAGCGACGAAGAAGCGCGGGAGCGACGGCGGAAGCTCGGGCTCGAGTCCCAGATTCAGGGGAGCATGGACGGGGCCATGAAGTTCGTGAAGGGCGACACCATCGCGGGCCTCATCATCACCGCCATCAACCTCGTGGCCGGTCTCGCCATCGGCGCTCTTCGCTTTGAGATGCCGGTGGACGAGGCGGCCAGCGTCTACGCCCTCCTCACCATCGGGGACGGCCTCTCGAGCCAAGTCTCGGCGCTCTTCGTCGCCGCCGCAGCGGGCATCTTCGTCACCAAGGTCATCGATCCCGGACCTGACGAGCGAGAACCGGTCAGCATCGCGGACGCGGTGGTGAGCCAGTTCTTCGTCACCCCTGAGGTGGGTTTAGTCTTGGGGGCAGGTCTCTTGGGTCTCGCCTTGATTCCGGGCATGCCCACCTACTTTCTCGTCCCCGTCGGGGGGTTGGTCTTCGCCGCACCGATGCTTTGGCGGCACGTCGAAGCTCTCTACGACGACGCCGGCGAGGCCGAGGAGCTCAGCCTGGGGAGGGACGGGAGAGGCTCCGCGCGACCCTATCTCCCCCGCATGCCCGCCACGGTGCACCCCATCTGCTTTCAAGTCTCGCCCCAAGTGGCCTCCGTTCTGCAGATTCGCGGGGCCGAGGACGACACCGAAGCCCCCCTCTTCCGCACCGTTTTCCCTCAGATGCAAGAGGCTGCCTTCCTCGAGACCGGCGTGCACATCCCCACGCCCTTCGTACACATCTCCCCCACTGAGTCGGCCGGGGAGTGCGTGATCGAAGTCTTCGGGGTGCCGCGGCGAACGCTCGATCTATCTGCCGAGCACGTGCTCGTGCGCCAGAGCCCCGAGCGTCTGCGCGCGCTTGGTTTCGAGGGTACGCCCGCGGCCTTTCCCGGAGACGAGCCCGGCCAAACCTCAGCGACCCGAATTCCCGCCGCCGACGCCGAGCTGGTGGAGAAGATGGGCCTTCGCGCGTGGAGCGTGGATGCTCTCCTGTGCCTCGAGCTTCTGCGTCTGCTCAAGGGGAGGCTTCACCAGTTCGTGACCGTGGAGTCGGTGTCCAAGCGTCTCGACGAGCTGGAGAAGACCCATCCTCGCCTCGTCTCGGAGACGGTCCCCAAGATGCTCACGCTCTCGCGATTCGCCGGGATCCTGCGCCAGCTGGTGGACGGTGGGGTTCCGGTGCTCGACTTGGCCACGGTCCTCGAGGCCATCCTAGAGAGCGAGCTGGCCCGGTCGAGCCATGACACGCTCCTCGTGGAGGTGGCGCGGCGGGCCCTGCGGCATACGATTACGTACAAGCACGCGCGGGGCGAGGAAGTGCTGGACGCGGTGGTGCTCGCTCCGGAGATCGAAGACTGGCTCGTGGACCAGCTCGGCGACCACTCGGCCGTCGCCGAACCCTCGACGATGGCCCTCGAACCCTCCACCGCTACGCGACTTAAGGACGAAGTGCTCCGGGTCTTCGGGGACGTGCGTAGACGACGCCCGAACTGCGTTCTTCTCACCGATGAGAGGGTTCGGGGTTGGGTTCGACAGATCCTCAAGACGGCCGGTCGCGAAATCCCGGTCCTTTCCGTCGGCGACCTCGAGCCGGAGCTCCGCATTCAAGTGGCCGCAACCGTCGAGGCCCACGGATAACCGACGCCTGACATCGCTTCTCCTCCGCCCGCCCCGCATGCTCCTCCCATGAGCGCTGCCGCTTCCGAGGTCTCACCCCGACGCGCCCCGCCCCGGGTGTCGGCCGAAGCCGTCAAGACTCTCGACCGTCTGTCGGCTTCCCTGATCCGCGACGGCCGCTGGCGAGAAGCGGCCGAAGTCACCCGTCTCTTGGCCCACCTTCGGCGAACCTCCCCCTCCGTCTGGGTCCGCCTCGGAGCTTGCGAGCTTCGCCAGGGGAGTTCCGGTCCCGCCCGCCAGGCTTTCGAGCGCGCGCTCAAGCTCCGCGCGGGCTGGGTCCGGGCGGAGCTCGGTCGCGCCGAAGCGCTCCTTCAGGAGGGGAAGCGCGAAGCCGCGGAGACCGCCTTGAGGGCGGTGGCGGCGCGGTCAGACTCGGGCCCCTTCACCCTCCGAGCGCAGGCGCTCCTGGAGAACTTGAGGTCACGCGGAGAGCGCCGATGAAGCTCAACTGGGCCGCGCGCTGGTCAAAGACCCCCCTCGCATGGGTCCCGCCGGGCCGGGAGCACCGAGGTGGCGCCCCCCGAGGCGGGAGTTCCGTGTCCCGCTACGCAGGGCGTAATCTATTCCTGGACCGCGCGGAACGGGACCTCGACATGTCCGTGGGTTCACTTCCCGAAGGCAGCTATCCCTCGAAAGAAGCCCTCTCTCGGCTCCGCGCCGAGCTGGACGCCGCCGGTCTGACGAAGCGCTTCCGCGTGATCGCCGACCTCGCGCCCCTCGACGGCTAGCCCCATCGCCACGCATATCGATAACTCGACCGCGAAATGGAGCCTTCGGCGCGGACGGACCAGGCTCTGACCATGCAGATCAACGACCCCACCCCGCTCGACCCCACGCCTCATCCCGGACCTGCCGCCCCTCACCCCGACCCGTCCCCGGATCCCAAGTCGCCCCCGGCGCCCGTGGTGGCTTCGCTGGACAATCCCTTCCTGGGTTTGGAGGAGGCCCGAACCTTTACCAAGGAGGCGTTTTACGCCCAGATGAAGACGCTCGACCCCGAGCCGCCCGACACCATCATCGCCGGGCTCTGGGACGGTATCGTCGAGGAGGCGTCCTCGACGTGGGAGAGCCTCAACTATCTTTGGAATCTCTCCAAGCAGGAGCTTCTGGAACTCTACGATGGGGTGGCCACCCTCATCGATAGACTCGAGGCGGGAGAAGGATGGCAGATCGCCGCGGAGCTCGGCGAGGCGGTGGGCGGAAAGCTCGTCGACGCCTTCCGGAACTTCGGACAAAAGCCGTACTACTACGGGGGCTTTATCGCGGGGGGCCTCCTGGTGGGAGGAGCCTGGGGAAAACTCCTCAAAGTCCTGAAGCTGCCCGGCGCCCTGGGAAGACTGGCCAAGAAGTCAAAGAGCCAGGCTCCATTCCTTCTTCTCGGGCGCGTGGCTCTTTG
>JBCBRU010000097.1:0-19592 GCA_039819565.1 Myxococcota bacterium | reverse complement strand
GATGTCGGCGAGGACTCTCCCCGCTTGGTCCCAGTCGCCGCGGCTTTGCATCTCCGCGATCGGCGCGAAGTCCACCGAGTGGACGAGACAACGAGCGGAGTGAAGACCCCCCAGACGCGCTCGAACCCTGCGGTTGAGCTCTTGATAGTAATACGCCGTGGATTCCCAGCTCATGCCGCCGATAAGTCCGAGTAACTTCATGTCCAGCTCTCCGGCCGAGTATCGACCCAAAGAAACGATAGCCATCCGCGACGCTCGATGTCGACCGAGACCCTCGTCGACCTTCTCGTTGCGTCGGAAAACTAGCCGTCGCCGGAGTCCCCAAAACGGCGGTGCGTCGGCCGTCTCGGGTTTCCGCGGCCCTGCTATCCTCCCTCGCCCGGAACACCCTGCCCCTGCTCGCCGAGGGCGGGGGTCGAGAGGTCGGCGAGCGCTTCGTGCAAAAAGGCCTTCGCCTGGAGCCGCATACGCGCTTCCTTCTCGGCAGCAAGCCCCCACTCACCCATGAAGTGAGCACCCGCGGCCGAGACGTAGATCCGCCACAAGGCGAAGCGTCGGAGGGGGACGGGATGGCGGCGACGGTAGGCTTTCACGAAGGCGGTGGCCGCAGCGGATCCGTAGGCGTAGGTGGCTTCGAGGGCCGCGCTCGCCAGATCCGACAGTGGATCGCCGACAGCCGCGTCCTCCCAGTCGATGACCGCGGCCAGGTGCCCGTCTCGCCACAGAAGGTTGCCCGGCCAAAAGTCGCCGTGAAGAAGAGCGGGGCGCTCCTCGAACCCGTCCAGGGGATGGGCAGCGAGCGCGTCGCGGAGTCGCCGATCCTCGGCCTCTCCGGCGGGGAGATACTCGAACACCTCAGGCAGCGGCGACGAACGGGTCGGGAGCTCGGGGAGCGCCTCGAAGCGGAGAGCGTGGAGCTCGGCTAGCGCACCCGCCATGGTCGAGACCCGCGCCTCCACGGTCTGCCCCTGGAGCTCGGTCGTACCGTCGACGAACCCAATCAGGAGATAGGGCTCGGCCAGAATCGATCCCTCGACGTCGACAGAGATCGGCTCGGGAACCGGAAGACCCGCGCGATGCAGAACCTCGAGCAAGCGATACTCGCGGGTCACGACGGCGGCCGGGTCCGGCTTCCAGGCCTGGGCGCGATGCCTCCGGAGCACGACCGTGGTTCGCCGGAGGGCCAGGTCTTCGAGCTCGAGGGCGTAGACCTCGGACGAGACCCCGCCCGTCAGAGGCCGGACATCCACCAGCCGAGCCGCACCACAGACGTCCCGGGCGACGGCGGCGAACGCCGCACGGTCCGACGCCGAGACTTCCTGCCTTCTCAGAGCGCTCATCGTCGGGTGAGCTGTACCGGGGAAGACTCGCGCGGGGATCTCCAAAGGAGACGCCCCCTCCGAACGGAGGAGCTAAGCGTCTGATCGGTCGGCGCTCGAGCGCCGACCGGCGCGCTCATCAAGCGAGTCTCATGAGCATGGTCTCACCCAGGAGATGACTCGCCTCCACGAAAGCCTCGGTGTCGTCCAGCGGAGTCTCCAAACGCTGGCCCCAGGCGAAGGGTTCGAGCTGGGGCTCGAGGGTCGAGAGGCGAGCGAGGCCGTCGTCCATTCTTCCCAAGGCGAGCAAGCTCGGGATGCGCTTGAGCTTCGAGCGCCCGGCTTGCTGGACGAGAAAGCGGAGCTGCTGGACGGAGTCCACGGTGCGGTCGGCCCGGGCGTCGGCGAGATAGATGAAGCCGTCGAGTCCGGAGAAGAGACCTTTGCCGCGTATGTCGGCGCGTTCCGGGCCGTGCCACTCATAGACCTCGATCTCGACGGGGCGCCCCTCGCGCTGGACGTCGAGGTCGAAGCTCGCCATGCGCTGCGGTCCGAGAGGGGTCTGCCCGAACTCCTGTACTCTTCGGGTTCCGCTGGCGTGACCGAGCTGCCAGAGGCGCTCGGATTTGCCCACGGCGGGCGGGCCCGCGATCAGGGATTTGAGCACCAGCCGATTCCGGTTGAGGTCGACGAAGGCCACGGCTTATCCGAGCGCGGCGCGCTTTTCTTCGACCTTGTCGATGATCTGGGCCTCGAGCTTCACCCCATCGAATCGATTGGCTTCCTGGAGCCCCGTGGGGCTGGTGACATTCACTTCGGTGAGGAAACCACCGATGACGTCGATGCCCACGAAGATAAGGCCACGCCGCACCAGTTCCGGCGCGAGGGCCGCGGCGATTTCGCGGTCGCGGTCCGTCAGCGGACTCTGCTCGGCCCGCCCTCCGACGTGCATGTTGGCGCGAATGTCGTCCCGGGCGGGCACGCGATTCACAGCTCCGATGGGCTCCCCGTCGAGGAGGATCACGCGCTTGTCTCCCTTCACGACATCCCGCAGAAAGGCCTGCGCCTCGATGTGACGACGCCCCTCTAGGGTGAGCATGTCGAGAATGCTCCCGATGTTCTTGTCACCCGTCCGAAGGTGCACGATGCCCGCGCCCCCTGCGCCGTCGAGAGGCTTCACCACCACCTCGCCGTGCTCTTCGATGAATCGGCGCAGGGCCCCCCGATCGGCCGCGATCATGGTGGGCGGCATGAGGTCCGGCCATCGCAGCGCCGCCAGCTTCTCGTTGAAGTCCCTGAGCGCTTGCGGCTCGTTGACCATGACCGTCTTCGAGCGGTCCACCCGGTCGAGAAGGTAGGTGTAGGTCAGAAAAGCGGTGTCGAAGGGAGGGTCCTTGCGCATGAACACCGCATCGCAGTCCGCAAGGGCCAGGTCCCGCGTCTCACCGAGCGCGAAGTGGTGGCCCTTTTCCGGTCGGACCGTGATCTCGGTCGCTTGGATGCGGGGTTCCGCACCGTGCTGTCGGAGCTTCTCCGGGTGCGCATACAACATCGGACGGCCGCGTGCGCCCGCCTCGAGCATGAGCACGAAGGTGGAGTCCGCCTCGATGTCGATGCGCTCGATGGGGTCCATCAGGAACAGATAAGGTCGGGCCACGCCCGCATCCTCACCTAGACGCGCCGGCGGTCAAGCCGGGGAGGGGCCGCAAGCCGTCGCCTCGAGGCTCGACTCCGCCGCACGAGGATCGCAGCCTCGTGCCATGTCCGCCTTCGAAGACTGGACCGCAGCCCTTCGAGAACGCGCCATCCCCGTGGATCCGGTGGTGGCGGGGTGGCTCGACGCCCTCGTAGACCCGCGCGAAGCCCCCGAACTCGAGGCCCGAGTGGCTCTCCACGCCCGGACCCGGGGGGAGGCAGGGATGCCTCCATCGAGCCTACTCCTGGCCCTCGACCTCCTCATCGCCGCCGCCGACCGTCCGGATCGCCGCGAGGCCCTGCTCAGGGTCGCCGCGGACGGGTACGCGGTGGGACTCGCCATGCGCCATCAAGACTCCTTCCGGGAGCTGCTCCGAGACACCTGTCCGGTCATCGCCCTTCCCGGCGGCCGAGTCCTCGTCGCTCCGGTGGGCCCCTTCGACGCCACCGAAGTGATTGATAGCGCCTTCGGACGCGCCATCGAGCTCGCGGCGGCGAGCCGAAGCCGCGAGATCGTCTTGTCGCTCGCCTCGACCACCGCCGTTGATGAGGAGATCCTGCAGGTCAACCTGCGGGCTTGGCGGCACCACGAGTTGGCCTCGCGGGTCCGCATCATCCTCTCTGGAGTCGACGAGCGATGGCACCGATGGGTGGAGGAGAGTCAGCTGGCGCCCCAGGTGAGGTGCGAGCCTCAGCTGCACCGCCTCGCGCCCGAAGCGCTTTGACAATCGTTCACAATCAAAAGCCCTCCTTCGCGGGACCCTCATCTCCTCTTCACGACCGGGTCCTAGGCTCTCACCATCGACGGTGCGGAATCGTCGAACCGAAAGAGAGAAAACACACCATGAAGTTCCCCAAGTTTCGTCCCATCGCTCTCACCGCCGGCGTCGTCGCCGGGGCCCTGGCCCTCGCGGGCTTCGCCGATGCCCGCCCGGGCCATCATCGCGGCGGCTCCGGCCACGGCCCCCAGCGCATGTTCTTCAAGGCCATGGAGCGGCTGGACCTCACCGAGGCTCAGGAAGTGGAGCTCGTGCGGATGCGTCGCGCCCTTCGAGAGGAGGCCAAGTCGGTCCGGTCCTCGATGCGAGACTCGCACCAGACCCTGCTCGCGGAGATGAAAAAGCCCACCCCCAACCGCGAGGAGATCAAGGCCATCGTGAAGAGCGGCGCCGCCCAGCGCGCGCAGATGGCTGAGCGCTTCATCGATCGCGCCCTCGACTTCCATGCTCTCCTCAGCGCGGACCAAAAGACTAAGCTCGTGGAGATGATCGAGAAGCGTCAGGCCCGCTGGGAGCGGCGACACGCGGAGTGAGGTCTCGGCCCCCCGCCGAACGGGGGGCTGTCGTCGGGCGGCGACTCCGAGGTTTCGTCCAAGGACGGCCGCCCCCTCGTCGCCCTAGGCGACGGCCCTTAAAGTGGTAGGAGTTCCATGTGCGTACCCTTCTCGTCGTCGATGACGATGCCCGACTTCGCGACCTCGTTGCGGAGTACTTCGAGGGCCGAGACTTCGCGGTGGCCACCGCGGAAGACGGCGAGAAGGGCCTCGAGGTCCTGAGCAGCCGCACCGACATCGATCTCGTGATCCTCGACGTCATGATGCCGGGGATGGACGGGCTCGAAGTGTGCCGAGAGATCCGGAAGACCTCGAAGGTCCCGGTCGTGATGCTGACCGCTCGAGGAGACGATACGGACCGCATCGTGGGTCTCGAGCTCGGCGCTGACGACTACCTCCCCAAACCCTTCAACCCTCGTGAGCTCCTGGCCCGCGTGCAGGCTATCCTTCGGAGAGTCGGAGACTCGGACGCAGACCCGAGCCCTGTCCACCGCGCCGGCCCTCTGGAAGTGGACCCGGACCGTCGCACCGTAACCCTCCGGGGCGAGGCCGTCGACCTCACCACCACGGAGTTCGAGATCCTGCGCACCCTGGTTTCGCAAGCCGGTCGGGTGATCCCTCGAGAGCGCCTCATGGAGCTCGCGCGCGGTACCGAGTACGCGTCTTTCGATCGCTCCGTCGATGTCCATGTCAGCCACATTCGCAAGAAGCTTGGCGACGACCCACGCCGCCCCACCTTCGTGAAGACGGTGAGAGGCGTCGGCTACACCATCCCTAGGGAGCCCGAGTGAGAGTGCTCGGACTTCGTGGGCGCCTTACCCTACTCCTGGGTCTCGCGGTGCTGGTCGTCCACCTTCTGGCTTGGACCCTGGTGCGCAGGGTGGTGCTGGAGCCGTTCAGAAACGACGTGGCCCGAGCGCACTTCGAGCAAGTCACCTATCTAGCCGCCCAAATCGAGAAAGGGATGGATCCGAAGGTCCTGGGCGAGCAGCTCGGACTCGAGCTCCGTGTGTTCCCTAGCGCTCCGGAGTTCGTGCGCCGAGTGGTTCGAAACCGCCCCCCTCGGTGCCATCGCCATCGGGTGCGGGGGCGACGCCTCATCGCCTGCCGAGGAGCGGGACATCGGGTCATGATTCCTCTGGCGGAGGCTGCGCGCGACCGGATCTGGGGGCTCGCGGGGACCCGACCTGGCCCGGCCCGCGGCTCGCGAGGTCGACGAACCTTCGCCAACCCCTGGATGGTCGTGAAGCGACCGCTCGACGTGGACTCCCACGGCCAGCGCATTCTCCTGCTGCTGGGAACCCTGGGCCTCGTGGTGCTTCTCCTCGGGGCCTTGATCGCAACCTTGGTGACGCGGCCGCTCCGAGCCACCGTGAGCGCGCTGGACCGCATGGCCCAGGGCGATCTGAGCCATCGACTCAAGGAAGGTCGCTCCGAAGAAGGGGAAGTGGCGCGCGCTTTCAACCACATGGCCGCTCGCATCACGACCCTCCTCGAGGCGGAGCGAAGTCTCATGGCGGGGATATCTCACGAGCTCCGAACCCCGCTCGCTCGTTTGCGTCTCGAGCTGGAGCTGCTGCGGGAGCGCGACGTTCCGCCCAAACGCCTCGACGCCATGGAGGCCGACGTGGCGGAGATCGATCGTCTCATCGGAGAGGTCATGGAGTCCTCTCGGCTGTCGATCGGGGAGCGCGCGCTGCGGCTCGAGCCGCTCGTCCTCCGCGAGGTCGTGGAGGAGGCGCTGGGACAGGCCCCCCTCCCGGATCACGACGTGGACCTCAGAGACGAGAGCGAGAACGCGGCGATCGTGGGGGATCGCGTGCTTCTCGTACGCATCATCCGAAACCTGCTCGAGAACGCGGGGAAGTACGCGCCCAAGGACTCCGAAGTCACCGTCACGCTGCGGGCGGGCCAGATCCAGGTGGCCGACCAAGGCCCGGGCGTCCCTCCGCACGAGCTGGAGCGGCTCTTTGAGCCCTTCTACCGCGGCGAAAGAGACCGGCGGGGACAAGCCACCGGCTATGGGCTGGGACTCATGATCTCCCGCCAGATCGCAGAGCTGCACGGCGGCCACCTGCAGGCCGTCAACCGGCCGGAGGGGGGTCTAGAGGTTACGCTGCAGATCCCGGAAGAGCCACCGCCCTCGCCTTAGGAAAGGTCAACCTGACCTTCGTTCCGGCTCGAAGTGAGCTCTCGATCTGAAGCTGGCCCCCGTGCGCCTCGGCCACCCGTCTCGCGTAGGGCAGGCCCAGCCCCGAGCCCTCGGCGCGCGTCGTGAAGAAGTCGTCCAGCGCCTGCTCGGCCGTGGCTGGGTCCATGCCATGACCGGTGTCTTCGACGTCTACCATCAGAACGCCTCGCTCTACCCGCGTCCGCACCACCACCGGCGCCCCCGGCGGTGAGGCTTCCTGTCCGTTCCGCACCAAGTTCTCCAGGGCCAGAGTCAAAAGCTCCGGATCGACATCGGCCTCGATGTACGGCCCCTCCAAACGAACCGGGCCGGGAGCTCCCGCCTCGGCAACCCGTCGCACGATCTCCCTCACCTCAATGGGCCTCGGGCTCGCCACGCAGCGGCCCAAGCGCTGATAGTCCGCAATGACCTTCTCCATGCGCCGCGTTTGCTCAACGATCAGTTCGATATGCTCGATACGTCGCTCGAGGGGACGCCCCGCCTGCGCGTCCGCGAGCACGACCTCTCCCGCCATGCGGATAGCTCCGAGAGGGTTGCGAAGATCGTGAGCCATTTGAGCGGACAGCCGCCCGAGGGTCCCGAGATAGTCTCTACGGCTTCGGGCCTCGCTCCAGGTGGCCCATAGGGGTTGAGCGGTGACCCACGCCAGCAAAACCACGAGCACCGTCGAGGCCGCCGCGAGGCCGACCCGCTCTCCCGCCCAGGCCAACACCAGGAACTGAGCGAGCACCACCACGGCCGAGAGGACGCCGATGGTGAGGCCGAACAGCCACTCTCGAGAGATCAGCTCGCCCCGGCGCGCGAGGAGGGCTAGGACCGTAGCTCCCCCCAGCAACCCAGGCTGCATGAGAGGAGGGACCTGAGCCCCCGCATTGTGGAAGAGGTTGGTCACAACCCCACCCGCGCCGAGAGCCAGGACCGCGAGCAGGAGCATGGTCCGTATCCGATTCTCCCCGCGGGCGCGTCGGGCGTGACCCACCAGCACCCCCACCATGAAGATGAGCGCAGGTACGAACGCGACGAGGAAGATCTGCCAAGCCCGGGGATCTTCCGGGCTCAAGGTCCCGGCCGCCACGAGCACCGCGAGGGTTGCGAAGACGATGCTAAACCCCCAGAGGACCGCTTGGAATCGCCGCCTCATGCCCACGAAACCCACGAAGAAGAACAACGTCGGAATCACGGAGAGGAAGGCCACCCCGAGCTCGTAGGCATCGAGTCGCTCACCGCCCCCCAGATCGTCGGCGAACTCGAGGGTCTCGTGGGCGGCGATGAGAAGCGCCATCGCCGCAAAGGAGACCGTCACCCCGTCCTGACGGCGGGAGGCGGCGGTCGCTGCGGCCAGAGCGAGGAAGAAGGCCCCCGTTACCAAGCTCCACGCCGGTCCGTCCACGCGAACAGCATCGAGAAGGACTCGGAGCTTGTCGAGACGTCATACGGAGCTCGCGGCCTATCCGAGGAGCGACGGCGGGGCGATCCCGGTCCTCAGCAGGCATCAGGGGGGTGAGCGCACGGAGTCCGGACTCAACCGGAGGGCGGCCTCGAGCGTTTCGAGAGTGGGCTCGAGTACGCTTTTTCCCAGGTGAAGCCACTGCGGATCTTCCCCGGGGACGCGGGGTCCGAGGACGTAGCGGGGTCCCAGATCGACCTCGTAGTCGTTCTGCACCAACGGATTGAACTCCGCGTCGAGCACCGTCACGGTGAGCTTGGCGCGTGGGGCTTCGATCTCGGCGGGGGGATCGAGCCGGGCCTTGATCCGGAAGTGAGCGGAGGCCTCGGGCCAGCGCTCGGAGGTGGCCTCTAACCCCACGGCTTTCAGAGTCTGAGCCAGAAGCCAGCTCAGATCGGTGTAGCCGACGCCCCTCGTGCCCTCGACGGGCACGATCCGCTTCCGAACGCGATCGGGCGTCTGGAACCGGGTCTGACGCTGCCACGCGTCCCCCGCCAGGAACTCGACGACCTCGACCGTTGCGGCCTTGAGCTCTCGAGAGGGATCCGCGAACACGGGAGGCGCGGCGTGGTGCGAAGCGCACCCCGCCCAGGAGGCCGCAACCATAAGAATCGGGAGCGCCCTCACAAGGTCTCCAACCGCTCGAGCTCGCGAATGATGAGCCCGGCGGCCAGATCTACGGCCAGGCTCATGCTTTGGGCAAAGTCCGCTTCGAGACGACTCGACTGCTGCACCAGCACCGGGGCTCGCATCCACCAGGTATGGCCGGTCGACTCCCGGAAGCGGAGAACCAAAGTAATGACCCGAATGCTGTCAGAGCTACTCGAGGGCAGCCATACGCCGCTCCGACCTCTCTGGACGAAGACGACCGGCGCGACGTAGCCCCGCACCGCGATGCGCTCCGGCAACTCTTCAGAGACGGAAATCCCGCGCTCGGCCAGCTGGTCGGCAAGCTCCAGAGAGAGGTCTCGTACCTCGTCGCTTCTCAGGCCGTGCAGGTATCGATCGTCATCTATGTCCAGCGATTGATACCCGTCGCCGAGTTTCCGTCGGTACCCGAGAAAGCGCTCGATGCCGACGGACGCAAGTCCAGCTGCGGCCTCCACCGACTGCATCGACCGAAGATCCTCACCGGAATGAACGTGAATCATCCTCGGCGGCGAGGTGCCAAAGCAGGCGCTCTGCCCCACCGCGAGCCCGCACAAAGCCCAGAGGCACCAGCGACGTCGATACGCTCCCTCGGAAGTGAGCATGGCGCGGGCCGACTGTACACCATCGACTATGCGAGCTCGACCTGCACCAGGATGTCCGAGAAGGTCGGGGCGCGGCCGAGATCCGCGTAGGCCGACGAGGTCACGGCGTGAACCGTGGCCCGCCCTGCGAACTTGTCCGACCGCCAATAGCCCACCGGGGCCAGCACCACGCCGGGCATGACATCCTCCGTCACTCGAAGCGTGGCCTCGAACGACCCGCGGCCATTGAAGATGCGCACCTTCTGCCCCTCCGAGAGGTCCCGAGCCTCAGCATCCTGTGGATGCATCACCAGACACTGCTCCTTGGCGTGCCTCAGCTGCCTCTCCATATTTCCGAACGAAGAGCTGAGAAAGGCGAAGCTCTTCGGCGAGACCAGACTCAGCGGATACCGAGCCGCAAGCTCCGGCGACGAGGCCGGCGATTCGTTCGGAGGCACGAAGTGCGGGAGAGGATCAATGGGCTCGCCCGACTGCTGACCGTCGTAGCCTTGGCGGAACAGCGGGAGTACGAAGTTTCCTCCCGCCGCCGCCGCCGATTTGAACTCGCACTTGCCGGATGGAGTTCGGAAGCCCCCCTTCGCATGGGGAGCATAGGTTTCGGGGGGAGGAAGATTGAGGCGCGCATAGCCTTTCTCCTGGAGGGCTTCGAGAGTAATGCCCTCGAGCACGGGGGAGTCCCAAAGGACGCTTTGTTCGATCATCTCCCGGTCGCTGCGGACGAAGAAGGGATCATCATCGAAACCCATGACCTTGGCGAGGCGCCGAAAGAGCTCGGTGTTGGAGACCGCTTCCCCGAGCGGCTCGACCGCCCGGTTGTTGTACGAGATGTATAGATGCCCCCAGGAGAACATGATGTCGTCCTGTTCGACCTGAGTGGTGGCAGGAAGCACGAGGTCCGCGTACTTGGCGGTGTCCGTCATGAAATGCTCACTCACCACGGTGAAGAGGTCCTCGTGCTCCAGACCGGCGATCATCTTGTCCTGCTCAGGGCTCGTGACGAGGGGGTTGGAGTTATAGACCATCAGCGACTGAATCGGCGTGGCCAGAGGAAGCTCTCCGGTCAACGCCTGCGCGAGCTTCCATAGATTGATGACCTGGGGCGGGTCGCTCGGTCTGAGATCGGGACGCATGAGCTGGCCCCAGTTTACGGGGAAGGCCCAGATCGGCAGCTGGAGGAGTCCGCCTCCGGGGTGTCGCCACGCCCCCACCAAGGCAGGAAGGCATGACAAGGCACGGACCGTCTGCCCACCCCCCGCGTGTCTCTCGATAGCGACCCCGATGCGAACGAGGGGCGCGTGGGCCGCCGCGTACTCGCGCGCGAGGGCCTGGATATCCTCCACGGGGATCCCGGTGATCTCGGAGACCCGCTGCGGAGGATACTCCGCGACACGCTCCTCGAGCTCCGCGTATCCCACCGTGTGATCCGCAATATAGTCGTCGTCGGTGAGCCCCTCCGAAATGATGATATGCATCAAGCCGAGCGCGAGCGCCCCGTCCGTCCCCGGTCGGATGGGAATGTGCCAGTCCGCCTGGCGAGCCGTCATCGTCCGGTAGGGGTCGATGACGACGACTTTCGCCCCCTTCTTTTGGGCTTCCGACACGAACGGCCAGAAATGGGAATTCGTGCTCAGGACGTTGCAGGCCCAAAGAATGATGTACTTCGAGTGAACGGCGCTCTCTGGATCGACCGCAGCCGAATCACCGATGGTCATGGCGTAGGCCGTGATCGATCCCGAGTCGCAGAAGGTTCGCTCGGCCACGGTCGCACCGAGTCGATTGAAGAAGGGATCGCCCACGTTCAATCCGTTGGTGATGCCCTCAGTCCCGAGGTAACTGCAGGGCACGATGGCGTGGGCGCCGTGACTCGCGATGATACTCCGCCAGCGATCTCTGATCTCGAGGAGCGCTTCCTCCCAGCTGATGGCTTCGAAACGTCCGCTTCCCTTCGGACCAGCGCGTCGGAGCGGGTGGAGGACCCGCGCGTCACTGTACACCCGGGATGGGTAGTCATTCATCTTCACGCACAGGTGGCCTCGGGTGAAGGGATGGTCCGGATTTCCGCGCACTCCGGTGACCTTGCCGTCGTCCACGGTCACCAGCATCGAGCAAGTATCGGGGCAGTCCAGGGGGCAGGCACCAAGGATCGTCTTCTCTACCATCTTGAGGGTCTCCTCCCGACGGTGCGCGACCGACGGATGTCTCCAGACTCTCCGGAGCGCCGCCTCGTGTATTGACCGAGCTTGCTCTATCTTTGCCCGAGCTTGCCGTCCTTGGCGCACTGGCTCCCGGTTTGGCGGGGAGAGGGGCAACGTGATATTCATTTAGGGATGCGGCTCGAGGGTCACGCGGACGCGAAGTACGCGACCGGGACCCGCCTCGATTCGAGTGCCTCACGAGGCTGGCCCTCTTTGCTGGCGGAGCGCTGGCGTCAAGGACAGGGGCGCCTGAATGACATCAAGCCCAAGGAGACTGAAATCGCGGTCTTGCTGGCCGGCCGAGGAAGGGTGCGGCGACGCGGGGGCGGAGGTCGTATCCAGGAGTGCGCGGCCGTCCCCGGGACCGTGTGGCTCTGTCCCGCGGGCATTCCTGAGTCAGATATCGAGGTCTTTCAGGACCTGGAGAAGGTGATCCACTTGTTCGTGGCCCCCCGCCCCTTCGATGACGCGTCGCTCCAGGAATATGACATCGATCCTGCCAAAGCGACCTTGCGCTACGTGGGTGGCTTCCAAGATGCGTTCGTCCAGCAGATAGCGCAGTGCATCGACCGGGAAATGCACTGCCCAAGTGCCGCCGGGGGACTCTTGGTCGACACCCTCAGAGCGGCGCTGTGCGCGCATGTCCTCAAGCAGTATTCCTCGTTGAGTCCGGAGAAGCTCGCAGCGCGAGCGCCAAGGGCGAATGGCGCGCTGGATCCGGCACGGCTCCGGCGCGTGCTCGAATATATGGACGCCCACCTGGAGCGGAACGTCGCGCTCAGCGAGCTCGCCCAGGTAGCTTGTTTGAGTCCCTATCACTTCGCCCGCTCCTTCAAACGAGCCACGGGCGCCGCTCCGCATCAGTACCTCATGGGCCGAAGGCTGGATCGAGCCATGCAACTCATCCGGCAGGGACACCACGGGCTCGCCGAGATCGCCCTCAAGTCGGGATTTTCGAGTCAAGCCCACTTCGCCCGAGCCTTCAAGCGCGCCACCGGACTGACCCCAACCCAATACCGCGTCGGGGAGTGAGACGCGCCCAGCAGGTGCGCACGCCCCAACCAAGTGAAGCCCCGGTTGCGTCGCAGACGCATCGACCGGCGGGAGCGGGAGGCGGGCTTCGGGTTCGAGACGCAGATGGTTGTCGGCCTGGACGTGCCGCCTTTGCGGCACGTAGGTTGAGCTCGTGGCGTTCATTCCTGCGCTTCGGTTCGTGTGTTTGGGGCTCCTGGTCAGTCTGGCACTATTCGCAACTTCGGTATCGTGGGCGCAAGACCCCATCGCGACCGACCGAGGACCGACCGGCGAGAACGTGAAGGTCACGGCCCCCGGTCGTCTCCTCATGGAGACGGGCCTCGGGGTGCGCTCGGGCAGCGATGAGATTTCCATATCGTTCCCGGAGATGCTCTTTCGCCTGGGGCTCTCGAAAGACATCGAGGCGCGGCTCATCGTCCCGAGCGTGGTGTGGACATCGCTCACGAGCGAAGGAATCTCTTTGGAAGCGTCGAGCCGGACGACCGGCACACCGGTCGGCCTCGGGCTGAAGTGGGGCTTTCTCGACGGGTCTCGAGGGGGTGCGGCCTTGGTCGCAGAGGTCGCGGTGCCCGTGGACGCCGAAGAGATCACCGGCGAGCATGTTCCCGTGCCCCGGCTGTCTCTCAACGGGGATTTGAACGCGGTGGACTGGTTCTGGCTGCGGGCCCATGCTTTCACGACCTACGAAGGTGAGCGACCGCGCCTCGGAGGGTCCGCCGCCCTCGGGGCACGCTGGAAAGACGGCGACCTCTTCTTCGACGTGGGCGCGGAGCACCAATGGCTCCGCGTGGTGCAGCTGACCACCAATAGAAATGGCGAGGGCGGCCTGACCGACGTGGGGGAGACGTCCCGGTGGGCGTTCAGAATGCGCCTTGCGGGTCGCTGGCGGGTGACGCCTCAGCTCCAGCTCGACGCAGCCGTGGAACGCATCGAATCTGGCCAGGCAGGCTCGCAGTTCGGCGGTGACGGGTTGAGGAGTGTGGTCTTCGATGCCCCCCCCACCGTCGTCCTCGCGGAGGTGGGCGTGGGTGTCTCGTTCCTTTTCTAGGCGTTCAACCCAGCGTCCGCTCCGCCGACCAAAGGGAGGCGTCTTCCCGGCAGCCGTCTACGGTGACGCCTCGAAGTGCGAGCCCTATCCCGGCTCCCCACGGGGGCGACCGGCGGTAAGAGCTCGAAGCAAGTCCTCCTTCCGGGGGAGATCCCAAGCCTTGACGCGTACAGCTCCGGTGCTCAGCATGCGCGAAGTCATGCGGCGCCAGCTCGACAGTGTCCCGCGCCCGTCCTCCCGCGAAGCCCTCTCCTCGAGGGATCTGCGTGGGGGGCGTATCTAGCCACGGCACGCCCTCCACGAGCGCGCTCGCGCTCGCATGAATCACTTCTCTCTCTTCGAGTCTCGGCTGCGGTGCGGCCGAGCTTCCTCCGGTCCCGGGTTCCAGCCGGGGGAAGACACTGAAGGACGCCCTGGTCACCACGAAAGAAAGCGAGCGACGCCATGTCGCAGAAGAAGGAGTACATCAACGTCGGCACCATTGGTCACGTCGACCATGGGAAGACCACGCTCACCGCGGCGCTGACGGCCGTCCAGGCCCATCGAGTTGGGGGCGCAGCCCGGTCCTACCGCGAGATCGCCAAAGCTTCGGCCGCGCAGGGGCATCGGGACGAGACGAAGATCCTGACCATCAGCACGGCCCATGTGGAGTATGGTTCGGAGTCTCGCCAGTACGCTCACGTGGACTGCCCCGGCCATGCTGACTATGTGAAGAACATGATCACCGGCGCCTCCCAGATGGATGGCGCCATCCTGCTCGTAGACGGCTCGCAAGGGCCTCAGCACCAGACGCGGGAGCACGTGCTGCTCGCGCGCCAGGTGGGCGTCGAGCACATGGTCGTGTTCGTCAACAAGGTGGACATTGCGGACGAGGAGCTGCTCGAGCTCGTCGAGCTCGAGACTCAGGACCTTCTTGCTCAGCACGGCTACGCGGATGTCCCGATCGTTCGGGGCTCAGCGCTACAGGCCCTCCGGGACGTGGAGTCTGGACACGTGGATGGAGAGGGATTCGCCAGCGTGGCGACCCTGGTCGACACCCTCGACGCGAGGGTGCCGACGCCGGTCCGCGACCTCGAGGCGCCGTTCCTGATGCCGATCGAGAACGTGCTGACCGTGCCCGGACGGGGCACGGTGGCGACAGGTCGGATCGAGCGCGGCGTGGTGCGGGTCGGTGACAGAGTCGAAGTGGTAGGCCTAGGCGACGATGGCGACAGCCCTCGGGCGGTGGTGGTCACCGGAACCCAGGCTTTCCACCGAGACATCGAGGCGGCCGAGGCGGGACAGAACGTGGGGCTCCTTCTCCGCGGTGTGAAGCGTGAAGAGATCGTGCGAGGGCAGGTCCTCGCCGCGCCGGGCTCGGTGGAGCCGCACCGAGCCGGCACCGCCGAACTCTACGCCCTCGCTGCCGAGGAGGGGGGTCGCAACCGATCTTTCAGGATTGGGTATCGGCCCCAGTTCTTCTTCGGCACTACGGACGTCACGGGCAGCATCGTCGACATCGACGGCGAGGTCGTGCGCCCCGGGGACCGGGCGTCGGTGCGCTTCGAGCTTCTTCGCGAGGTTGGCATCGAGCCAGGCATGCGCTTCGCCGTGCGTGAGGGCGGCCGCACCATCGGGGCGGGCGTGGTGCGAACGGTGAGCTAGATCAGCCGGAGCCCCGGGGTCACGGCCTCGGGGCTCCGGTCTGTCCTAGAGGCCCGTTGACGTGGAGAGGGATGGCGATGTCCAAGCCCCCTGGCAGCCCATGCTAGCGCCGGGTGGATCGCTTGCGCAATTCATCCTTCAGAAGATAGCCGAAGCCCGCCCGTTCGATGCGAAGGCATAGCTCCTCGAGAGACTGCCCCTCAGCCTGGGCCGTCGCCTTGAGGTTCCAGCTGTGGAGGGCTAGGCGCTTGAGCAAATGCGCCCGCCGGGTCTGGGCCGCGGACAGTCGAAAGGTCTTCAAATACTCGATTCGACCGTCCTTTCGGAAGATGCCCTCACCGATGTGGTTCTCTTCGCGGGGACTCAACGCGGTGACGAAGCGCCGAAGATGGAAGGGCCCGACGCGGCGGACCGTTTCGGTGGTCAAGGGCTGCTCGAAGAGTCCTTCCGCCATCATAGCCCCGAAGGCAGACCAGGCCGCGCGCATACCTTCCACCTCTCGCTCGAGGTCATCGATGGAGCGCACGCGACGCTCGTCCAAGGCCATCTCGAGCCGGGTGGGTTCTGGAAACTGAACGGCGTAGCGAAGCAGTAAATCTCCATAGAAGTCCTCGAGAAGGGAGGCGTGGAGGCTCCGGTAGTCCTCGGGATGAGAGACGATGAACGCGGACGCGAAGGCGTCGGCAACGAACGCGAGCGAACCCACCTGACCCTCGTGAAGCTCAAAGGTGCGAAGCGCTTCGCGCAAGCCTGGCAACCATGCGCCAGGTACCGTCCGTTCGAAGCGGGGGTTCAGCCCCTCGCGGAGGGCGCGCTGACTGTACTCACTCCAGACCACATCAGGACCTCCGAAGTGAAGAGAGAGAAAACCTTCCATCGCGAGGTGGAGAGGCAAGATGCGGAGGCGCCGACGGTCCTCCTGCTTGGCCATGCGATGGAGAAGTCGGACGCCCTTCTTCCCCACTCCGTCCCGCCGACCGAGTTCGGCACCCTGGGCGGCCACCGGAAAGCCGTCATCGCTCCAGCGAAGCACCAGGCCGTGGGGGATATAGGACATGTACTCAAGCCCCGGAGCGCCCAGCTCACCCTCGAGAGAAACCACCGCATCGGCTCGACCGTAGCGCCGGAGTCCCATACGCAAATCACCAGGCACGTCGGCGCGCAGCACGGGGACCAGGCGAAACGCCCCCTCGACTTGAGGAGGCCCCAGCCTGAAACCCTCGAGACTGAGCGAAGCAGCGGACATCAGGACTCTCCTTGGATGAAGGCGCGGGCTTTGGCCTGGAGATAGGCCTCGAGGCTCTTGAGGGGTTCGAAGCCGTCTGCAAACCGAGCGAAGCCGAGCACGGTGAGAAGGTCCTCAGCGTCGCGAATACCCACCGTGGGTATCGCCTCACCCAGGGTTCGCGGGGCGAGTACCTCTGCATCGAAGACAGGGTTGACGTGAACGATCGACGTCTTCCTCTCCGGATCTAGTCGGCGACGGAATACTCGCGCCACCTCTGCCGCGCCTCGGGGAGGGGCGTTTTCGTGGCCGTCCGAGACGATCACGACAACGTCGGGCTGGTGCCGGAGCGCCGCGAGGAGCGGACCTGCGAGATCCGTCTGACCGTGCGGCGTGACGAGCAGCTCGTCCGGTGCGGGTAGGGTCCAATACGCCCGGTAGTCGATCGAACAAGCCCTCAGTAGTCGGCTTACGGCGAGGCTCACGCCGAGAGGCCGGCGGCGACGCTCGACCGAACCACTGGTGCTGTAGCTTCGGTCCAACACCGCCGCGACCCGGCCCAGTCGCTTGGGCGAACGACGTAGCGCCCTCCGAACCGCGTCTTGCAGTGCTCTCTCGAAACGCTCCCGCTGTTCCCGACGCTGCTCGGGCGCGAGGCCGAGAATATAGAGAGCGAGCTTGGTGAGCGGTACCCGCGTGAGATCGGCAGCCTTGGCCAGGCCGGCGCGCCGAGTGCTGGTCTCCATACGGACGCGCTCCGCGACCGTCATCGTCGATTCGGCTCGGGCCAGAAATCGCGCCCGAGGCACGCCGTGGCGTCGCGCCAGGCCCTCAGCCACCGAAAACGGGAGATCATAGAGCGGTTCCTCGGCGAAGTGGGCCTGGCGAAAGCGCTCAAAGAGCCGGGTGGTGTATTGCCGCTCCTTCCACCCTCGAAAGAGGAAGCTGGAGCGCTCGTCATCGAATCTCACGTGGTTGTGAACCGCTACCGAACGCACCTTGGCGCGGTACTTGACCGCGTCGAAGGCTGGATCGGGGCGACTCCCGAGATAGTCACGGACCACGGCCCGTGTACGTCGGTTGTTGACTCCTCTCGATCGCAGGCCTTCCAGCGCACGGAGGGCACGCTGGGGCGGCATGGCGCGGAGCGCAACCCGGATGAGCGCGCCCTCCTCCTCGCGGTCCGCCGGGTCTCTAGGAGCACCCGACGCGAGCAGGTTGCAGATCACGTGGCCCTGGTTGAAGTGGTTGATCCCAGCCCCGAGGGTCCGCGCGTACATTCTCCGGTAGTTGTGAAGAATATACTCATGAAGAAAGGTAATGGAGACTTGCGGTCCGCGTTCATCGCCGTAGAAGTCTCGCTGACCGGTACAGGCGAAACATGCATTGACGAACATCATGAGATCTTCACGCTCGATACGCTCTCGGGTTGTCGCGGCGCTCATAAGGTCGATGGAGGCGGCCAGGGGAAAGATAACGCGACCAGCTAGCAAAGCTTCACAGGCTCAGTTCGGAAGTCGCGCCGGAGTCCCACCGACCGCCTCAAATGGGAAGCTAGCAGGATACGTTCCAACTCCATCCCCCACTATTCTCCTGATGTGCGGCCTCGGATTTATCCAGAGCAATAAGACGTTTCGCGTCGGAGATAGCTCGGCCGAGTCTAGCCCGCCTCACCCCCCCGACTTCGACGCGAACATCTCGGCGGACCACTCGTGGTTCGGGGGCCTTTCCGCCCGAGACCGACCGACCGCCTCCGCGGTGCGAGACGGTCGGCTCTTCGGGAAGGAGGGCTTTGCGGGCCTGGTGATCGAACCACTTCGGCGATAGGTACGATTCGTGTCGTTACGCCCCCTCTTCCTGATTCCGCTCGTTTTCGCCCTCGCCTGCGGCGACGACGAGCCTTCAAGCGTCGTCGACTCGGGAGCTGTAGACATGGGAGCGGAGGACACCGGAGCGGAGGATGCGGGTCTTTCCGACGCGGGCTCTTCGGATGCGGGGCCAGAGGACGTAGGGGACGCGGACGCAGGCCTCACGGACTCTGGTGTCGACGCCGGGAGGCAGCCTCTGGTCCTCGGGGAGGCCTCCCCCATTTCGGTCGCCGCGCCCCCATTCGCCACCGGGACCCACGGGCTGAGCCCGACCGCGCTCTGGCCCGACGCCACGAGGCCCCTTCCCACCAACGCGTGGTGGCAAAACCTCGCCCTCGATAGCGGCGTGACCCGCCAGGCGGTGCATCCCTACCAAGTGCGCGCCGACCCCGGCGGCTTCCACGTCTCTTCCCCGCGCCTCGTGATCGAGCCTCAGATCCTTCGAGCGGTGTTCGCGCGTGACCTCGATTTTGGGGCTGCGCAAGGGGTTGGGACGCGAAGCCTCATCGACTACGGACCCTTTTCCGCCACGGTCCGCTGGGGGGACGCCACCCGCAATATGACCGCGCCGCTGGTGCGAGGTATGCCCTTCGCGAGCGTACGCTATGAACAGCTTCCCCCCATCGTACGGACGCAACACGGCTTTGCGAATGTGAACGGGGTGGGGGTGGGTGCGAGCGTTACTGGACAGCGTTTCGAGCTTGCCCTCGGCAACGGTCAGCGCTGGTTGCTCACGGCCACCTCCACGCTGACCTTTCGGGTGGAGCGCGACGTGCTCGTGAACGTTCAACCGTTTACGGGATGGCTACGCGCCGCCATCCTTATTGCCCCGGGAGATCGGGCGGTGCTGGAAGCCCACTCGGGTCGCGTCCCGACCGGCGCTCAGCTCACGGTCAGCTTCGAAGAAGCGAACACGGCCGAGTTGAACCTCGAGTGGGAAACAGACGGAGAAGGGCCACTGCTCATGATGCGGCTCCCTCACCACGCTGCGGTTCTCCAGGACGCGAACGAGGCCGACTACCGACTCCGCACCTTGCGCGGGGAGATGGTCGGGATCAGCGGCGCGACCTGGCGGATGCTGGAGCCGCTCACGGACATGGGCTTCCGATCTCCGTCCGGCATCGCGCCGAATCGAGAGCCTGACGTGCGGGCCGCTCTCGCCTCCGAGACCAATCTGAGAGTGCAGAGCACCGATGTCTACTTCGCAGGAAAGGAGCTGGCCCTCCTTGCTCGCCACATGCTCATCGCGGACGAGCTCGGGGAGACGGCCCTCGTCGAGACCTACCGAAACTCACTCCAGGCGGACCTCCAGCCGTGGCTGGAAGGCACCAACGGCGAT
>JBCBRU010000096.1:0-19604 GCA_039819565.1 Myxococcota bacterium | reverse complement strand
CGATGGACCGGGTGAAGCTCGAAGCTGCGGTCCAAGCCTACACAGACTACGCTCGAGGGGATCTCGAAAGCTTCGACGAGGCGATCCGCCGTCTCGTGCACGACCCGGAAGCTCCCGGTCGGGCGTGTATTTTCGAGCTCGTCTACTTCGCGCGTCCCGACAGCGTGGTGTTCGGCAAAAGCGTGTACGAAGCCCGGGTGGCCATGGGTCAGAAGCTCGCTGAGGAATCTCCAGCGGACGCGGACCTGGTCATTCCCGTTCCCGACTCGGGGGTTGCCGCCGCCCTCGGCTTTGCCGACGCCTCGGGTTTGCCCTTTCGCCACGGGCTCATCCGCAGTCACTACGTGGGCCGCACCTTCATCGAGCCCGAGCAGGCCATCCGGCACTTCGGGGTCAAGCTGAAGCTCTCCGCCGTACAGTCCGTGCTCGAAGGCAAGAGGGTCGTGGTCGTGGACGACTCGGTGGTGCGGGGGACGACCTCGCGAAAAATCGTGAAGATGATCCGAGATGCTGGAGCCAAGGAGGTTCACGTTCGGATCTCTTCTCCTCCCAATCGCTACCCCTGCTACTACGGCATCGACACTCCTACTCGAGAGGAGCTCATCGCGGCTCGCCAGTCGGTCGAGGGTATTCGCGACTACGTCTTGGCCGACTCCCTCGCCTACATCAGCGAAGAAGGTCTCCACACCTCGGTAGGCGACGAACTGAACGCCCGGCGCGCCTTCTGCAACGCGTGTTTCACGGGGGAGTACTCGACCGGTAAAGAGATCATCCAGAGTCGGCTTCCGGTGCTGAAGTAGTCAGCGCCCCCGCTCTTCCCGCCGACCAGATCTCTCGCGCGGTGCGAACGCTGGGCCGCGGTGCTTCTAGGCGAGCTGGTCGAGGCCTGCGGTCTCCCCCGAACCCCTCTACGGCATCGCTTTCGCGACACCCTCTGCGATCAATCCCACTTCAATCGCCACGCTCGTCCGGTCCTCGGCCTGCCTCCAGCCCAGTGGCGGCAACGACGCCAGGTCACTTAGCCCCCTTCTTCGCGATCTTCTTCCAGGAGTCGCGGAGGCTCACGATGCGATTGAACACCGGGGCGCCCGGAGCACTGTCGACCGGGTCGGTGAAGAAGAATGCGGTCCGCTCGAACTGAAATCGCTCGCTCGGTCCGGCCGACTTCAACGAGGGCTCGAGCTGGGCCCGCACCACTTCGAGGGAGTTCGGGTTCAACTCCTGTCTCCAGTCTTCGGCTTGACCCGGTCGCTCCACCGAAAAGAGGTGGTCGTAGAGACGGACCTCCGCCTCTAGGGCGTGCTTGGCCGAGACCCAGTGAATCGTCCCCTTGACCTTCCGGCCGTCCGCCGGCGTGCCTCCCCGGCTCTCGGGGTCGTAGGTGGCATGCACCTCGACCACCTCTCCCGCCTCGTTCTTGACGACGCCGGTGCAGGTCACGAGGTACGCCCAGCGGAGCCTGACCTCGCGACCCGGAGAGAGGCGGAAGTACTTCTTGGGAGGATCCTCCATAAAGTCCGAGGCTTCGATCCACAGCTCCCGTGAGAAGGGCACCGGGCGCCGGCCCATCTTCTCCGGCTCGTCCGGGAAGCGAGGCGCATCGAAGACATCTTCGCCGTCCTCGGGATAGTTCGTGATCACGAGCTTCAAAGGCCGGAGAACCCCCATCACCCGGGGCACGATGGGGTTGAGGTCATCCCGCACCACCGACTCCAAGAGGGCGAACTCCACCACCGAGTTGGCCCGAGCCACGCCCACTTTCTCAGCGAAGGTCCGAATCGCCTCGGGTCGATACCCGCGTCGACGAAGCCCAGCGATGGTCGGCATGCGAGGATCGTCCCACCCGGTGACGATCCCCTCCTCGACGAGCTCGAGGAGCTTGCGCTTGCTCATGAGGGTGTAGGTGAGCTCGAGCCGAGCGTACTCGATCTGACGCGGGTCGCTGGGGGTCTTCAGCTGCTCGATGAACCAGTCGTAAAGGGCGCGGTTGTTTTCGAACTCGAGGGTACACAGAGAGTGGGTAATCGTCTCCTGCGCATCTGAGAGACAGTGGGTGAAGTCATAGAGCGGATAGATGCACCAGGTATCGCCGGTGCGATGGTGGGCCACGCGGCGGATCCGATAGATAGGCGGATCCCGCATCTTCATGTTGGGATGGGCCAGATCGATCTTGGCTCGGAGGACGTACGCACCGTCCTCGAACTCTCCAGCTCGCATCCGTCGGAAGAGATCGAGATTCTCGTCGACGCTACGGCTGCGGTCCGGCGAAGCGGTGCCCGGTTCGGTCACCGTGCCCCTCATCCGCCGCATGTCCTCTTCGCTCGTAGAGTCGACGTAGGCTTTTCCGGCCCGGATCAGATCCTCCGCGTAGCCGTAGAGGATGTCGAAGTAGTCGCTGGCGAAATAGAGGTGCTCACCCCAATCGAAGCCGAGCCACTGGACGTCTTCCTTGATGGCTTCGACGTACTTCGTGTCCTCCTTGAGAGGATTTGTGTCGTCGAACCGGAGGTGGCAGCGCCCGCCCATCTCTTGAGCGACGCCGAAGTTCAGGCAGATGGCCTTAGAGTGCCCGATGTGAAGGAAGCCATTCGGTTCGGGCGGGAAGCGCGTCACGACGTGGGCGTCGTTCTTACCCTCCTGAACGTCCTGCTCGATCTGAGCCCGTATGAAGTCCTTGCCGGGCTCGGTGGGCGGTGACCCGCGGTCCGTCATGAAGACGGTCATGGCGCTCCCGTACCTGCGGAGCAAGCGCCCTCAGCCTTCCACCGGGACGACGTGCCCCTCGAGGTCCTGTGCGGGGGTAAGGACGAGCAACTGGGTGAGCGAGGCGAGATGGGCGTAAAGCCGGCGTACGATGGCCCTCCGGCCGGGAGGAAGGGAGGCCAGCGGCTCTTCGATGATGACCGGCGCCCTCCGCACCTGCAGCACCGCCTCGAGGAGCGCGAAACGAAGAGCGGCGTCGACCTGGTCGAGATCGGACCCTTCCAGTTCATCGTAGCTCAGTTCGCCGGGCTCCCCGAGGACCGACACCCTGCCCCCGTCCACGAACCGAAATTGGGTGAAACGCCTCGACGTAAGGGCCTGGAGGAACCTCTCCGCCCGCGGCTGGCTCTGGCTGGTGAGGACCTCGAGCTCGGTACCGACGAGGTCCGTGGCCGCTTCGATGAGAAGCTCTGAGCGCGAGCGTGGCCCGGCGCCGCCTCCGTAGGGGAAGTGTCCGCCAGAGCCGAAACCCGAGGACCCGCCTCCCCCGAAACCGCCGATACAGTGCCAGGCCGCCCCCGAGAGCCCCGTTCCGCCTGAGCCAGGCGAGCCGTCCGAGCCCGCGTAGCCGTTTCCGTAGCCGTCCTCGTCCTCGTCCTCGTCTTCGTAGGAGGGCCCGCCCGTGAGGGTACGTTCCCCGCGCGAGGGTTCTGAGGGTTGAGCAGGCACATCGGGGGGAGCGAGACCCCGCTCCGCCATTTGGCGCCGTACCCCCTCGATCCGTCGATCGATGCTCTCCAAGGAAGGACCGTGGCCGATGCGCATCAGGGCGCGCTCCATGTCGTCCTTGCGCTCGACCAGCTTCTCCAGGATCTCCTCGGCCCGCCGCCCCCGACGTCCGACCTTGCCCTCGAGCTGAGCGAGGAGCTCGGATCGCTCCCTTTCGAGCTGGTCCACGGCCACCAGCTGCTCACCGAGATCGGCAACGGACAGCTGCGTTTTGTCGAGCACGGTGCGGACGGCCAGGGTGTCTTGCTTGTGGGCGCGCTCGACCTTCTCGGACTCGGTGAACAACTGCTGCCGCTCCTGCTCCGCCTCCGCGCGCTCCTCCAGGACGGCCAGATGCTCCCATAGGCCCCACCCGACCAAGACCCCTCCGCAGATCTGGAGAACGGCGAACCACGGAAGGTCGAAGCCGATAACGATCGCGGCCCCCATCAGGAGAGCCAACGCCCCTCCCCACACCCGGGGCCGGGCGAACACCGGCCGTACGGGCGCCTCGAGGAGCCGCTGGACCCGGTCTTGTTCGCCGTCGAGGCGCTTGCGATCCATGCGGTAGCTCGCCTCTTGGGTTTCGTGCTGGGCGAGCCGATCGCGAAAATCGCCAGGGAGCCGGCGGAGGATGGCGTTGCGCCGAAGACGCCCATCGAGACCGCTCAGGCGCTGCTCGACGACCTGCATCTTCTCGACCGCCGCCTCGGCCTCCTGCTGGCGCTGGCCGATAAAATCGAGGTTGCGCTCCACCTTAGCGCGACGCCGGGCTTTGCCCCGGGCCTCGACGAGCTCCCGATGCACGACGAAGAGGTCCTGATCCGACGAGCTCGGGGTGAGGTCCGCAGTGCCTTGCTCCTCCATCTCCTGCTGAACCAGGGCATTGTGCATGGAGAAGCCGGAGGGGAGCTTGTTGAGGCCCGTCGACTCCTCGAGCACAGAGGGCAGAGGAAAGGTCGAGGTCAGCTCCAGTCGTGGATCCGTGGGGCCCACGGACGGGGCCCGAGAGGGCGCCCGTAGGCCCGCTGCGGCGAGATGTCCGTCCGCGGAAAGCCCAGGCCCCGACGGCGCCACGTCGTGCAGGAAAGGCGCGCCCGCACGACTCTTCGCCTCGACCCCGAGGGAGGCGCGCCCGTCGGCGGCGAAGATGAAGAGCCGCTCGAAAGAGGCGTCGTCCGGAGCGTGAAACTCCACCCGGAGAAACTGCACGGCCTCCCGCGCGTTCTCCGACAGGCTCACGTGGCGTCGCTGATCATGGTCGTAGCGAAAGAGACGCGCGCTGCCCGAGCGAAGGTTCCGAACCAGGCGGTAGGGAACCTTGTCGCGGCCCGAGAGGGTGAGGATCGACCGCGCCTGACCGGCGCCCTCGGCGACGAGGTCGCGGGTCGCGTCGGCTCTTTCGGGGTCCGGATAGAGAGTATGAAAAAGGACGTCGAGAAGAGCCGTGCGTTTTTCCCGGTCAGCGGCGGCCAAGATATCAAGGTGACCGCGGAATCCGAGCGAGATGCGCTCCGGAAACCCTCTCAGTCCCTCGACGGCCAGCTGCACGAGATACATCTGGCGAAAGTCTCCCGTCCCTCCGTCGGTTGCGCAACAGGAGCCCGAGGGCACGCGCGTGCGCCGCATAGACCGCCGCTCCGCCCCGGAAGGACGACGGTGGCTCGAACTCTTGGTCCGAGCCCGAACCTCAGGCCGAGGTCTTCTTCTTCTTCTTGGCGTTTGGCCGCTTGTCGGTGCGCTCTTTGATACGCGCGGCCTTACCGGAGAGGTTGCGCAGATAGTAGAGCTTCGCCCTTCGGATCTGACCGTGGCTCTTGATCTCGATCTTCTCTACGGCGGGGCTCGAAAGCGGAAAAATGCGTTCAACGCCCACGGCATGAGAAACCTTGCGCACCGTGATGGCGGCCCGGTTTCCCCCCTTCTTGTAGGCGATGATGATCCCCTCGAAGACCTGAACGCGCTCTCGAGAGCCTTCCTTGATCTTCGTGTGGACCCGTACCGTGTCTCCTACGCGGAGGGCGGGGAGATCGGACCGAATGTAGGGCGACTCGATATCGTCGACGACGCTGTTCATGGCTGGGACCCTCCCGACGCGTAGCCGGGTCCGGCGATATCTCTCCGGCCGCCTTCGTCGTCAAGCGAAATCCTGTCCGAACTCCGGGAGCGGCCTCAGGTCTCGCCGAGAATCCTATCTACGACGACGATCGCTCGGATGGTCTCGTCGAGCGCGGACGCCTCGGTGGCTTGGCGAGGGGCTGGAAGGGTCGGAAGAGGACGATCCGGAGCCTCGATCCAGAGGACCACGCCCCCGGATCGCGCCGCCTGGCGCACCGCGTCGGGAGAAACGGAGGGCGTCTCGGCCGGGAGTCGACCTTCGACGGCGTACTCGGTGAGCCCCTGGCTGGATATGTAGGCCCGTACGTCGTCCTCCCCCCGGTGCCGGTGCACCCTCGCCTCCAGATCCAGCCGCAAGGGCGGCAAACGCCGCCGACCTCGCGGCCAAGCGGGAACACTGAGCGGTTCGAGGCGGCGAGCGGGCTCGGCCTCTCCCACGACATGAAGCTCGAATCGCCAGGCGGCTGCGGCCGCCGCGAGCCGTGATAGGTCCGCGCGGTGCGATACGACGATCTCTAAACGCCGCGGAGGGACGGCCAAATCTCGCCGGTCCGGTAGAGACAGACGCTGCCGAACGAGCAGGTCAGGGCGGCTTCGAGCCGTCGTTTCGAGCTGACGCGCCCGGCGCCATGCCGCCACCGCCCCGTGATCCCCACCGCGGAGGACTTCCGGCACCTCGAATCCGTCCCACCGCTCGGGACGGGTAAAGTGAGGATGCTCGAGAAGGCCGTCCGAGAAGCTATCTGCGCGGGCCGAGGCGGGATTGCCGAGAGTCTCGGGCAGCAGCCGAACCACCCCATCGATCACCGCCATCGCGGCCGGCTCCCCTCCGGTCAGAACAAAGTCCCCAAGGGAGATCTCCTCATCGACGAGGCTCCGCACGCGCTCGTCGAAGCCCTCGTACCTCCCGCACACCACGGTCAGCCCCACCCCCTCGCTCCAACGAGCCAGATCCCCTTGAGCCAGCGGCCGGCCGCGCGGGCTGAGCAAAACGACAGGCCCGGGATTTAGGCGTCGAGCCGCCTCGAGAGCCTCGGCGAGGGGTTCGACCTTCATCACCATCCCGGCCCCCCCGCCGTAGGGGGGCCCATCCACCGTCCGGTGTCGATCGTGAGCGAAGTCTCGGAGCTGAAGACACCGAAGCTCGGCGCGCTTCTCCCGGAAGGCGCGGCCTACGAGCCCCACCTGGAGCGGGCCTCCCGAAGTGCTGTCGCCCTGCGAGGGCCCAAAGAACTCCGGAAAGAGAGTCACCACCGCCAGGCGAAAAGGAGAGGTCACGCATTGACCTCCAGCAGACCCGGAAGCGGGAGGATGCGTACGAAGCGTCCCGCCTCGTCTGTGCCTACCTCCACCACCAACTCAGGTACGTAGGGCACGAGCGCCTCGGCCCCCCCCTCGAGCTCGAGCTCCAGGAGGGCTTGGGCACCGTTGTCGCGGATGGCGATGACTTCGCCAAGAGGCTCCCCGCTTTCCGCGTGGAGGGCCCGCGCTTCGAAGCAAGCGTCCACGGGGTCCGTCAGAGCGGATGGCAGGTGCTCTGGATGGGCGTCGAGATAGGTGCCGATGCGGCGCTCAGCCGCCTCTCGATCGGACCACCCAGAGACTCGAAGGACCACGCGGAGGGGGTCCAGCCATCGAAGATGGGTCACGGAGACGCGCTCCAGGCGCTCGTCGAGATGTTCCAGCTCCGCGGGGAAAGGCGGCGACAGCCGCACCCATCCGTCGGCGTAGGCGTCTCGAACGCGACGTCGAAACAGCTGCAGCACGACGTCACCCTTGAGGCCGTGAGCCCGGGCTACCCGCCCAATGCGATAGGGGAAGTCGCTCGCCCCTTCGACCAAGGGGCCTACTCTACGATTTCGAGGCGCGCGTCGGTGTTGAGCGCGGCGGCGGCGAGCAGGGTGCGCATGGCCTTCGCGGTGCGCCCCTTCTTACCGATCACCTTTCCGAGATCGTCGGGGGCGACCTTGAGATGGAGCACCGTGGTACCCCCGTCGTCCGTCTCGGAGGTGACTTCGACCTCCTCGGGGGCATCGACGAGGGCCTTCGCGATATAGCCGATCAGCTCTTCCACGCGCGAATCACTGGGCGTCGGCGGCCTTGGTCTCGGTGGACGCAGTCTCGGTCTTGGGAGCCTCGGCGGCGGCCGCTACGGGCGCCTCCGGCGCTTTCTCCCCCTTGGGGGCGGCAGCTTTCGGAGCGTCCTTTTTGGCCTCGGCCTTGGGCGCCTCGGGGGTCGCCGTCACAACCTGGGGACGGGGCTTGGCCACCGGCTCCGTGTTGCCCTCACGGCGGGCCTTACGCACCAGAGCACGAGCCGTATCGGTCATCTGGGCGCCTACGGAGAGCCAGTGGTCGATCCGGTCCTGCTTGAGGACGAGGATGTCTCGAGCCGGCCAATAGTAGCCGAGGTTCTCGATGAATCGGCCGTCGCGCCGGGCGCGGCGATCGGCGGCCACGAGGTGATAAACAGGGCGCTTCTTTGAGCCAGCGCGCGAAAGCCTGAGCATCAGCATGGATCTAGCTTAGGTCCCCCAGGCCGGACCTAGGGGACGGGTCTTGTGGTCCCCCAGCGCCGGCTTGTCAAGCGCGGAGCCTCATCCCACCAAGTCAAAGTACGATACCACGACCATGAGGCCCAGGAGCATCAGGAAGCCGATGCCGTGGACGACCGCCTCGAGCCGCGGCTCGACCTCTCGGCGACGAACCGCCCCCACCGCGAGGAACATGAGACGGGCGCCGTCGAGGGCCGGGATCGGAAGAAGATTGAAGAAGCCGAGCATGATGCTCAGCTGGGCCACGAACAGAAAGGCGTCGACGCCGGACCGCTGTACGTAGGTGGAGAGCCCTTTGACGATGCCTACGGGTCCGCTGACCTGAGCTCCGCTCGGGGCGCTGATCAGCGAGGCCAGGCCCGTCATGATCCGACCGGTCTCGCGGTATACGAAGTCTCCAGCTTTGCCGATCGCCTCCAGCGGTCCGTAGCGCATCGGGGTGGAGCCGAGAGCCCGAAAGCCAATGCCCATCCGCCACGGCGAGTCCTCGCTCGTTCGCTGCGGGGCTACCGCGACTTCCTTACGCTCGCCGTCGCGCTCCACGTCGAGGAGAAGAGGCTTACCCTCGCTCGCCTCGATGGCTTCGATCAGATCGTCGTAGCCCTCGAAAGGACGCCCCTCGAGACCTGTGATCACGTCGCCCTCCTCCAGCCCGGCCGTGGCCGCGGGGCTTTCCGCCTGCACCTGCAGAACTTCGAAGGGAGGTTGGGGCGCCGTCGCGAAGCCTACATAAAAGGCGAAAAGCATGAGGAACGCGAAGATGTAATTCGCGGCGGGGCCGGCCAGGATGGCAGCGGCGCGGAGGTGCCGGGGGCGGTTAGCGAAGCTCGCGGGGCTATCCGGGTCGGTTCCATCCTCCGGGTGCATCCCGTCGATCTGGACGTAGCCTCCGAAGGGAATGGCGCCGATCAGGAAGACGGTTCCTCCGCGCTCCGTTTTGACGAGGGCGGGGCCAAAGCCCACGGCGAACTTGCTGACGCTCATCCCTCCCCACTTGGCAGCGAGGTAGTGGCCGCCCTCGTGGATGATGACGAGCACGCCGAGGGCGAGGACCGCCACCACGATCGAGGCCAAATCCATGGCGTTGGGAATCGGCACCGCGGGGGAGGGAGTCAAGTCGAGCGATGAGGAGATCCTTTGCGTGGGCCGACAGGGCCGGGATAAAGGGCGGCGTGCCGTTTGAGCTGAAAGTGGCCCTGAGGTACCTCGCCGCCAAACGAAAGGCAGGGGTTTCCGTCACGGGCGTCCTCACCGTCGCGGGGGTCGCGCTCGGGGTCTGGGCGTTGACGGTGGTCACATCGGTCTGGAACGGCTTCGAGACCGAGTTCCTGGACAAGCTCCTCGGTATCAATGCCCACGCGATCGTCCTCCGTCACCACGACGTGTTTCGGGACCATCGCGAGATCGCGGCCCGTCTCGAGGCCCACCCCGAGGTCCAGCGGGCCGCCCCCTTCGTCTATTCGGAGGTGATTACCCAGAGCCCTCGAGGCGTGCAGGGAGTCGTCCTGAAGGGGGTGGACCCGGAAGTCTCCCGAGAGCTTCCCCTCGCCAAGTATATCGGCGACGACCATCCCCGGATTCTCGAGGTCCTCGGGGCCCGTTCCTCGACGTCCGCGGAGGTCGGCACCGTCCCGGGGATCCTCATTGGCACCGAGCTGCAGGAGAGCCTGCACGTCGAGGTCGGTGATACCATCAGCATCATCTCCCCCTACGGAGGACGGAGCGGAGAAGCCCGGACCTCACCCTTTCAGGTCGTCGGGACCTTCCACTCCGGGATGTTCGAGTTCGACTCGCGGATGGTCTTCATCGCTCTTCGGGAGGCGCAGCGTTTCTTCCGACTCTACGACACCGTGACGGGGCTGGAGGTGTGGACCGAGGACCCCCTGCGAAGCCAGGCCATCCTCGGGGAGGCGGTCCTGGAGCTCGACCCCTCCGACCCCTTCGCCTACGAACTTCGAGACTGGTCTCGTACGAACGCGGGGATGTTCGGGGCCATGCGCACCCAAAAGGCCATCATCAGCATCGCCCTCTTCTTCATCGTGATCGTGGCCGCCTTCAACATCATGGCCACGCTCATCCTGCTCATCCTGGAGAAGGGGCGAGAGATCGCGGTCCTCAAGTCGCTCGGGGCGAGCCGACGCTCGGTGCTCCTGGTCTTCATGATCGACGGTCAGCTCGTCGGGGTCATGGGCTGTGCGGTGGGTATCGTTTTGGGGCTCGTGACGTGCAGCGTCCTCGAGCACTACGGATTGAGGCTCGACCCGAGAGTGTATTTCCTCGAGCAGTTCCCGATCGTGGTGAAGCCGGCCGAGGTGGCGCTGGTGGCTCTCGGTGCCCTCCTTCTCTCCACCGCAGCAACCCTCTTTCCGGCGCTTCGAGCGGCCCGCGCCTCTCCCGTGGACGGGCTGGTGCGACGGACCGTCACCGCCCGCAAAGCCTGATCTTTCTCCCGCCTCGCCGCCCCCACCGACCGGAGGGTCGTCGAGGGGGGTTGTTGGCCGGGATCGGATTCGGTAGGTGAGATCTGGGGCGATCTATGCGGCAGCTCGATCTCATTGGCTCCGGCGAGCCGCCGCGGTCTTCACAGGCTCGCCCTCCCGTCCGCACCGCACCCGAAGTGCAGCTCGGCCTATTTCGCGACAGCCCCGACCCTGCCGACGCACGAGCGGAGGTCGCCGCGGAAGTCATCGTGGGCTCCGACGAGCCCTCCCCTCCTGCGGCCTCGGAGGCGAAGATCACCATCAAGAAGCAAGTGCGCGTCGAGGCTTTCCTGCGAAGCCTCATCGGCCCCAAGGTCATGGTGCAGCTCACCGAGAACCGGAGCACCATGGTCTCCTACTCTCGTAAGAAAGGGGTCCTCTACGTTCGCCTCCACGCGATCTTTGGGGATGCCCCAGACCATGTCCTGGGGGCGGTAGGATGCTACGTCACCGAGAATCGCCCCGGTCCCAAAGTCGGTTGGATGATCGACCAGTGGATCGAAGCCCACCGCCATCTCGTCAAGAAGGAGGGTCGGGGCCTCCGCATCCTCCCGCGCGGAGAGGTCCACGACCTCAAACTCATCTACGACCGACTGAACACAGAGTACTTCCGAGACCGGGTCAAATCGCGCATCACGTGGTCGGTGGCGGCCAAGAAACAGCGCCGATCGAGCATTCGAATGGGCTCGTACTCCGAGGACGAACAGCTGATTCGCATCCATCCCGCCCTCGATCAGGCTTTCGTACCCGAGTACTTCGTCGCGTCGGTGGTCTTTCACGAGATGCTGCACGAGCTTCACGGGGCCCACGAGGCCGCGGACGGTACCCGACGGGTGCACACCCCTGCCTTCCGCAAGGATGAGGCAAAGTTCCGCGACTTCCAAAAGGCACGCGCCTGGGAAGCCCAGAACCTCCCGCGCCTCCTTCGCTACTGAACCTCGAGCTCGACGGTTCCGGTCAACGAAGCCTGCTCATCGAGACGGTCGGAGGAGAGCTCAGGAGCTTTGAGCGAGCCGTCGCACCAGGGCGAGCGCCTCCTCGCGTGTCTTGACGCGACCTTCTAGCACCGCCCCCTCAATCTCTTCCAGCCAGCTCTTGAACTGGGGCCCGGGCGTGAGCCCCAGCGCCTTCAGATCGCCCCCGCCGAGGAGAGCCGCCTCCGCGGGAGGATGGGCGTCGAGCCACGCCGCCGCCTCCGAAAAACGTTCGACCACGGCTCCCGCGCCGTGCCGAGCCGACAAGAAGCCTTGTCGGCGAGCCCGACGCTCACTGCGAGCGAGGCGAAGGATCTCTACGCGAGGAGTCGTGGCCGCGGAGACGAGCGCATCCGTGCGATGAAGATCCTCGACCCCGCGCATGCGCGCTTTGGACATCTTCCGAGCCCGAAGCTCAGCTTCCGCATCATCGACATGAGCCGTGACTAGGCCCCACACGAGCTCCGTCTGCCCCTCCCGGTCCTCGCCGAGCTCCGAGGCCCGAGTGGCTTGAGTCTCCAGCTCCTCGTCCACACCCGCCGGGAGCGCCACCGCGGCGAGACCCGACCGTCGCAGAAGACGAAGCCCGTCCGCTACGCGGGAGTGGCCAAAGACTGCGTCCAGCTCTTGGGTGATGCGCTCGGGGCTCACCACCCCGAGGTGAGCGGCCTCGGTGGTGAGCGCCGACCAGGTCTCCACCTCGATGGAGAATCCGAGACGACTCGCAAAGCGCACCGCTCGCAGCATACGCAGACGGTCCTCCCGAAACCTTTCTTGCGGGTTTCCTACCGCGCGGAGGTAGCCAGCGGACAGGTCTTCCCGGCCCCCGACGTAGTCGACAATCTCCTCGGTCTCCGGGTCCATCAACAACGCGTTGATCGTGAAGTCACGCCGCTTCACGTCCTCTTCGGCCGACTTCGAGTAGTGGACCTCGGTGGGGCGCCGACCGTCCGCGTACTCGCCATCGGCGCGGAAAGTCGCCACCTCATAGCTACGTCCCTTTCCGTGAAGGACCTGAACGACCCCGAAGGCCGCTCCCACGGCGATCGTCCTCGGAAAGACCGCCTGCACCTGGGGAGGGGTCGCGTCGGTGGCGATGTCCCAGTCCTTCGGAGACTGGCCGAGGAGCAAGTCGCGCACGCACCCCCCCGCGAACCACGCTTCGTAGCCCGCCGCCCGGAGGCTTCGTGCGACGTCCACCGCGCCCTGGCGCAGGGCTCGAGATACCGAGTCCATTAGCGCCCGTAGGCGACCGCGACGGCGCGCGGCTGGTAGCGCTGGCGGCCGAGAACCGGCTCCCGGTCCGGCGAACCCGAAGAGACGGTGAAGGTGTCGTCGGGGTCTCCGGGATAGAGTCGCCCGCTTCCCTGCAGAGAGCTGGGACCGGTATCGATGATGGTGAGCCCCGCGCTGACCGTGGAGCTCCCTGCCACCACCACAAAGCGCCGGCCGGTGCCATCCGCGGCGATGCTCATCGGGGCCTCGAGGGTCTCGATGGCGCCCTCGAGAGGAGTGCTGCTCCCACTGGACGTCGAGAAGGCGAGGATGCGACCCACCGGCCGGTCGCGGTTGACCCCCACCACGGCCCTCAAGGGCTCGCTGAACACCGCGAGGTCCACGGGGGCCGCCAAGAAGCCGGTGATGAGGTTCGTGCGTCGATTCCCAAGTTCGAAAGCCGCCACCTGTCGAGCCGTCCGAGACGTAACGAACGCAACCTGGCCGGCGGCATCCAGAGCGAGGCCGCCCGGGTCGGGAAGCACCGTCTGAGCCTCGACTTCCTGTCGCTCGAGATCTACGAGGAGGAGTGCCGACGGCATCTGCAGCGACACGAGGGCTCGTCGCCCGTCGCCGGAGATGACCGCGTCGATCACCGTGCCTCCCACCCCCTGATCCAAGGCCACCGCGCTTCCGGCCCTAAAGTCCACGAAGCTGATGCGCCCGAGACCGACCGCCACCGCCCGGGAGCTTCCCTCCGCGCCGACGCAGGTGTCTTGGATGCCCGGAAGTACGACCACGTTGCCGATGCTGTGGTCGTCCAGAGACAGGAGGCCAACTTGCCCTTGGGGGCCGTCCCTCCAGGTCACGATCATCGAGTCCCCTCCACGCGGCGTGATGCCTCGAGCCTCGGGGATGGCCCCGGGGAGGAGGATCTCGTCCACCAGGGAACGGCTGGCGAGGTCCAAGGCGTAGATCGATCGCGCCGGCTGCTTTTGCCCGGCGACCGGCTGATGGATGACGTAGGCGAGGTTGCGGCGAAAGGGGATGTCGACCTGGCTCTCCTGCCCGAGGTTGACGCTGGCCCTTCCAAACGCCACCACCGATTGGGCGGCGTCGAGACCCTCGATCTGAACCGCAACCTGGTCGCTGACCAACCCGTCGAGCGACACCCCTCGAGCTCCAAGATCCACGTCAATGAGGATTTCGTCGTGGGTTTCGGCCCCCACTACGGACACCCGGACCTGGCGCAGACCGGAGGATACGAAAGGATCGAGACGCGGGAGCGCGCTCGTCGTGAACCGAACCTCCAGGCTGCGTCCTTCTTCACCGCAGGCGGACAAGAGGAGCAGACACGCCAGAGCGCCGGAGCGAGCCATCATCGCCGCTCCACCCGCACGTCGTCGATCCCTACTCGAGCCTCGGAGCCCAGGCGGGGCAAGAAGCGGACCCGGAAGGTCGAAGTCCGAAGCCCGTCGGGGATGAGGACCTCTACGCGTCCGGAGCGCCAGTCGACTTCGGATTGCTTTCCGAGGGACAGCCCGTTGTTTCTTCGCGACTCCGGCGGAACCGATGCCGCTCCCCCCGCCGCCTGCTCGCCGAGCTGCCAGTTGCTCTCGAGTTCGCAGCCGCCGCCGCAGAGCTCGACCACCAGCTCCTGCGGCTGTCGCTGCCACATCGACGCGGGTACGCCCTGCTCGCTCTCGAAGTAGGACTCTCCGACAGAGAAGGGCACGTAGGCAAAGGACAACACGAGGGCCCCGGAGACGCCCGCCAGGTCGATCTCGGGGGACACGAGCGACTGCTCGAGGGCCCGAAGCTGAGACCGAGGGTACCGAATGGGGGTGGGATAGCACCCATCGCCCTCGAGGGCGTCGCACTCTGTCCGTAGCGCACCACACTCCTCGGGCGTGATGCGCTCGCAGGTCCGAGCCTCGCGGCACACGTCCCGCCGCCGGCAACGACCGCAGGTCGGACAGCTCGCTTGCTCACAGGCCCGGCACGCATCGTCGAAGATGTCCGCACAGGACGCCCCGCAGGGTCCCTCCCAGCAGGCGCGGCATGCGGGAGCGTCGCACGCAAGGTCGGCGGGACAGGTCTTGGCGGCAGCGGTGGCCTCGCAGGCCACGAGATTTTCGGTCACCCGCTCAGCCCCCGCGGCCGGACACATCTCACACGCCGTACACACGGCGGAGCAGGTCGGAGGCACGACCGCGGGGCACATCAGGGGGGCGGGGACGTCCGGGCTGATGGGACAACCCATAGCTGAAGCCTCGTCGGGATAGGGTGAGGTCACGCACTCTAGACAGCAAGCGCAGGGTCGACAGGTCAGACCGAACTCCGCGGTCCCTTTCTCGGTGGTCTCCTGGGTTCCGAGAACCGCGAAAGCCTCCCCCGAAGCGGGGGGCCCAGCGCAGTTATCGTCGCCGAGGGAGCAACCCAAATTGCCACGAGTTACGAGCAGAGTTCTCTTGTTTTCGATCTCGGTGGCGAGGGCGTTCCATCCGAAGCGCTCGAACGAGCCCACCACCTCTCCGGGGCGAATCTCGAAGTCTTCGACCGCGAGGACACAACGTCCGAGATGACAGGTCTCGTCGTTTGCGCACGGGGTCTCCGGGCAGGCGGGGCGACAGGTTCGCCGCTCGCAGACCGCGGCCGGGGGGGTGCCCTGCTCAGCGATACACTCCTGGGTGGCAGATAGCACGCAGTCGCTGTCCGATACGCAGGGGAGCGCGCAGATACGGTTGACACACCGCAAGGTGGTGAAGCCGGCCTGGACGCAGTCGTCGGTGGTCTGGCATTCGCTGTCGCTCTGAATCACCAGTGGAGGACAGGCGACCTCCCCTCCGCATCCCTCGCTGAGAAGAAACACCAACCCCAGGCTGGCGATCCATCTCCCCGCCCCCGAGACGCCTCGTCCACGGCTGAGCATGCCGGGGACGCTAGCCTATGCCCTGGGGTCGCGCGAGGCCCGAGTCTCTGGAGGCACCAGCGGAGCATCCTGCTGGAGGGCAAGGACGAGTCGTTCGAGCGCTCGGGGATAGTCTAGAGTTCCACCTTTGAACGCACGGTCCGTAGCCGCGATGGATACCAGGGCTCGGGAGAAGCGGCCCGGGTCGCCTTGGCGGGCGAGGTCCACGAGCTTGTCCGCCGCAAAAGGCGGCACCCCGAGGAGCTTGGGGAGGTCGCCGGGGCGGGCGCCGGCGGCGAGGGCCGCGCTGGCCGCGAGGAGGTTTCGAAACTGCCGAGCCAGAAGCCCAAAAGTCCGAAAGGCGATCGCGTCTTTTCGTTCTCGGCCCTGGGCGAAGATGTTGTGCAGGCCGGCGAGGGCTTCCCCGCGGTGTCCCGCGGCGATCGCATCCATGAGCTGAAAGACGTTCTCCTCACGTACGTCGCTCACCACCGCCTCGACGTCGGCGCGGGTAATGGGCTGGCCCGAGTTCGGTCCCACGTAGAGCCACAGCTGCTCGAGGTTTTGAAACGCCGTCCCGAGGTCCGTGCCCACCGCCGCCACCAACGCCCGCGCCGCATCCGGCTCCAGTTTGGCTCCGAGAGCTTTTGCTCGCTCCCGCAGGAGCCCCGCCATCTCCCGCTCCTTGGGGGCGTCGAAGCGCACCAGGACACCCGCCTTCTTGAACGCCTTGAAGGC
Organism: Myxococcota bacterium; assembly: GCA_039819565.1. Classification (GTDB taxonomy): domain Bacteria; phylum Myxococcota; class Kuafuiibacteriia; order Kuafuiibacteriales; family Kuafuiibacteriaceae; genus JAHQVK01. The sequence continues at coordinate 3,142 of JBCBRU010000096.1, read as the reverse complement.
GCGGAGGCGGCCATCCCACTTGTCCTTCGCGACCAAAACGAGGGTGGTCGTCTCGGAGGGCGCCTCGAGATAGGTCGTGAGCGCATCGACCGCCTTGTCGGCCTCTTCCTTGGATCGCTCACCCCGCCCCTTGGGCTCGAGGAGAAGGTTGGCCTGATGGACGAGGACCAGTCGCCGAGGGGCGAAGGCGGGGAGCGTCTGAGCGGTGTCGAGCACCCGCGCCCACGACGTCTCCGGTCCCGTCAGCTGATCCAGATTGAAGTCGACACCCGCGGCTCCCGGAGGGAACACCGCGGCGCGAACCGCACGCACGAAGTCATCGACCAGGACCTGCACCCCATCAACGGCGTAGACGGGGCCCGGACCCTCCTTTTCGAGGGCAGCGAACGGGTCGATCTTGGCCTTGGTCGGGCGGCGGGGGGCCACTCCGGAGGGGTATCACGCCCTCGGAGCGAAGGGCGAGATCACATGTTCTCGACGATGAGGCGCCCGAACTCGGAGCAAGCCACCTTGGTCGCCCCCTCCATCTGACGATGGAAGTCGTAGGTGACCGTCTTGTTGCTGATGGTCTTATCGAGCCCCTGGATGATCAGATCCGCAGCCTCGTTCCATCCCAAGTGGCGGAGCATCATCTCACCGGACAGGATGACGGAACCGGGGTTCACCATGTCCTTGTCGGCGTACTTCGGAGCCGTCCCGTGGGTGGCTTCGAAGATCGCGTGCCCGGTCTCGTAGTTGATGTTGCCCCCAGGCGCGATACCGATACCTCCCACCTGGGCGGCCAGGGCGTCGGAGAGGTAGTCACCATTGAGGTTGAGGGTGGCGATGACTTCGAACTCGGTGGGGCGCGTGAGCACCTGCTGAAGCATGATGTCGGCGATCGTGTCCTTCACGATGATCTTGTTCTTGGCCATCGCCGCGTCGTAGGCGGCGTTGGCCGTCTCGACGCCTTCCTCGTCGCGAATGCGCTCCCACTCCGAGGCCCCGCTGCCTCCCCAGCCGAAGGTCTGCTCGCCGAACTCGTTTTCGCCTACCTCGTAGCCCCACTTCATGAAGGCCCCCTCGGTGAACTTCATGATGTTGCCCTTGTGGACCAGGGTTACGCTCTTGCGTCCCTGGGCGATGGCGTAGTTGATCGCCCCGCGCACCAGCCGGCTCGTGCCCTCTCGGGACACCGGCTTGATCCCGAACCCGGAGGTGTCCGGGAAACGGACCTTGTTGAACTTCTCGGGGAAGTGCTCATGGAGGAGCGCCTTGAACTTCTCGGCCTCTTGAGAGCCTTCTTCGAACTCGATGCCCGCGTAGATGTCCTCGGTGTTCTCTCGGAAGATCACCATGTTCACGGCCCCGGGGTTCCGCACCGGAGAAGGGACACCTTCGAACCAGCGCACGGGCCGCACGCAAGCGTACAGGTCGAGCCGCTGCCGAAGAGCCACGTTCAGGGAGCGAATGCCCCCGCCGATGGGCGTGGTGAGGGGGCCCTTGATCCCCACCAGATACTCGCGAAAGGCGTCTACGGTCGCGGCGGGGAGCCACTCGCCGGTGGCATCGAAAGCCTTCTGCCCCGCGAGCACCTCCATCCATGCGATCTTTCGCTTCCCGCCGTAGGCTTTCTCCACGGCGCTGTCGAACACGTGCTGCGACGCCTTCCAGATGTCGCGCCCAATCCCGTCGCCTTCGATGAAGGGAAGGATCGGCCGCTCGCCCACCTGAAGCTTGCCGTTTTGAATGGAGACCTTGTCTCCCTCGGGGACACTCGGAGTCATAAGGGCCGGCGTACCGCAGCCCGCTCATCCGCACAACGCCCGCACCCTCGGGTACCGGGATTCAGCCGCAGGTCTGGTTGCGACTCCCACCTCGACAAGCAGGATGTGCGCCCCGGAGTCGAGAAACGTTCGCTCACGAAGATGGCCCGTGCCTTGCTCTTACTTGGAGAGCCCCAACGTTGGGGCAGCTCCCCTCCGCCCCCTCCGCCTCCGGGCGGAGGGGGCAGTCCTCGCGCCCGACGGACGCGACGACCAGAGGGATGGGGAGAGTCGGGCGAGCGGCGCTCGCCCCGGAGACTCGAATCAGAGCGACTCGAGGTAGACGATCAGGTCCGAAAGGCCCTGCTCGTCGAGGTGAGCCACGGAGCCGTGGCTGGTGCCACCGCAGCCGGGAGCGAAGCGGTCACGCATCGTCTGGGCGCAGCCGGTGTGCATGAAGGGCGGGCGAAGGCTTACGCCCATCAGGCCAGGCACGTGGGCGACGATGCCGGTGCCGACGTCGAAGGCCGCGTCGGCGCCCATGCGATCATCGGAGTGGCAGCTCGCGCACGCCGCCTGAGCGCTATGGAAGATCTCTCGTCCGCGCTCCACGGACGCGAGGTCCGCAGGGACCTCCCGAGCCGGGAACTTGAGGTTGTCCATCCATCGGGCCAGCACCTGCACGTAGTCCGCAGGGAGCTCCGGTCCGCTCATGCGTTCGCCCATCACGTCGTGCGTGAGATGGGTGAGGTCGTTCATGTCGCCGTCCCAGTGGAACGGGGCCGTGTCCATGATGCCGCCTCGGATCTCCTGGGTCCGACGCGGTCCGAGCTCGACGAAGTTCCAGGTCATGCCGTCATCCGCGCCTTCGGCGTGACAGGAGGCGCAAGCAATCCCGCCGCCCGCATCCCCGAAGAACAGGTCATGCCCGGTGTCGAAGGTGCTCGGCCCCGGCAGCTCGAGAGTGGACACGTCCTCGATGATGACCCGGTGAGGGTTCTGCGTCTGACGGACCAGGTACCCATCGGGGGTGTAGGCCACCGCCGTGGTCCGCTGAATCCCGCGGCTCTCAACGCCCACTTCAGAGAAGCAGGGGTCGACGAAGTTACGCTGTCCGGGCACCGACGCCGGCGCGACCTGGGCTGAGAGGGCCGCCGGGAAGGTGTCCGTCGCGTCCTTGGGATCATCGACGGTGGCTCCACCGGAAACGATGGCTGCCGACGCCAACCCGAAGTTCTGAGAGGTCCCTACGGGGCTCAGAGCGAGGTCGAGAGGAAGGATGACGTTCGGGTGCTCCAAGGTCTCGACGTTCCCGCTCGCATCGACGGCACTGACCGCCGAGGACACCAGCGATCCGCGGCACTCGAAACCGCCGCCGCCACCGCCGTAGCCACCGG
>JBCBRU010000095.1:0-19606 GCA_039819565.1 Myxococcota bacterium | reverse complement strand
CTCGGATCAAGGTTTGCCGGTCAAAGAGATAGTTGCCCATGGATGCGAGAGGTCCAAGCCGACGCCGTCCGGCCCGGAAGCGGTCATGACTTTGGGGGCGACCTCATCCCCCGGCTCCACGAAACCGTGCCTGTCTACGCGTACGACTTTCTGACCAATGCGGTTCCCGGAGAGGCGGATGGGGCTCGAGGCTTCTGGGTGGATATTGGTACCATCGAAGCCTACTTCAAAGCCTCCCTCGAGCTCGTGACGGTGTCGCCCACCTTTAATCTCTACAACCGACATTGGCCTATCCGAACCTTCGGCTCGGATGCCCCTCCCGCAAAGTTCGTGTTCGCCGACGAACGGAGCCAGCGCATCGGTATCGCGACGGACTCAATGGTGTGTGAGGGCTGCATCATCTCGGGCGGCCACATTGAGCGGAGCGTGCTCTCGCCGCGTGTCCGTCTCAACTCCTACGCCCATGTCTCGGAGTCGATTCTCTTCGAGGGGGTGGAGATCGGCCGGCACTGCCGAATCCGACGCACGATCATCGACAAGTACGTGAAGGTGCCGGAAGGCACCGTGATCGGCTACGACCGTGACGAGGACGAGCGCCGCTTCACCGTCTCGCCCGAAGGGATTGTCATTGTGCCCAAAGGGGGAAACCTCTCCGAAGAGGGGCTGGATAGGGAGGCTTGAGGGTCGCCCTTCGTCAGGGGGACGACTGGACCGGGCCCCCCTGGTTGGTCAGACGAATCGGCGCGCTGGGCGCTGACACGGGCTCACCGGCTGCGTCCAGGACCACCGCCGAGTACGCGATGGGGAGGACGTTATCTCCCGCGAACGGGCTGGACGCGTCGTTCGGTTGGGTGACGGCGGCATAGTCGAAGGACGAGGTCAGGTCCGCCGTACCCGTCGTAGGAAGGGTGACCTCCACGTGCTGGAGCTCGACCGCGTTGTTCACGGGGAACGCAGGGTACTGGGCCTCGAGCCGCGAGCTCACGAGGAGGTCGACGCTGATTGCCCCGGAGGCGACCGTGGCCGCGTTGCCTACCGGGTCAAAGGCTTTGATGAGGCTGACCCGAACCGAGCTTCCTGGCACCCCCGTCACCGAGACCACCGGCCGGGTCGCTCCATAGGTGCCGTATCCGCCGGGTGCGGTGCCGTTCACCGTGAGTCCCGGCGCGGACGCAACGTCGCCAATCACCGCCACAGCTCCCGACTGGGAGCCATCCGAGGCCAAAGTCCCGGTGGCGAAACTTCCGTCCCCAAAGAGCACGGTCACGACGCTCCCCACCATCTCGGCGCCCGACACCCCACCGGCATCAAAATTCTTGCCGGCGTTGACCTGGTTCGAGCCGGTATCTACGGACGACTTCGTGAGGCCAGCGATGGAATTGGGATCCATGTCCCCGGAGAATCCCACTGTCTCGCCGGGGTCGAAGTCAGTGAACAGGAGGAGCTCGCCGCGAAACCCTCCCCCGGCCTTGGGGCTCGCTTTATTGCTGTTGGACACGGCGTCCACGAAGAGGTTGTCCACGTTGGAGAGGTCGCTAGCATCGAACGCCGACGTCGGAACGAACGAGGTCCCTCGCGCGGGGAGCCAGAGCCAATCGTAGCTGCCGATACTGACGGGTGCGACGGAGGCCGCTCCCGAGTTGTAGGTCAGGTTCTTGGCCACGCTATCTCCCCCGGTCCCGTCGCCGTCAAAGACCACGTCCGGCACGAGCGCCGTCGTTACATCGATGAAGACCGCGGAGATGCGCTTATCGCCCGTGTTGGTGAGCGAGAAAGAGTTGTTCCCGAAGTTCGACTTCTGCACGTTGTTTCCGGGCGTGACCGTCAGCTTCGCAGAGCCGGTGCCCGAGCTGCTGTCATTGATGGTGACCAGCGACTGAGAGGTCGCGTGAGCAAAAGCCGCCGCCGCGTTCGCGGGGACCGTGGGACCCGCGACGGCGCTCCGAATAACGAAAGCGCTCATCTTTGGGTTTTGAACGTTGGGTGAGGTCGTCAGGGTGAGAAAACCATCCGTCACCGTCGCGGCCACATTCACTACGAATGCGGTGTTGGGGCCCCCGCCCTGAGCCACGATATCGAGGTCGTCGAGGGCAAGCTGCCCCTCAACGGAGACGTCGAAGACTCGTTTTCCAACTTGAAAGGCTCCGGACCAGATCTCGGCGAAATGGAGGTCAATCGAGTAATCGCCGTTGTCGACAGGGATTTGATAGGTAAACCCACCGCTCTTCCATCGCTCCGTCTGGTAGAGCGCGTCGTCCGTGGTCCCTGCGATAGCCGCGTTCGTCGAGTAAGTATTCCCGTTGGCAAACGTATCCGCCTCGAACGCCACCCCGAAGCTATCGGTGAAGGCCGGGCCTCCGCAGTTTACGGCTCTCACGAAGGACTCTACGACATGGGTGTAGGTCGACTGGAGGGCGGGACTTCCGTTGCCGGCACGGTCCAACGCCGCCCCGACCGGCACGTCGATCGTGACGGTATCGCCGTTCCAGCCACCAATGGGTCGCACGTTCCAGGTGGCCACGATGGACAGTCCGTCGGGAGACACGGCGGCGGAGAAGTCCAGGAGTTCGATGGCCGCCCCGGTGCCGGAGAAGGTTGCGTCCGCGGCGGCGACCGATGCGGGGTCAAGCCCCTGGTCGTCCGTGAACGTCACGGTCACGGAGAGAGGATCGTCGGCCACCGCCGGCTCCGTCGTGGCCAGACTCGCCGATGGCGCGGTCGTGTCCGACGGAATGGCTTGGAAGATGGCGAAGGCGCTGATCTTGGGGTTTTGGATCTCCGGCGTGGCCGCGATCGTGAGGGCCCCGTCGGTCACCTCCACGAGATGGGTCGTGGTGTAGGCGGCCTGACTTCCGACCTCCGAGTAGATATCGAGGTTGTCGATCACCAGGCCTCCCTCGAGAAGAACGTCAAAGACCCGGAGGTTGGGGCCGAAGGCTCCGCTCCAGATCTCCGCCCAGTGCAGGGTCACGAAGTACGGACCGTTGCTGACGGGAACGTCGTAGGTCCACCCCCCCGTATTCCATGTCTCCGTCTGGTAAAGGGCGTCGTCGGAGGTGCCAGAAATGGGGGCGGAGGTCGAGTATCCGTTTCCGGCTCCGAAGGCGTCCGCAGCATAGACAACTCCGTCTGCATCGGTGTGAGAGACGCTGCTGCCCGCGTTGACGGCGGTGACGAGGGGCCCGGTCTGGAGACTCCCACGCCCGCGGAGGGTCAGATCGTCGAAGTCCGCGGCAAAGGTGCCGGTGGACCCATCGCGTGACGCCAGGACGCCAGCGGCCATGCCCACCGCGACCTGATTGCCCTGGTCATCGCCCAGTGTGAAGGCGCCATTGAGGGCGAGGAGCGCATCCCCGGAGAGGGCGACCCCAGCCCCCGAGCCGAAAGCCTCGGTGCCCCCCAGAGTATACTTCCACCATGGCGTGACCACGCCCGTGGCCACGTCGACGTCGAGCCCGAGAACGGCGGTATCCAGCGCTCCCGCGATCGCCAAGTCGGGTACGGCGACGAAAGTCGTCGTCACCGGGCCCGGCCCCACGAAGTCTTGTGCGAACTGCGACTGCACCTCGAATCCCGTCGAACCATTGGCGAGTCGCACCATCGAAACCGAGACGAAGCTATTCTGATCCCCAGTGCCTACGAACAGCCCCTGCGATAGATATTCTCCTGATGGGATAGATCCAATCTCGTCGTGGAAGATGTCGACATTCGTCTCGACGGTGAAGCTGTCGAGGGTCGTGCCCGGTTTGAAGCCAATCTGGAATCCGTTGCGCTGAGTGTCCGTCGACGGAGTCCCACTTTCTACCGACTTAATCTGCAGAACCCCGGGGGCGCCTCCGAAGATGATGTTGTTGGCGTCGTAGAGGGTCTCCGGCAGACCGGCGCGATTCGTCATGATTCCGGTGAAGCCTATCGCTCCCCCGCTGAAGAACCCGCCCGTCCCATCGTAGAGGTCAGGGCTCGAGTTGGGCGGAGTGTCCTCCGGACCGTTGGCGAAGGTGAAGGTCATCACCTCTCCCGCATCCAGCACGTCTCTGGTCCCGTTGTGCGGATCTACGCAGAAGGGGTCATAAGAGTCGTCGAGACCATCGGCGTCACGGTCGTTCGGGTCGGGGACCACGCCCACGCCGGATTCTGGGGATAGAATGACGATCTGGTCGGCGCCGTAGGCCGCTACGAGAATCACACCAGGATAGGGATCTGCATCTCCCTGGGTAACCACATCCAGAGGCTTTGTGGTGAGATTTTTTACCTGAACGTTCTGCACCCCCCCTCCCGGGGCTACGTCGAGGGCATATATGCTCCCGTTGAAAGCAACGGTGATGAGCCAGCCCTGAAGCCCGTTGGAGGCGGTGTACTCGTCGATCCCATTGGTTGACGGACTCCACACGTAGAGCGCGCCGTCCGGGGCGTTGGGCTGCTCTCCCGTGGCTCGGCTTGGAGCCAAGAACATCGCCTGTCGAGGGTCGACGTTCGGCGAACCTTGATTGTTCAGCCCCGTCAGAAGGTTCGCATTGGGAATCGCGTAAGCCAGATCCACCGGAGCCGAAGCGGCTACGAGCTGGTTGCTAGCGTCGAGTTGGAGCGGGGTCCCCGCTTCCAAGCCGAGGGCGTTGTCGGCCGCGGCGTAGAGATAGAACCCTGCCCCCGGTCCGTGGGCGCGGTAGAGGTTCGGATGGCCACCGTAGAAGGGCGTCGCGCCAGGTGAAGCTATGTTGTCGAAGATACGATGGAGCTGGTCGCCCTTGTTCACCTGGCCGCTCTCGTTGGCGAGATAAACGGCAGGGCCGTTGTCCGGGAGCCCATCACCGTTTCCGTCTACGATGACCGAGCCCGAGGCGTTTACCGGTACGCCGCCCCATCCTGAGTTGGAGCCGTTGTCCACCGTGTAAGCCTCGCCGGACGAGGTCACGACGACGTCGTACTGATTTCGGAACCCCACGGAGGCGATGGTCACGATCCCGGTGGGATCGAAGATCGCTTGATTGAGCCCGTCGTGACCGCCGAATACGTCGGCCGTGTTGAGGCCGGAGCCCGAAAGGTCGCCGACGCCGCCCACCATATTGGCCCGCGTAGGATCATCCAGGGTCGGGAGATCAAAGAGATAGTACTGGTCGGGACGGCCGGAGGTCGAGTAGACGTTCGGCCCCTGCGAGGCTTCGATGGCCGAGAGAGCATCGAGGTCTACCCAGATCATGGATCCGGAGTAGAAGTACTCGGGGGTGTAGGCGAAGTTGTTCCCCTGAGTCCCGGCGTTGGTATGGCCGCCGACGGCGACCAGGAGCCGGCGCGGCGACCCCGGTACGATCTCGAGCCCGTTGACGGCGTGATTCTCCTCCGAGCGAGGCAAGCCTCGGACCAAATCAACCTTGGACCAGATAGGGTCGCCACCGGCGTCCGTCACCACGTTGCCCGCAGCGTCCACCTGCTGCTGGAGACGGGAGATAATCCCCGAGTTCGTGTCGAGGTTCTTGTCCTTCCCGCCGCCGCCTCCGCCGATGCGAGGGTCCGAGCTCGTGACGTACAGCATGACGTGGCCATGAACATCGACGTCCACGACGAGGCCGGTAACCTGACGATTGTTGGTACCCGGCTCATAGTTCCCGAGGTCATCGTGATTCGGCATGTCCTTGACGAGGGTGATGTCCGCCCGATCCGTGACGGACCAGGTCTCGGTGACCACCCCGTTGTTCGAGGCGAAAGACCGGGCCACGGTCAGGACCACGATCAAGCCGTTCTGCTGACTGACGTACAGCTTCCCGTCCACCCCGACGTCGAGCGACGTGGGATTGCTCAGCGACACACCCTGAAGTGACAGCTGTGTAAAGTCGGACAGGGCCGACACGGACTGTGCGAAAGCGGAAGATCCCAATAACGTGGAAGAAATTCCGCATAACGTAACAAATAGAACTCGAAGCGCACCACTCATCCTCATGTTACGACGAGGTACCAGCGAACCTGGAATCCGACAAGCGCCCGATCCCGACAAAGAGAGCTCCGAAGGAGTTCTTTGCAGAATCCGGGACGGAGCTGCGAGGAGGGCCGTCGATGGATCCGTAGGTCTCGAAGTGCTGGTAGCTTGGGGACGTGAAGGTCCCCTCGCGTCGCCCTCCGGATGCTCCCGCGCGTCCGTCTGGAGCGCCGAAGGAAGAAAGCGAGATGATCCTCGACGACGAGGATGCCGTCACTCGGGACGCTAAGGCCCGTCATCGAGCCCGCCCCTTCTCCGCTCGAGACCGCTTCACGGTCGACAAGAACGCCCCTGAGCGACGGCGAGCCATTCGCTGGGACCTCCTCGACGATGATGACCAGGACGAGACCGACGAGGGGCATCAGGGACTAGAGTTCGACCCCGTCGCTCTTGCCGAAGCGGTGGCGGCCGGCGACGCAGAGGACGTGCCCCGTGGGCACCTCTTCGCGGACATCGACGGCCCCGCACCTGGCGATCCTACCCTTCACGATCCGCAGGAAGCGATGGCCGCGCTCGGGAGCCCTCTCGCCTATGCCCAGCACGCTATGCTCCTGTCCGAGAGCTTCAGGCAGGCCTGCGGAGCGGGGCGGGCCGAGGCGATCGCGTACCTCGCTGAGCTGTTCCTTGCCCTCCCGGACCGGGACTTTGCTCGGAGCGCGCTCCGAGAACTCGGCCTGAGCACGGGCATCATCGATATCTACCCTCTGGAGGCGATCGTCCACATCCTGGAGTCGGCGCCGCACTTCCTTTCTCGAACCGAGTTCGGTCCGGTGGTGGAGCGTCTGGGCTTCCAGGAAGGCGTGCTGGTCATGGAGCCATTTCGCGCGGGTACGCTGAGGGTGCTGCCCGACCGCGTCATTCGTGGCTTTGCCCTCGCCGGGGGCCCAAGACCTGGCTATCGATTCGAGCCAGCTCTAAAGGAGCGCCAATACCGTCTGGTCTTCGGCGCTCCTGGGCGTTTCGAGATCCTCGTCTCGGCGCGAACCCCGTCCGGAACGATGGTCGATCGATTTCGGGTCGACGTCGCCGGAGAAGCTCCCGAGGCCCTCCCACCGGACGATCCGCTTCCGGACCACGCCCGCCTCGCGCGGTGGCCACGACCCAAGCCCCGTCCTCCGAGTCGCGCGCCATCCGCGCCACGGGATGAGGGTCTGCACCTGAGCATCGGTGAGCGGTGGTCGCGAGCCGAGCAGGATGCCTTGCGGGGCCCAAAAGGTGAAGAAGCCTTCTCCTCGGCGCCCGCGCACGCCGAGCATCCTTCGGACGCGGAGGCCCAAGCCGAGCCTGCGGCTCCCCTCACCCGTACCGACCTCCCCTCAGCGCCGACCGCGTCCCCGAGCCCGGCAGGTAAGGGCTCTCGGAGAGGGAGCGAGGCCACCGACGTCGACGTGCCAGCCGTGCCGGAAGATCCCGAGGACACCCAAGAGCGCTTCGAAGCTGCACCCCGCCCGCCCTCGGACGTGACGGAGCCCGACGTGCCGGCTGTCGTGTCTCGGACCGGCTCCGACGAAGACGAAGAGGAGGGTTCGATGTTCGAACCGACCGTTGCTCCGCCCCCGCTCTTCTATCGCACCCCACCCGCACCGGTGCCTCCACGGCGCTCCGCCCCGCTCGTGGGTGAAGACGACACCGACGACTTGCCGGGTTAAACCGCCTGGGTTGACCCAGAACGTAGGCGTGTCGCCTCCTTGCCGGACGACGGATGCCGCTTCTTCGTCTTGACCACGTGTGTCTCCGGGTCGCGGATCTCGAAGCCGCGTCGGACGTGTTCCGCAGACTGGGATTTACGGTCAGCCCGGGCGGGCGACATGGCGGAGGACTGACCGAGAACGCCCTGGTGCACTTCGAGGATGGCTCCTACCTGGAGCTTCTCACCTTTACCAAGCCGCGCCTCGCCTCTTGGCTGGTGAGGAGCGGCGCCGCTCGAGCCCTGATGGCCCGCACCAGCAGTCACCTAAAATACCGGTTTCTCGAAGCTGCGAGGTATCCGGAAGGTCTCTTCGATGCAGCCCTCATGGTAGACGATATCTTCGAACTCTCGCATCGCCTCACGGCGCTTGGAGTGGCTCACGCCCCGCCGCGCCCGTTTCGTCGTCACACGCCCAACGCCGTCGAGCTTCGATGGAACATGGTTTGCCCGTTCGACTCCGCCCTCCCCTTCGTTCGCGACCCCTTCGTACCGGAGGCCAGATTGCGTGACGAGGTGACCCATCACCCCAACGGGGCCACCGGCATCGCCGAGATTCACTACGCCGTGTCGAATCCAGACGCGACGCAGGCCCTGTGGAACGCCCTCGGAGACGCCGATGTCAGGGCAGCGCCGGAAGGCGCGAACCGAGTTACCCTGGGCAGCAGCTCTCTCATCATCCATCCCCGGGAGTCGGACGACGCATGGAATGGATGGGTGAGCTCCACTCGAGACAAACCCGTGAGGGTCCTACTCTGGACCCGACATGCCGGCCGGAGGGGCCCTCTCGCCCTGCCTCACCATTGGCACGGAGCGCTTTCTTTAGTGTGAGCTGCGGTCGACCTGGGTCGCGGCGTAGAGGGCGATGGCCGCCGCCGTGGCGGCGTTGAGCGAATCGGTGCCACCCATCATGGGGATGGAAGCCGGAATCACTCGGCTCAAGACAGCGGTCGAAAGTCCTGGTCCCTCCGCACCGACGACGATCGCGATGCGAGAACCCAGGTCTCTCAAAGCCCTCTCCAAAGAGAGCGGAGCACCGGGGCTAAGTCCGATGATTCGGTGTCCCGTCATCTCGAGCCGGTTGATCACATCCAGTTCAGCCCCCGACCGGGCCCACGGCACCCGCAAGACGTGCCCCATGCTGACCCGGAGCGCCTTGCGGTAGAGCGGATCTGCGGTAGCCCCGTCGAGCAGCACCGCTCGCGCGCCGAAGCCGGCCGCGTTGCGAAAGGCCGCCCCCACGTTGTCGTGGTTGGCGAGACCTGCCAGGGCGAGGACGACGGACGTCCCCGGCGCCTCTAGGGCGGGGTCGGGTCCACTGCCCCGCTCGCCCAGGGCGAGCACTCCGCGGTGGATAGGAAAGCCCACCAACTTTGACAACTCCGAGACCGGGGCTGTGAACACCGGCCCCGGGAGAGTCGCTCCCTCACCCGCACTCGAGCTTTCAGCGGCCGCGAGGCGCTCAGCGAGTCGAGGCCAACGAGACTCGGCGACGAGAATCGAACGCAATTTCCATTGCGAGCGCACCAGATGATTCACGACCTCGAAGCCTTCGGCCACGAACAGGCCCGTCTCCCGGGCGAGATCCTTATCCCTGAGCGCCTGATACGGGATAAGACGTGGGTCATCGAGCTGGACCGGCTCCGGGGTCACGAGTATCCCTCCTCCACGGGGTGATGGCAGGCCACCTGAAGGCCGCGACCGCCCCAGGCGGCCAGGCGAGGCGTCTCGTTTAGGCACCGTTCGGAACGTCTAGGGCAGGCGGCGGCATAGACGCAGCCGGTGGAAGCTCGCTCTCGTTCGAGATCGGGTGCAGGCGGCTCGGCGCGCTCGTGAAATATGGCCTGCACGTGGGGATGACCATAGGATTGCAAGAAAGCCTTCGTTTTCCCGGCGGCAACGACCCGCCCCGCGTACATCACCACCCATCGGTCTGCATATCTGACCGCAACCGGGAGATCGTGAGTGACGAGGACGAGCGCCGCTCCCTCATCGACACGAGCGCGGAGACCATCGAGCACGGCGAGGCGGGTGGGGCCATCAAGGGCGGTGGTGGGCTCGTCGGCGATCAACACGGCAGGTTCGGCGACCCAGGCGAGGGCCAGGGCGGCACGCTGCGCCATGCCTCCCGAGAGCGCGTGCGGGTACAGCCCGCCCACCTCGGGCTCGAGGCCTGCCCGCTGCAGCGCGGTCCTGATTCTCGCGCGCGTCCGGTCCGAACCGACCTCGGCGCCGAGCACTTCATGAAGCTGCGCGCCTACGGTGCGCATAGGATCCAGGGAGAGCGCCGCCGACTGTGGAACCCAGCCCATGCGTCGCCCCCGCACTCCAGCCTCAGACAGACGCTCCACCGGGATCCGCCGCCCCCCGAGTTCAAACACCCGCGCGCGGACTCGGCCGCCAGGGGGTGTCAAACCCATGAGAGCCAGGCCCGCGAGGCTCTTCCCCGAGGCCGAGGCCCCGAGGATCGCCACCGACTCGCCGGCCGACACATTGAGGTCGAAATCTACGAGGGCATCGTAAAAGCCCGACCCGCTCTGACGGGGAAGAGCTAAGTCGAGGCCTTCGACCCTGAGGCTCAAGAGCGTCGCGAACGGAGGGACAGCCCCAGCAGAACGAGCAGCCCCAATCCGACGAAACCGCCCTGCCCCCCCGCAGCGCAGCCGTAGCCGTCCTCGGTCCGGACAACCTGGAAGGAGAGCTGATCGGGAGGAAAGCAAGGTGCGGTAGGCTGGTCCGCAGGATAGATGGCACACACCCCTTCGATGTCATCCGCGGCCAGGGAGCGCTTCTTCGTCTCGCAAAGATCGGCCTGGGCGAACATCGTGGTCTCCACGTAGCGAGCGCTCGCGGGAGGATGGTCGAGGCCCAGGAGGTGACCTACTTCATGGGTGATCGTGTTGCCGAGGTCCGTGACTGCCCCCTCCGGGCAGGTGTTTTCCACGACCCCAAACCGAAACGTCTCGCCGTTCAGTTCAATATCGGCATCCAAGACGACGCCCGAGCTCGAGTCATAGGCGGTCGTGGTGATGGCAATGGCGCCTTCGTCGTAGGGCCAGGTCTCGAGGAGAACGACCACGTTTCGATTCGGACCTTCGCTGCGATACTCGGGAACTAAGCCCTCCCGGAGGCCCGCAAAGGGAAACTGGATGTCCGTGCACTCGGGGAGGGACCACGCGGCAAAGCCCGCTTGGGCCTGGCTCAATCCGCGACCCTCGTCGAGTTCGGCCACGGACGGCTCCATCCACCACGCGATGTTGCGCACGCCCCACACGAGCGAGGGGCCGGTCGGCGAAGAGCGTATACAGCGATAGGCCTGGGCCTCATTCGCTCCCGCCGTCCCGAGGACGAAGGCCACAATCAATACCCGTCTAATCACCGTCGAGAATCGGGGGGGTAGGAGCGGGCGTGGCTGGGGTCGTCAGCGTTGGCTGCCCGGAGGCCGCGGCGCGGACTCTGGAGCTCAGATGGGCAAGCCCCATGGGAGCCGGTCCCCGGGCAGATGGATCGACCTGCAGGCCTCCGCGTCCATCGCGCACCGCGTAGACCAAGCCGTGGCTCGACGGTACCGCCCGAGGAGAGGCTCCGCTTCGGTCGACGACGTACTTGCCCTGCGAAAGCCCCATGACCTGAAACCGGCGGACGTCGGTCCGATCCTCGGTCAGGAAGAGGATGACCTCCTCCCCCGTGGCAAAGTGGGGGGCTCCGCTGACTTTCATGCCGACGGCTCCGACCTCGCCTCCCAGCGTTCGAATCGTGGCCCGCTCCATGGGCGGGCCCGCGAGCACCTCCAAGACCTCGATCTCAGTCAGGGTGTGAATACGCCTATGCCCCTCATCCCAGGCGGATGAGCTTCCCTGCACTTTGGCTCGAACTACGCACCGAGCCTGGCGCGCCATCTGCTCCACGGTCACAGGAACGACAACGGTCGCGAAGGCGGGAGAGGCCGCGAATCCGAAGAGGAGTATCGCGAGGGCAACCCGGCGAATCATGCTGGCCATGCTATGAGAGGCTCCCTCGTCTCGACAAGCCGCACCGCGACGGAGGGCCCGCGAAGGACCGGAGACGATTGACTCGACGCCCGGGTATGCTCAGTTTCCCGCCATGCGCATCCTCAGGAGGGGAGCGACGTCAGCGCTCCTCGTGGTCGGACTGCTCAGCTCGGTCCGCGCCGAGGCGCGGAGTGTGCACGGGGCGACCATCCCGGACGGTGCCGAGCCGACCGGACAGGTCAACCAGTTCATCGCTCGACGTCCCTGGAACAAGATCATGACGGAGCTACGCCGGACCTACCGTCGGGTCCCGGGAGTGGTCTTTCGGCGGGTGTCGACGCCGCCTAGGATTCGCGCCTGGTACATCCAGAACACCCGCGCTGGCCGTACCTGGGACGGGATCAACGTGTACGAGGACCTCGCCAAGCGAACCGTGTATCTGTCGGTCCTACCCTCCGCGCGGCGCCGCTGAGTCGACATTCCCAGCATGTCCCGCAACCTCGGGAGGAGGCGCTGTGGAGGCGGATTTTTCTCTTGGAACCCCCGTCTCGCTATGGCATGAACCCCCTCCGTCGAAGCGACAGTCCGGGTACAGCTGGGGTATCGTCTAATTGGCAGGACGCCGGATTCTGGTTCCGGTAGTCAAGGTTCGAGTCCTTGTACCCCAAAATCGGTTCTCCGCGGCCCTATCGTCTAGCGGTCTAGGACGGCGGCCTCTCACGCCGCAGACCGGAGTTCGAGTCTCCGTAGGGTCACACGCCCCGGGCATCCACGAGATGCCCGGGGCTTCTTTTTGTCCCGGTCGAAACCGTAGCGCAGCGCCATGGTCCGTTTTTCGGTATGGGGTCTGTCGTGCGGAACTTGGTGACGCCCGTATTAATCGGGCTCGTCGTGCTGATCATCGGCTACGAGATTCTGACCGGAGCCGGCGGCTTCGTGGAGGTCGAACCGGGTGAGGTAGGCGTGGTCTACAACAACACCGGAGTGGGCGTGTTCGGAGAAACGGCCCAGGTGGTGATCGACCAGGGCGCCAAGACCTTCCTCCCGGGGATCCAGAGCGTGCACATCCTCGAGCGGCGCCCCCAGATCCTCGTGATGGCCGCCGCCGAGTCGACCGAGAGCTCGGGCAGTCGAGGGAGCCGCACCTACGGCGACCGCTCGCGACGAATTCCTCCCCTCACCGTCCGAGCGAAAGACGGCTCGAACTTCTACTTCGACCGCCTCGAGATCTTCTACCAGATCGTTCCGTCCTCAGCCGCGCGGGTGCTCTCGACCTCCGGCCCTCGCGATGGATTCCGGGAGAACCTGGTGGCTGTTCATTCGCGGGAGATCCTCCGAGATGAGTTCGGTCGTTATAGTTTCCTCGAGGTCGCCAACCCCGCGACCTACGGAGCCGCGACCACGGACGCCAAGACCCGGCTGAACGAACGACTGGCGCCGTACGGCGTCGAGGTCACCCAGATCATCACTCCGAAGCCCAAGTTCGAGGAGCGCGTAGAGAGAGCCATCGAGGTGCGGCAAAACGCCGAGCAAGAGGTCGAAGTCCAGGAGGAGAAGCGACTCAAGCTCGAGCAGGAGAAGGGTCTGAAAGTGCAGAGCGTGGTCCAGGAGAAGAACGCCGAGTACCAGACCTTGGTGGCCGAGCTCGAGGCGCGGAAGAAGGCCGCAGAAAACCAGCTCGTGGCCGCCCGCAGGGAGGCTGATAAGTATTTCATCGAACGCGACGCGGCCGGGAAAGCCTATCGAGACGAAAAGGTGACCCGAGCTGCCGCGAACGAGATCGCCTATCGCAAAGAGGCTGAAGGTCTCGTCGCGCGCATTACCGCGATCGGAGCGGAAGGCCCCGACGTACTCAATCGAGTGATCGCGGAGAAGGTCTTTCCTCAGCTCAAGAAGATCAAGGCGACTCCGCTCCTGCAGCCGGTCGCCCCTATCGACATCAGGCACATCGAGGGCCGCCCTAGCCGGCGCTGAGGAGACCAAGCCATGCGTAGAATCGTAGAAATCCTCTGCATCCTGTTCTTGGTGGCCTGGATGGTCCCCAAGTTCTTCTTCATCCAGATCAAGCCCTGGGAGATCGGCGTGCGGCGCTCTCTCACCGGCGGCATCGGTGAGGCCGATTACGGGCTCGGATACCAATTCCGACTCCCTTTCTTTCATAGCTATTATCGGCTGCCGCGAACCCTACAGTACCTCGACTACTCGACAGAAGGCGGGGCCGAGGCGGATGCTCTGGAGATCCGAACTTCCGGCAACAACGTGATCTTCGTGGACGTCACCATCCCTTGGCGGATCAAGGATGGTGAGGCGTGGATGATCATCCGCGAAGGCTTCGGCGACTCCTATCCCGAGAAGGTTCGCTCAACGTCGACGGGTATTCTGCGTGAGACGCTCGCCGACCTGACCAACCTCGACATCCAGAACACGGACAAGCGCCAGGCTACAGCCGCCACCATCCTCCCCAAGCTCAATGAACAGCTCGCTCGGTACCACATCGAAGCCGACCACGTGGTCATCAGAGCCATTCGCTTCCGAAACGAGTACGAGCAGAAGCTCCAAGATAAGCAGTACTTCTCAGTTCAGGGGCGGCTCGACGAAGCCAAGCGCAAGCAGTCCGTCGCCGTCCAGGAGACGGACACCCTGGAGAAGACGATCGACAAAGAGATCGCCTTGAAGCGGGAGGAGTGGAACCAGCGCATCGAGGAGCTCAAGACCAAGTACGAGCTCGAGATCGCCGAGTTCGAAGCGCAGGCGGTGCAGTATGACCGCAAGCGGCGCTCCGAGGGCGACGCCATCTACGCCGAACTCAAGGCCGAAGGCGACCTTGCGGAATCCAAGGCGGAGGCGCTCGGAGAGCGACTCAAGGCCAAAGCTCTCGCCTCGAGAGCGGGTCGAACGTTCTCCGCGATCACCGCGGCCGAGAACTTCGAACTCGGAGAGATCCAGCTGAACTCCAATGACCCCGACTTCATGAAACGCTTCGGGAGCATGAAGACGTGGCGAGAGTTCTTCCTCGGCGAGTAAGATGCTCCGCCCGCTCCTCCTTCTGATTTTCTTCTTTGGGGTCGGGGCCCTCGCTTTTCGATGGTTCCGTAGCGCCGTCGCCCCACGTCTGCGCTCTGGCCCTCGCCTTCTTGGCGAGTCGGAGCTGCGGGGGCTGCGTCAGCGCGCGGGAAAGGGCACTCCGCTCGCCCGAGCCCTCGATCTGCGCGCTCAGATACGGGACGTCCTCGGCGCCCGCGCCGATGGCCCCCGCATTCTGGCGCCCGTCGATGTCGCCCTCGGACGCATCGAGGAGCAGGGTCGATTGCGGATGCGGATCATCGAGGCCCTCAACCGAGCCGCGAAGGGGTCAGCCCCCTCCGTGGACGAGCCCGTTCATGCTTTCGAGGAGCGCGAAGTCATGCTTGGCCGCTTGGCTGAGCAGTCCCGTAACCTAGAGCGGGAGCAGGAGCGCACCGTGGTGGAGCTATCGAACCTCCATCTCGCTCTGCTGGACATCTCCGCCACTCAAGCGGTGGGGGGCACCAGCGCTTCCCTCAGCGAGGCCCTGTCCGAACTCGAAGGGCAAGGGGAAACGGCTCGCCGACAGAAACAGGCGGAGGCGGAGGTCGAGAAATTCCTCGCTGCCCAAAAGCAGGCTCAGTGAGGCGGACGGGCTAGCCCTGTCGATCCTGGTCTGACCCGGGACCCGCCCCTCCGCGAAGCAGCCGCGCCCCCGCCGCCAAGGAGATACCGGCCAGGATCAAAAGGGTGCTCGCGACCCATTCCACCTCGAGACCGACCTTGAGGAGAACGACGCACACCCCGCTCAACACGAGGACCACTCCGAGGAGGAACACCCAGAAGGACTGCATGCCCGCGTGATGTCTCGGCACGGGAGAGCCGTCAAGCTCGCGAGCCGGGCGAGCCCTGGGCCTTTCCCTCGCGCCGCCGCCAGAAGGCGTCTATGATCCTTGCATGGTGGAGCCGAGACGCGCCGTCGAGTCCATGGTGCGCTACCTCAGCGCTCACCCCGAGGAGATCTCCCGGTTCGTACGGAGCGGTCTCGGGATGCGCATCGGAGTTCCCCTCGCCGCCTTTCGATGGATCCTCTCTGAGCTGACCCGCGAGGGGGGCGTGGAGGCGCAGCTCGACGTGGCCCCACCCGGTCTGCGTTTCGGCGCCGTCGTCGAGCGCATGAAGACGCGGATGCGAATCACCTCGGCGCTCTTCGTTCAGAACATAGAGATCGACGACCAGCAGATACGGCTGGAGCTTCGCATCGAGGACCTCAAGATCGATATCCTCAGCCACGAAAAGACCCAGCTCTCAGCCCTCATCAAGTCCGGGGCGCTCGACCTCTCCCGACCCGGCGACCTCGTCAACGAGCTTCCCGACATTCCCCCCGTCGTGGTTCACGCGGAGGGCAATCGCATCACCCTGGACCTCATGCGCTCCGAGCGCTTCAGCGAGCCTCGTCATCGCGAGATCGTGGGATTGCTTTCTTCCCTGGTCACGGTGCGCGACGTTCGCACCGAACGCAGCGAGCATATCGAAGTGACGTTTCGGGCCCTCCCCCGAGGGGCTCGCTCGGCCGGCCGGATGGTTCGGGATGTCGTCGTCGAACCGGGCATCGTCCGCGCTCGCAAGCTGGCGGGGCGGTTCATCCGTCGCACTCCGGTGCGACGGCTCATCAGCGGTCCTCGGTAACTCTCGCGTGCCCGAGCGGATCAGGCGCTGGCTTCGGTCTCTTCGTAGATGAGGATGGGGTTCTCGCCCTTTTCGATCACCTCGCGGGTGATGCGACACTCCTTGACCCCAGGGAGGAAGGGTACCTCGTACATGATGTCGAGCATCTGATTCTCGAGAATCGCGCGCATCCCCCGGGCTCCGGACTCCCTCCGGATAGCTTCCTTGGCGATCGCGTGCAGCGCCTGCTTCGTGAAGGACAGCTTGACCCCCTCGAGAGCGACGAGCTTCTTGTACTGTTTGACCAGAGCGTTCTTCGGCTCCGTGAGAATCGTGACGAGGTCGTCCTCGGTGAGGTCCTGGAGCGTCGCGCACACCGGCAGTCGACCGACGAACTCCGGAATCAGGCCGAACTTGCCGAGGTCGGACGCCTCGACCCGCTCGAGGATCTCCCCCGTGCGCCTCTTCTGCTTCGAATCGATCTCAGAACCAAACCCGATACCGCTCTTGCCAAGGCGACGCCCGATAATCTGCTCGAGGCCCACGAAAGCTCCGCCCACGATGAACAGGATGTTGGATGTGTCGACCTGGACGTATTCCTGCTGGGAATACTTCTTCGTGCCGCGCGGAGCGACGTTGCACTTGGTGCCCTCGAGCAGCTTGAGCAGGCCCTGCTGAACTCCTTCGCCCGAGACGTCTCGGGTCGCCGAGGGGCTGTCGCCCTTGCGCGCGACTTTATCGATCTCGTCGATGTACACGATGCCCTTTTGCGCCCGCTCGATATCGTTGTCGGCCGAGGCGAGAAGGTTTTGGATGATCGACTCCACGTCTTCCCCGACGTAGCCCGCCTCGGTGAGGGTGGTCGCATCCGCGACGGTGAAGGGGACCTTCAGAAAGCGGGCGAGGGACTGGGCGAGGAGGGTCTTGCCCGTCCCGGTAGGGCCGATCATCAGGATATTGGACTTTTGGATCTCGACCCCATCGGACTGCTCGCGAAGACCGATGCGTTTGTAGTGGTTGTAGACCGCAACGCTGAGCACCGTCTTCGCGTCGCCCTGCCCGATCACATAGTCGTCGAGGAAAGCCTTGATCTCAGTGGGAGGAGGAATGCGCTCTTTGGGCCCGAGCGCCCCCTCCTTCATCTTTTCCTCGGCGATGATGTCGTTACACAGGCGGATGCACTCGTCGCAGATGTAGACGGTGGGACCGGCAATGAGCTTCTTCACCTCGCGCTGGCTCTTCCCGCAGAAGGAGCACGAGAGGTTGATGTTGCGGCTGTCCCGTCGGGTCACGAGAACCAGGCTACCCACCGTCTGCGCCACCGACAACGACAATGAGCGGCGGCTTCTCGGGAGAGACGTTGGCCTCACCTGAGCAAGGCGATCGACCGATGTGCGCACCTGCTAGGGTCGACATCTTGACACCATCCATGGTCATTGATAGACACCCGGAATCTTTGGGCTTCTCCATCCTCTCGGAGTTGCGAACATCGCGCCCCCCTCTCAATCCGAGAGCCGCTCGCTGAAGCCCACGAGGTCATTGGATGTCTCAGAATTCAGATAACGCTCCCGACGTCTCTCTCGAAGACCTCGAGCCCTCGGCGCCGCCGCGCCAGGGCTTCGGCAAGTTCCTGCGAGACATCATCATCCTGCTCGCGCTCGGCGGCACCGCCATTTACTTCTACCAAAACTACGTCAACACGCGAGAACAGGTGGAAGAGCTGGCTACGAAGGCGCGAAGCAAGAGCAAAAAGAACGACCTCGCATCCCTCGCCGAGGCCGAGAAGCTCTTCTCGGAGGCCCTCGAGCTGAACAGCGACGGCCGTGTCGAAGCCGCTCTGGCCGAGAACTTTCTCTTCCAGCACGCGACGCACGGACTCGACACGCTCAGCCAGGTTGGCCAGCACCTGTCCGCGGCCCAGCAAGCCAATGTCGAGTCACCCGCTCGCTATGCGGTCGAGGCCTATCTGAAAATCGTCAAGGGCCAGCCGGAGGCTGCCGAGCGCATGGTCAAAGACCTCCTCGATCAAGATCGGAGCGCTCCGGTCCTCGCTCACGCCCTCGGCTGGGCCAAGATGGAGCAAGGGGACTTCATCGAAGGTAACCGCATCATGAAGTCCGCGACCGACGCTGACTTCAGCGCCATCGCTTACCGCATGACCCTCGCCGATGGCTCGCATCGCCAGGGCAGCGAAAAGGCAGCCATCAAGCACCTCGACGGGATCGTCCGGGCCAACATGAACCCGGAGCACGAACTGGCCCGAACCTATCTCGCGGCGCTTCGTTTGAGGAGCTACGGCAATCTCACTACGCCCGCGAAGATCATCGAGGAGGTCGAGAAGTCCGAGCGACCGAAGAGCGCTTATACGGAGGCTTTCCTCCATTGGGCGAAGGCGGAGCTGCAGATCGCCGTGGGCGATGGGGCCAAGGCGCTCGAGGAGGTCGGCAAGGCCAAGGCGAAGCGCGCCGACTACCCTCCGTTCCTCGCCACCGAGGCCAAGGCCCAGCAAGTCCAGGGCAATCTCGACGAGGCGGTCGCCCTCTACGAGAAGGCCATCGCGATGAAGCCGCTCTTCCGAGGACTGAAGTGGGACCTCGCGAAGCTGAAGAGCCAGCGGGCCGACGACGCAGCCCTCACCCTCGTCGACGAGCTCGAGAAGTCCATGCAGGGCCTCAAAGGGCCCGAGTATGAAATCTTCCGAGGCAAGCACGCGCTCGCCAAGGGCGATCTCGAGGCTGCCAAGTCTCACTTCACTCAGGCGGCCGAGCTCGGCGACGACCCGGAGATTCTTCTCGGGCTCGCCCAGGTGGCCTTCGAGGAGGAGAAGAACAAGGGCAAGAAGGCCGACCTAGAGAAGGTCGCCGAGCCTCTTCAGCGGGCCATGGACGCGCAGAAGTATTTTCCGGAGGCCCAGGAGTTCTACGGCGACGTCAACCTCTGGAACTATCTCGGAGACGGCGCTCAGGCGGCTTACGCGGAAGCGGAGAAGCATATCAAGCGTCTCAAGCGGCCGATCCCCGAGGTCCTCTCCTTCTACGATCGGGTAGCCAAGAAGCTGACCGACGTTAAAGAGCCGAAGCTCGCCCGTCAGACTAAGAAGCTGGCCGAGCAGTGGGCCGCGAAGAAGAACGAGTATCTGGCGTCCTTGCTCAACTAACCCCCGGCTCCGACGGCGGGGGGAGCTCCAGCCAAAACGTAGAGCCCTGTCCGGGGCGGCTACTCGCGCCCGTACAGGGCTCTACGTTTTGGCTGGAGCTCCCCCCGCCGTCGGAGCCGGGGGTTAGT
>JBCBRU010000094.1:0-19623 GCA_039819565.1 Myxococcota bacterium | reverse complement strand
CGACGCTCGAAGAAAAACGGGAACCCCGGGACCTCCCGGGTCTCGCCCGAACTTCGCAGGCGGTTCGACCCTCGCGAGAAACCCGTGGGATTGATCAGCGCCAGCCGCCGATAGACCTTGGGTCTTTCGACCGCGGCGCGCGCAAGAAACTCAGACGACAGGGACAGCGCAATGGCGTCGACAGGGCCGTCATGGGCATCATGAGCCCGCTCCGACAAAGCAAGGATCGCATCGACATAGGTCCGGATGGAGTAGCGAAAGGCGGGCCGCGCGCTCTGTCCAAACCCCGGAAGTTCGAGCGCGTAGACCGGCCGGATCCCCCGGAGGGCGTCGAAAACCGTCTTCATCTCAAAGGAAGACGCCGCGGCGTTGACGCTGTGAATGAGCAGCACCGGAGCTCCGGCGCCTGGAGAGAAGTAGAAAGCAACCCGGCCGGTCGAGGCGTCGAACGTCCGGATCTCCGCCTCCAGCGCCGGCGGAAGGTCGGCAGCCACGGGCTCCACACCCACACTTTCTCGCTGCCAGGGGCCATTGTCAAAGTGATCTGACACAATTGTGTCAATGTTCATTTACAACGTGGGCAGTCCCCTCAGACATCCTGGACGAGAGGAGCAACGCCGCTCGACCTGCCGAGAGCCCCGGGTATCATCGGCGCCCACGTGACCCCCCAGCTGCTTTGGGCGATCGCCCTCGGACTGTTCGTGATGGCGGTCCTCTTCCTCACTCGTTTTCCTTACGGTTGGATGGTGTCCAGCGGCGTCGAGCCGATCCGAGCCGTCTACTACAACCGCAAGATCGTCCATATGGTTGGAAGCGGTCTTCCAACCCTCGCCGTCCCTTTCGTGTTCGAGAGCTGGGTCTACCCGATGGTGGGCGGAATTCTCCTTGGTGTCTTCATCCATCTCACCCACGCAACGGGAATGCGGCTCTATTGGTTCCAAACAGAAGAAAATAAGAACGATGTCAGCTTCGCCCTTATGTGGTGGATCTCGTTGTCCTTTCTCTGGTGGCTGCTCGGAAATCCTTGGCTCGCGATCCTCCCCGCGTTGTTCATGTCCTTCGGTGATGGCGTAACCGGGGTAGTCCGCAATATCTGGGTGCGAAAACGCTCCAAGCACCCGATCGGAAACCTCTTCATGCTCGCGGTCTGTCTCCCGCTCGCGTGGGTCGTAGGGTCGGTGGCAACGCCGTCCATTCCAGTCTGGTCCATGCTCGCGGCGGTCGCCGCTACCGTCGTGGAGCGCTATGAGTTTGGGCCGATCGACGACAATGTACTCATCGCCGTCGTTTCCACCGCGGTCCTCATCGTGGGAGCTGAACTCGGACCTCTGGTCTGAGCACGTGCCTCCCTAACCGCGGTCGTCCGCGGGCTGCCCGACCTCTTTTCCAGGCCGACGCCAGCGGCGTTGGAGGTCCAATAGATGGGCCGGGAACGAAGCGAGGAGGCAGGCAAAGGCCACCATCTCCCATCCTCGAATGAGCGCCCGCAGAGTCAACAATAGCAGAGCTCCGGCGGAGAGATGTCCAATCACATCAACGATGGACATCCGTCCAAGGCCCTTGAAACGCAGGAAACCAAGGACCATGAGTTCGGCGAGGATGAAGAGCAGCGCGATGTCTACAAAGAAGAGAAGCGGCTCCTCATCCATCGGTCCTCGGAGACACCAGACCTAGCAGGTGGGCCATGTCCTTGAAGAAGATGCGGACATGGGCAGCCGGGCTGGTGCGGACGAGCTCCTTGTTCATGTAGGCTTCCCAGGTGAGCCGCTGAACGTCTTTGTCCTTGCACATCGTCACAAAACGCTCGCGCCGCGCATCGCTGGAATAGAAAAAGCGCTGCATCAGGCCCAGGATGAAGAAAACCCGTCCGTGGTCTTTCATGAAGCGTTTCCGAGCCCGGCGGAGACAGCGAGCGTCGGCGGTGGCCAGGAACTCAGCTCCGGCCTCCGCGGCTCGCTGACCACCGACCATAGCGTAGTAGATGCCCTCCCCCGACGAGGGGGCGACCACACCGGCCGCATCTCCTGCGAGAACCACGTTACGTCCATCGTCCCAGCGAGGAAGTGGCTTCATGGGTATCGGCGCCCCCTCCTTGCGGATTGTCCTCACGTCTTCGAGACCTGTGGACGCGCGGAGTGATCCCACCGAGCCCCGAAGGCTGAACCCCTTCTGGGCGCTTCCGGTTCCGATACTTGCCGTTGAACCATGCGGGAAGACCCAGCCATAGAAGTCCGGCGAGTATTGGCCGTCGTACACGACATCGCAGCGGGCTCCGTCGTAGTCGGCCGGGGCTTCGTTTTCGATAGCGACGATCTCGTGGTAGGCGAAAACGCACTCGGGGGTATTCTTGCCCTCGGGGAGTGCCTTACGGGCAACTTTGGAGCGGGCGCCATCGGCGCCGATGAGGAGGCGAGCGCGCACCGTCCGTAGAGGTCCTTCGCCCGGCTTTCCGCCCTCACGATAGGTCACGCTGACCAGGCCATCGTCGTCGCTCGTAAAGGTCTCGAATAACCCACGCACCCGATCTGCGCCCGTACTCTCAGCGCGGACGCGGAGCCACTCATCGAAGGTCTCGCGATTGACCATCCCCACGAAGCCACCATCGATCGGCATATCGACCTTCTGAAGAGAGGGCGAAACGATGCGCGCCGAGCGAATCCGAGCGCAAAGAAGCTCATCGGGAATGTCGAAATCACGGATGAGTCGGGGAGGAATGGCCCCACCGCACGGCTTAATTCGACCTCCTCGGTCGATGAGAAGGACCGAATGCCCGGCACGGGCGAGTTCGGTCGCGGCGGTCGACCCAGAGGGTCCGCCGCCGACGACGACGGCGTCGTAGATGGGGGCAGTCGAGTTATCGTTGTCGTTCATGCGGAAAGCTCCCGAGCGGCCCCGGCTAGGGGGCCGGGCGACGCCTCGTCAGGTGAAAGGGTGGCTGCGACCAGATCCGAGGCCGAGAGTCCGGACCGCGTTGCGCCCAGGCGGGAAGCAAGGGTTGCAGCGACGAGAAACATCGCGCCCTCGACGACGAAGACCGCCGCGTAGGGAACGATTGGAGAGTTCTGGGTATAGCGAAAGATGTCGACGCCCATCGTTCCGACGAAACCGCCGAGAGCAAAGGCGATGGCCTGCGCCCCTCCCCATAGTCCCATCCGAATCCCCTCTTTGCCGCCGCCTCCCTTGCTCGCGAGCCCCATCATCCAACCAATGGCGGCGACCGCAAAAGCTCCGTTCGCAAAGCCGAGGCCGCCAACGAGCCGACGAAGGACCTCGGGATCCTCGGTCATGAAACCTGATGCGGCGAGAGCAAAGAGAAGGAGACCGGAAGCCACGCAGCCCACGACCGCCCATCTCTTCGTAGAGCGGAGACCGAAGACTTCCAGGAGCCGAGCCAGCGGACGTAACGCACTCCAGCGCATGCGCCCAGCTAGGCAGGCCACCAAGATCATGCCGAAGAGGACCCCGCTGTGCTGAACGCTCGTGAGTTGGGTGCTGTCCCCGGGTGAGAGGGAAAAGACGGCGCCTGCAAAGGGCTCGAGGATGAGATCTTGTGTGTTGTAGGCCAACATCGAGACGAAGACGAACACCGTAAAGGTGGCAGCCTCGCGATCCTTCATCACCTCTTTGAGGGCTTCGACGAACGGTGTCCGCGGCGCATCGGATGCATGGGTTTGGACCATCGCCCTCCCCTCCAGCCGGAATAGGGCCACGAAGGTCACGAGGAGCGCCGCGGCCGAAACCCAAGCGGTCACCTCCACCAGTCGATCGAAGGAGAACGGCTTCAGGAGGGCTCCGGCCGTGGCCGTGGTGACGATGAACCCAGCAATCATCATGATCCAGACCATCGCTGCCGCCGGCGCCTTTCTATCGGCGTCGACCCGAGCGGCCAGGAGGGCGAGGAGGTTGGTTCCTGCCGCGCCCACCCCAACCCCGATCAGGAGATACGCGACGACCGCCACCGCGATCCCCAGCTCGAGCTGTTCGGACATGATGGCCGTGGCCTTGGCGGCGAGGACTCCTGCTCCCGCGAGAATGATCATCCCCCCCGCGATCCACGGACTGCGACGCCGTCCCCCATCGGAGGCATGACCCCACATTGGACGGGACACCTGCAGTGCGGAGTGAAGCCCTACCAGCACTCCCGGCAACATTGCGGCCAGAGCGAGCTCGACCACCATCACGCGATTTAGGGTTGAGGTGGTCAAGACCACGATACTTCCGAGCGCGGTCTGAATGAGACCCAACCGGAAGATCCCGACCCAACCGAAGTTTCCGTTGTGGGGAGTTATCATGGCGTCATTCCTCCGAGAGCCACCGCCGTGACCATCATGCCGAGAACATAGAGCGTGGTACCCGTAGCGTTGAACCAGGCGGCATGCCCCTTGGGATCCTGTGCGAGTCGAGTCATGAGCAGACCTTGCAGAACCACTGAGGTCCCCACCACGACCACTGAGTAGGTCCCACCCCAGCTCGCGAGATGCGCGATAACCACCAGCTGAGGCAGGAGCATGAGGATGCAGGCCGCACGCACCGCGCCCCGAATCCCTAAACGCACGGGCACCGAGCGCAATCCCAGCTCACGATCTCCTTCGACCGCTTTGAAGTCGTTGGTAATCATGATTCCGAAGGCTCCCACCCCGTAGAGAAGAGCCACGAGGGTGACTTCCCATCGAGGCCAGCCTCCCCCCACGGCGGCCGCTCCCGTGAACCAAGGGAGGCTTTCGTAGCAGAGCCCCACAGCGACGACCCCGGCCCAACCATCGTGTTTTAAGCGAAGCGGCGGGGCACTATAGGCCCATGCGAGAGCGAGTCCGAAAAGGCCCGCGCCAAAGACCACCGGCCCCAAAGTAGCCGCCACCGCCGCCGCCACCAGCGACCATCCCACCGCGATATAGAGCCCCCACCGTCCGGGAATTCGACCGGACGGAATCGGACGTTGGGGCTCGTTTATCGCGTCGACTTCTCGGTCATACCAGTCGTTCACGGCCTGACTCGTGCCGCACACGAGGGGCCCGGCGAGGAGAATCGCTCCCACCAGGAAAGGCCAGCGATCCGCGACCGACGCTCCGGAGGAGACGACGCCGCAGGCAAGCGCCCACATCGGGGCGAACCACGTGATAGGTTTCAGGAGTTCGAGGACGGCCCCTGGAACCGGAAGGCTTCGTACGGGGACCTGAACGTTAGCCGTCATGAGTCGCTGCTCCCTCCGTCCAGGTCGCCGATGCCGTGCCGGCGAAGTTTCGCATAGAGACTCTGTCGGCTCAGTCCCAGCATCTGTGCGGCCGAGGCTCGATTGTCACCGCTGACTTCCAGCGCCGCCTCAATGCAAAGGCTCTCGATGACGTCGGTCGTGCGGCGAATGATCTCTTTGAGCGGGACCCGACCGACCATCCCCGTAAGCTGCTGGACCGAACTCGGGAGCTCGCCGCCGAGCGGTGTCTCTAGATCGAAACGAGAGATGACGGGGCGAATCATGAACCCGTAGCAGGGCTCGGTCCCCGTCGTCGCGGCCACTCCGGATACCTCGACCTCTTCCACCGAGCCGAACTGCCCCCGGAGAACCGTGGCGAAGTTTCTCACCGAGCCATGCTCCCGGAGGTTGGCCATCAAGATGTTGAGATCGACGCCGGGTCGCCCAAGCCAGTCCTCGAGCGAGGCACGACGGGCCTGCTGCTCGGTAGCCAGCTGCGCGAGATCGAGGAAGGAGCCGTTGACGGCAATGACGCGTCGTTCGCTGTCGATGAGAACGAATGCGTCCGGAAGACCTCGGAGGACCTCGAGGAGCCGTGAGTCTTCGCCCGCCAGACTCTCCCCTCCAGCCCCCGCAGCGTTGAGCCGCACGAGGTAGAATGAAGAACTCTCTCGCCTAAAGAGCGAGGCCGACGCACGGACGGTGGTCTCTGAAAACGGCAGACCCACCTGCACATCTCGGCTGGCTCCCGTCACCTTGACCTCGTCGAGCATGGAGCGCATCTGAGGCCAGGCTTCAGTCGAGAACACGCTGGCCAGGTTGCGCCCCACGAGTCGGTCCGTCGTCTCGCCGAAGAGCTCCGCCGCCGCCGGGTTGACCTCACTGATCCTGTCGCTCGATGTCTCCGCGATGAGCACGGGCTCAGTGCTGATCTGAAATAGGAGGCGGTATCGAGTCTCGAGATGACGAAGACGGGCGTACTCCCTCTCCATCGTCTGCTGAGCTCCTACGAGCTGCTGCTGAAGGTTGGCGATCTCCCGAAGATCGCGACCAATGGCCAGGACCCGCCCATCGTCCGCCAAACGCACCGCGCTGTAACGGATGGGTAGATCGGGCGAGTCCTCGAAGCGATGGTTGATCTCACGCGCCCGCGCAGCGCTGTCCCGCCCCGCCTCCTCGAGGAGCGCCTTCACCTTCGAGACGCTGTCTTCGGCTACGGTGTCGACCCAAGCCTGGCCGATCCAGCTCTGAAGACTCATTCGTCGGGCTTCGCCCACCCCAAACGCGAGATCCGCAATGACACCGTCGGCGTCCACGACCAGAGCGACATCGGCCGCTGCCGATATCACCCGCGCTGCCACCTCGGCATCGAGCCCGAGGAGTGATGTTTCCGGGTCTCGGAACTGACTAACCGTAAGTTGTGCGCCAGTCCCCACTCGTCCGTCCCTCGTCACTCATGAACCGCGTCTCGCTCGGGAGACATGCGTTCGAAAAATTGCTGCATCAATCGGACGACCTCTCGTCCGTCCGTAGCCGTGGCGTCGGCACCCAACTGCTCAACGTCCGCGGCTGCGAGGGAAAGGGCGCCCCCCACCAGCACCATCGGGTTCGGTCTCGTGGAGATGGACCTCAGCTCTCGAATGAGCTCCCGGCAGGCAGGGAGAAGATGATCGTTGCTCACGGTGAGACCGATCGCGTCGAAGGGCACCTCGGAGGCTTGGCGAAGGATCTCGGAGCGTTCGGCGCCGTTGAGATCCACCACATCCCAGCCATCTGCTCGCAGCAGATCCGTGACCAGGCGAAGGCCCAAAGTGTGCTGCTCACCCGGCACCGGGGCTAGGAGTACGCGGCCTCGTCTCGGTTCGACCTCCGAGTCCATTCTCTGCCAGGAGAGCTCGAGGGCGAGGGTCTGAAGCTGAGAGAGACCCATCGAGACCTCAGCCCACGTACATCGGTCGACAGCCCACAACTCTCCGAGCAGTCGCGCCGTCGGAGCTATGAGTTCTAGGAGAATGCCCTCACGGTCCACACCCGAGGCCTCGACGGCAGAGATGAACGAGCGCGCGGTCGTGAAGTCATGAGCGACGACGATTCGGGCCATTTCGGCCACGTCTTCGCCGGTGGGTGCGTGCTCCGCTCCCTTCTTGGAGCGGGTCGCGGCATGACTCAGGAGGAGCCGAGGAACGATCTCCGCTTCGATGACCTGCCGAACCCCCATCCGATCCATCGAACTCGGAGCGGACGGGTCAGACGTTTCGTTCAGACCTCCTGAGCGATCTGCCAATGTACCGGAACCCTTCCGATCAACGAGCGACCTGCCACAGATCTCGACGAGATCGATCATGCTCCCCAGACCAGACATTCGATGCCCTCCCGAGCGATTCGGACGATCACGTCCAGAGCGCGTTCCCCTCCCCGAGGGCGGGTGACGCCACCGATCGTCCTCCTAATTTCTAATGCGGGTCTTCCTCTATGTAAAGACCCATTTACGTCCAAGTTGGTTGACACTCTCTCTGGCCAGGCATACCCTCAATTGTGTCGTGGGGGGACCTCTGGGCACCACGGCCTGGTGCAAGCCCTAGAGAAGCAAATGTCTAGCGTTGACCGCAACTTGGGGCCATCCCAGCCTCGACCGCGAGGCCTCTACACACCGGAGCAGCGGCAGCGACGTGACGCAACGCCTTGGACGTTGGTGCAGGGCGTCTTGGCCCCCCTCCAGTTCCTGGTATTCCTGGTCAGTCTGGCCCTTGTCTTCCGCTATCTGCTGACCGGCGAAGGCTACGGCTGGGCGACCGGTTCGGTCGTTCTTAAGACCGCGATCCTCTATCTCATCATGGTCACCGGCTCCATTTGGGAGAAGGTGGTCTTCGGCCGCTATCTCTTCGCCAAGGCTTTCTTTTGGGAAGACGTCTTCAGCATGCTCGTCCTGGCCCTCCACACCGCCTATCTATGGGCGCTCACGACCTCGAGCGTGGACTCGAGGGGTGAGATGCTCATCGCTCTGGCGGCGTACGGAGCCTACGTCATCAACGCTACCCAGTTCGTCCTCAAGCTCCGCGCTGCCCGTCTAGAGGGTCAGGCCAGCGAGCCTTCCCCCATGAACCCGGTGGAGGTGGCCTCGTGACGACCCTATCCTCTCCTCCGACGCCTCCCGCGCTTCCGGTCCTGAAGGAGCGAGGTCAACGCGAAGTTTTTTGCGGCCTCACCGGCATCGTCTGGCTCCACCGAAAGATCCAGGACGCGTTCTTTCTTATCGTCGGTTCTCGGACCTGTGCACACCTGATGCAGTCCGCGGCGGGGGTGATGATCTTCGCGGAGCCCCGGTTCGCAACGGCAATCATTGAAGACAAGGACCTTGCGGGCTTGGCTGATGCCGACGATGAGCTCGATCGGGTCGTCGAACGCCTCTTGGCGCGAAGGCAGGATATCCGCCTTTTGTTCTTGGTGGGCTCATGTCCTTCCGAGGTGATCAAGCTCGATCTCAGTCGAGCGGCTGCCCGGCTCGACCGCAAGCTCGCCGGCGAGCGCGACGTGCGCGTGCTCAGCTATTCTGGAAGCGGTATCGAAACCACCTTTACGCAAGGAGAGGACGCATGTCTTGCGGCCCTCGTACCGGAGATGAAGAGCCGCACGGAACGCCAGCTCCTCGTCGTCGGGGCTCTGGCCGACGTCGTAGAGGATCAGCTGTCCCGACTCTTCCAGGAGATGGGTGTCGAACCCGTCGCCTTTTTCCCTCCGCGCCGGAGCGGAGAACTCCCCGGAGTCGGTCCCAACACCTCCTACCTCCTCGCCCAGCCCTTCTTGGGCGACACCGCTCGAGCTCTCGAGGAGCGGGGCGCAAAACGCCTGGATGCTCCCTTCCCCTTCGGGGTTGAGGGAACCAAGGCTTGGCTGCACGCTGCCGCTGACGCGTGGCAGGTTGCTGAGGAACGTTTCGACGCCACCGTTACGCCCCGCGCGGCGAGGGCGGAGCGCGCGCTCGAGAGGTACCGGCCCCTGTTGGAGGGCCGAAAGATCTTCTTCTTCCCCGACTCGCAGCTGGAAGTCCCGATGGCTCGGTTTCTTGCGCGTGAGCTGGGCATGGTCCTTACCGAGGTCGGTTCGCCCTATCTCCATCGAACCCACCTTGCCCGGGAGCTGGAGCTCTTGCCGGAGGGAGTTCAGGTGAGCGAAGGGCAGGACGTCGAGCGGCAGCTGGATCGCTGCCGAGCCGCTGAACCCGACCTCGTCGTGTGTGGTCTCGGTCTGGCCAACCCTCTCGAGGTCGAGGGCTATGCCACCAAGTGGTCGATCGAGCTCGTGTTCACGCCGGTCCACGGCTTCGAGCAAGCCGCTGATTTGGCTGAGCTCTTCGCCCGTCCCCTCGTGCGCCGAGCCAAATTGGGAGTCGGTCAATGAAGCTTACCGTCTGGACCTACGAGGGACCGCCCCATGTCGGCGCGATGCGCGTCGCCACCGCCATGAAGGGCGTGCACTACGTACTGCACGCTCCCCAGGGTGATACCTACGCCGATCTCCTCTTCACCATGATCGAGCGGCGCCAAGTCCGTCCGCCAGTGACGTATACGACCTTTCAGGCCCGAGACTTGGGTTCGGACACAGCGGAACTCTTCAAGGCCAGCGCCCGCGAAGCCTGCGAGCGCTTCTCGCCTGACGCCATGCTCATTGGCGCCTCCTGCACCGCCGAGCTCCTTCAGGACGACCCGGGAGGTATCGGAAAGACGCTAGGCCTTCCCGTTCCGGTCGTTCCCCTCGAGCTCCCGAGCTACCAGAGGAAGGAGAACTGGGGAGCTGCCGAGACCTTTTACCAAATCGTCCGTGGGTTCGCGCGAGGTCGCGACGGTCCTAGGCCGGAGGGTCCACCTACCTGCAACCTATTAGGGCCCACCGCGCTGGGATTCCGCCACCGGGACGATGTCACCGAGATCCGTCGCCTCCTTCAGGAGCTCGGAGTCACGGTGAACGTCGTTGCGCCCTACGACGCGACGATCGAGGACATCGCACGCATCCCAGAGGCCGACTTCAACGTCGTGATGTACCGCGAGACCGGCGAGACGGCAGCCCGATGGCTCGAGCGCCAGTTCGGCCAACCCATGGTCTCCGTTACGCCGATCGGCGTAAATGCAACCTGCGACTTCATTCAGGCCGTTAGTCAGATCGTGAACGTCGACCCGACGCCTATCCTCGAGCGGGAGTCGAGTCGGATGCCTTGGTACTCAAAGTCCATCGATTCCACCTACCTCACCGGAAAGCGCGTGTTTGTCTTCGGAGATGGCACGCACGCCCTCGCTGCCGCTCGTGTGGCCCGCGAGGAGCTGGGCTTCGAAGTGGTGGGGCTCGGTACCTACTCTCGCGAGCTCGCACGCGATGTCCGCCGCGCCGCCAAGGAGCTCGGCCTGGAGGCGCTCATCACCGACGACCATCTCGAAGTTGAGGAGGCCATCGCTTCGTCCCAGCCGGAGCTCGTGTTGGGAACGCAGATGGAGAGACACGTAGCCAAGCGCCTCGGTCTACCGTGCGCGGTGATCTCAGCGCCGGTCCACGTCCAGGACTTCCCAGCTCGGTACTCGCCGCAAATGGGCTTTGAGGGGGCCAACGTCCTCTTCGATACGTGGGTCCATCCCCTGATGATGGGTCTCGAGGAACATCTCCTCGGCATGTTTCGGGAAGACTTCGAGTTCTCCGATGGGGCCGGCCCATCTCACCTGGGCAAGCGGTCGGTGTCCGACCCGATCGAGCTCCCCGGTTCGCAAGCCGCGAGTCCCCAGGCCGCCGCCGCCCCGACTGAACCCCCTTCGCCTTCAGATCCCAGCTGGGCTTCTGAGGCGGAGAAAGAGCTCAAGAAGATCCCGTTCTTCGTTCGAGGCAAGGCACGGCGAAACACGGAGCGCTTCGCCCGCGACCACGGCCTCACAACCATCACACTGGAGACACTCTATGACGCGAAGGCGCACTTCGGCCGCTGATCATCCGGCCCTGGTGGTGGTGTTGATCACCATGGACCGCCATATCGCGGGGGCGGTCGATCGCGCCCGAGCGGAGTTGCGGGAGCAGCTCCCCAACCTTGAGCTGTGTCTTCACGCCGCGTCAGACTGGGCGGACAACCCGACCGCACTGGAGCGCTGCCTGAACGATATCGGTCGAGGCCACGTCGTTCTCGCCAATATGCTGTTCATGGAGGACCAGGTCCGAGCGGTCCTCCCCGCCCTCGAGGCCCGTCGAGAGGACTGCGACGCGATGGTCGGTTTCATCGCGGCGGGCGAGATCATCAAACTCACCCGACTTGGTGGATTCCGAATGGACGGAGAGGCCAAGGGGCCTCTCGCGCTGCTGAAGCGCCTTCGAGGGAGCAAGAAAAACTCGGGCGGCGCGCAGGCCGGAGAGCGGCAGATGGCCATGCTCCGCCGCCTCCCCAAGATCCTCCGTTTCATTCCGGGAACGGCTCAAGACGTTCGAGCGTACTTTCTCACCCTCCAATACTGGCTAGCGGGCTCGGACGACAACATCGCGAATATGGTCCGCTACCTCGTAGGTCGCTACGCGGACGGACCTCGACGCATCTATCGCGGCAAGGTCGACGCGAAGATGCCGGCTCACTATCCCGAGACGGGCCTATACCACCCGGATCTTCCTCGCCGAGTTTCCGAGGACCCGGCGGACCTCCCGAAGCCCAATGGTGCATCCGTGGGACGGGTGGGCGTCCTCGTGATGCGATCGTACGTCCTCGCGGGAGACGCCCGGCACTACGACGGCGTCATCCGTAGCCTCGAGGCCCGCGGCCTCGAAGTGGTCACCGCGTTCGCGGCGGGCCTCGACGCGCGCTCCGCTATCGAGAGATACTTCCGCAAGGACGGCAAGACGACCATCGACGCCTTGGTCTCCCTGACGGGATTCTCTCTCGTGGGAGGCCCCGCCTTCAACGACGCCGACGCCGCCCGGAAGACGCTCGCCGAGCTCGACGTCCCCTATCTTTCCGCTCAGGCTATCGAGTTTCAGACGGTGGAGCAGTGGAAGGCTTCGGCGCGGGGGCTTCTTCCCGTCGAATCCACCATTATGGTGGCCATCCCGGAGATCGACGGCGCCACGAACCCCCTCGTTTACGGCGGGCGTACCGAGGCCACGACTCCCGAGGCTCCCCGGGCGATGTTGCCGATTGCCGATCGGGTTGAGCGCCTCACGGAACGCGTCGAAGCCTTGGTCCGCTTGCGCCGAGCCCGCGCGACGGAACGCAGAATCGCGATCGTCCTCTTCAACTTTCCCCCCAATGGTGGAGCGACGGGTACGGCCGCTTTCCTCTCCGTCTTTGCCTCGCTTCACGCCACCCTCCGTCGGCTCGCGTCCGAGGGCTATGATGTCGACGTTCCGGACAGCGTCGAAGAGCTCCGGGAACGGGTGCTGGGCGGTAACTCCGAGCGCTACGGCACCGACGCCAACGTGCTTGCGACCGTCCCCGTCGACGATCACGTCCGACGCGAGCCCCATTTGGCCGAGATCGAAGCTCAGTGGGGGCCCGCACCCGGCCGCCAGCAGGCCGATGGACGAAGCTTGTTCATCCTGGGCGCCCGTTTTGGCAGCGTCCTCGTCGGTGTCCAACCGACCTTCGGCTACGAAGGCGACCCGATGAGGCTCCTCTTTGAGCGAAGCTTCAGCCCGACCCATGCGTTCTCGGCCTTCTATCGATTCCTCCGCGAGGACTTCGATGCGCACGCGGTGCTCCACTTCGGAACCCACGGGGCCCTGGAGTTCATGCCTGGACGACAAGTCGGCCTCGGGGAGGAGTGCTGGCCGGACCGACTGATCGGTGGCCTTCCAAACTTCTATCTGTATGCGGCGAACAACCCCTCCGAAGGCACCATCGCTAAGCGCCGCTCTGCAGCTACCCTCATCAGCTATATGACCCCTCCGGTGGGGCGATCCGGGCTCTACACCGATCTAGAGGCCCTTCAGTCTTCGCTCAGCCGGTGGCTTTCTCTTCCTCCGGGCGACCCGGAGGCGGGTCGTGTTCGCGACGTCATCCTGGATCAAGCTGTCGAGCTCGACCTAGTGGCGGAAGAGGACCGATGGCCTCCCGAGGAGGACGAGAAGGCCATTACGCGCCTCGCCGAGCAGGTCAGAGAGATTGAGACGACCCTCATTCCCGACAGCATGCACGTATTGGGAGAAGCCCCTTCGCGTGAGCGACGGATCGAGCACCTACTGGCTATGGGTGAGGTTCTCGGACAGCAAAGTATCGAGAAGGAGCTGGTAGCCGCCTTGGTCGACGGTGGGTCTTTGAACGACGTCCTCGAGGAGCTGGGGTCGACGCCCGACGCAGACCTTAGAGAAACGCTGGAGACCTTGGCCCGAACCGCCAAGCTTCTCGAAGAGAATGGGGAGTTCGACGGGCTTCTCCTCGCCTTGAATGGACGCTTCGTGCCGCCGGCGCCCGGAGGAGACCCCCTTCGGTCTCCAGAGGTGCTTCCCACCGGGCGAAACCTCCACGGCTTTGATCCGTTCCGAATCCCCAGCCGATTCGCTCTCGAGGACGGCCGCGCCCAAGCCGAGCGCCTCCTGCGCCGCCACCTCAACGACGGAAACGAGCTCCCGCGCTCCATCGCCGTGGTGCTCTGGGGTACCGACAACCTCAAGTCGGAGGGTGGCCCCATCGGTCAGGTCCTCGCCCTCCTCGGGGCCAAACCCCGATTCGATGGCTTCGGACGGCTGGCGGGAGCGGAGCTCATCCCCCTTCACGAACTGAAGCGACCACGGGTGGACGTCGTCGTCACCCTCTCCGGGATCTTCCGCGACCTCCTCCCGCTGCAAACGAAACTCCTCGCCGAGGCGTGTTGGCTGGCTGCCCATGCCGACGAGCCGGCGGAGCAAAACTTCGTCCGCGCCCACGCCCTCGCCTACCAGGCGGAGCATGGCTGTGACCTCGAAACCGCAGCTCTGAGAGTGTTCAGCAATGCCGATGGCGCTTACGGCTCGAACGTGAACCACCTCATCGACAGCGGAGCGTGGGAGAGCGAAGACGAACTTGCCGACACCTACGCGCAGCGCAAGTGCTTCGCGTACGGGAGGTCCGGTCGCCCCGAGCGCAACCGGCAGCTGCTTGGGAGCGTGCTTTCGAAGGTCGACTTGACCTATCAGAATCTCGAATCGGTGGAGCTCGGCGTCA
Source organism: Myxococcota bacterium (assembly GCA_039819565.1). Lineage (GTDB taxonomy): Bacteria > Myxococcota > Kuafuiibacteriia > Kuafuiibacteriales > Kuafuiibacteriaceae > JAHQVK01. Next base: position 5,275 of record JBCBRU010000094.1, on the reverse strand, counting down.
CGACCATCGACCACTACTTCGACACCCTGGGAGGGATCGGTCGGGCGGTTAAGCACGCCAAGGGGAGCTCTGAAGAGATCCCGGTGTACATCGGAGACCAAACCGCCGGGGATGGAAAGGTTCGAACCCTCGCGGAACAAGTTAATCTAGAGAGCCGCACCCGTATGCTCAACCCCAAGTGGTACGAGGGCATGCTCGAGCACGGCTCCGAGGGCGTTCGACAGATCGAAGCGCACATCACCAACACGATGGGTTGGTCGGCCACAACCGGACAGGTGGCTCCGTGGGTGTACGAGCAGCTCTCTCAGACTTTCGTCTTGGACCCGGAGATGCGGGAGCGGCTCGCGCGCCTAAACCCCAAAGCATCCGTCAAACTCGTCAATCGACTTATCGAGGCCCACGAGCGCGACTACTGGAGCCCCAACGCAGAGATGCTCGATCAACTCCGAGAAGCTGGTGAACAGCTCGAGGATCGACTCGAGGGTCTCGGAGGCACCGTGGCCGCCTGAGCCCGGAGTAAGGATACTAACGTGCAGCAGCTCACGCAAATCTCGACGAAACCAGACCGCCGCGATGGCGAGGGCAGCGTGCAATATCACGCCTCGACGATGATCGACGCCGGCAAGGCGAAGGTCTTCGCGGTCTACGGGAAAGGAGGCATCGGCAAGAGCACGACCTCCTCGAACCTCTCGGTGGCCTTTTCAAAGCTGGGCAAGCGAGTCCTTCAAATCGGCTGCGATCCGAAACACGACTCGACCTTTACGCTGACCAAGCGTCTCATGCCCACCGTCATCGACGTGCTCGAAGAGGTAGACTTCCACTCGGAAGAGCTCCGCATCGAGGACTTCGTCTTCGAAGGCTACAACGGTGTCATGTGCGTCGAGGCGGGGGGCCCGCCGGCGGGCACCGGATGCGGGGGCTACGTGGTCGGCCAGACCGTCAAGCTCCTCAAAGAACATCACCTTCTCGACGACACGGACGTCGTCATCTTCGACGTCCTCGGGGACGTCGTGTGTGGCGGATTCGCTTCTCCGCTTCAGCATGCGGAGCGGGCGCTCATCGTCACCGCCAACGACTTCGACTCGATCTTCGCGATGAACCGAATCGTCTCGGCCATTCAAGCGAAGTCCAAAAACTATGAGGTCCGCGTAGGGGGTGTCATCGCCAACCGCAGTCGAGCCACCGATGAGATCGACCGCTTCAACGAGGCTTCGGGACTTCGTCGGCTCGCCCACTTCCCGGACCTCGACGTCATTCGTCGAAGCCGACTCAAGAAGTCCACGCTCTTCGAAATGGACACTTCCCCCGAGCTCGAAGCTGTTCAGCAAGAGTACCTCCGCCTCGCTGCCTCTCTCTGGGCGGGCGTCGAGCCTCTCCACGCTACGCCTATGAAGGACCGAGAGATCTTCGACTTCTTGGGGTTCGACTAATGGACTCAGCGACGTACCGCGAGCGACGTGGTCAGCTCGAAACCTACTTCGATCGAACCGCCTCGGATGCGTGGACGAAGCTCACCTCGGACGCTCCGGTCAGTCGCATTCGAGCCACAGTGCGGGCCGGGCGAGATGCGATGCAGGCGATTCTTCTCTCCTGGCTCCCCGAAGACCTGGACGGCGCGCGGATCCTCGACGCCGGGTGCGGAACCGGAACCCTATCCATGGTCATGGCCCGTCGAGGGGCTTCGGTGGTGGCCACGGATCTTTCTGCGTCGCTGGTCGACATCGCGCGCCAACGAGCGAGTGAGGCTGGACAGAGTGCATCCATCGACTTCCGGGTAGGGGACATGTTGGATCCGACCCTCGGAGGCTTTGACTGGGTCGTAGCGATGGATTCTCTCATCCACTACGAGGAACCTGACATGGTGCACATGGTCGACGCGCTGGGCGCTCGCGCCGAACGCGGCGTCCTCTTCACCCACGCTCCTAAAACGCCAATGCTCGCCGCAATGCACTGGGTGGGAGGCTTCTTCCCCCGCTCCGACCGAGCCCCCGCGATCGCTCCTGTGGCCAGCTCTCGTCTCGCGCACAAGCTCACCGAGCTCGGCACCGGGTCGGTCGGACGCACGGACGGAGTCAGCCGGGGCTTCTACATCTCGAGTTCGATGGAGTGGATTCCTCGATGACCGCCCTCGACCAACTCACTCGTCAGATCATGCGAGTGGGACATCGCTATCTTCCGTTCGCCGACGCGGCCACGGAAGAGTTGCCGATGGGTCGACTTCTTCGGCTGTCTCTTTTCCAAGTCTCGGTGGGCATGGCAGTGGTGCTGCTGAACGGCACCCTCAACCGAGTCATGATCCTCGAGCTGGGCATTCCTGCCTGGCTGGTGGCCTTCCTCGTATCGCTGCCCATCCTGTTCGCGCCTTTTCGGGCCCTGGTTGGGCACCGGTCCGACCATCATCGGTCCGCTCTCGGCTGGAGACGTGTCCCGTATATCTGGATGGGTACCCTGCTCCAGTTCGGCGGTCTGGCCATCATGCCCTTCGCCCTCCTCGTCCTCTCCACCGGCGGCACCGTGAAGGTGCCCTGGGCGGGCGAGATCGGGGCGGGTTTGGCGTTCCTATTTTGCGGCGTGGGACTCCACACCACGCAGACGGCAGGTTTGGCTCTCGCCACCGACCTGGCTCCTGCGAATAAGCGTCCCCGCGTCGTCGCCCTGCTCTACATGATGCTCCTCGTCGGCATGATTGTGAGCGCACTCCTCTTTGGCTGGCTGCTGGATGGCTTCAACCACCAAAAGCTCGTCCAAGTCATTCAGGCGGCGGGAATCCTCACCCTGGGGCTGAACCTCGTGGCTCTCTGGAAGCAGGAGGGTCGTCAACCGCAGCTAACGGGAGAGCGCTTTCGTCCCAGCTTCCGTGAGTCTTGGTCCGGTCTCCTCCGCGATACTCGAACGACGCGCCTCCTGGTCGTCGTGGGCTTGGGGACCGTGGGATTCAGCATGCAAGACATCCTTCTCGAGCCCTACGGCGGGGAGATCCTCGACCTCAGTGTCGCGGCCACCACGGCCCTCACGGCGCTCCTTGCGGGGGGGACACTCCTCGGCTTCGGCGCTGCCGCCTACGGCCTGGGCCGGGGCAGCAACCCGCACTACCTCTCCGCGATGGGCTCCCTCGCCGGAGTCGTCGCGTTCACGGCCGTCATCTTCGCGGACCCTCTGGGCTCCGCCCTTCTCTTCCGAGTGGGGACCTTTGTTATCGGGTTCGGGAGTGGACTCTTCGGTGTCGGCACGCTGACCGCCGCGATGGCGCTTTCGGACCGCGGTGAAAGCGGCCTTGCCTTGGGAGCCTGGGGAGCCGTCCAAGCCACGGCCGCAGGCGGCGGCATCGCCCTCGGTGGCGCGCTCCGGGACATCTTCACTTATTTCGCAGAGCAAGGCTTGCTCGGTCCTGCTCTGACCGGCCCCTCGGCGGGGTACACCTTCGTCTATCACCTCGAGGTGGCTCTCTTGTTCCTTACTTTGGTAGCGGTGGGGCCGCTCGTTCGCCGGGTGGGCGGACCGGCTCATTCGCCCCCGTCACAATTCGGCTTGGCCGAGCTGCCCGGCTGAGCCCAGGAGTATTCGATGCAACAATTCGGTGCCATCACAGAGTACATCGACGTCGCGCAAGTCACCCTCTACGTGTTCTGGATCTTCTTTGCGGGGCTCATCATCTATCTCCGACGGGAAGACACCCGCGAAGGTTATCCCCTCGAGGCGGATATCGGAGGAGCCGTACGTCGTCCGAACTTCGTCTTCTTCCCTAAGGCGAAGGAGTACAAACTGCCGGATGGGGAGGGCTCTTACTTTGCCCCCAACGGCGACCGCGACACGCGCGCCATCAAAGCCGATCGTATGGCGCCGTGGCCGGGTGCCGCTCTCTCGCCCAGCGGTGACAATCCCCTGAACGACGCGATCGGGCCCGGGGCCTACGCGGAGCGGGCTAAGGTGGTCGAGCAGACCGTACACGGCGGCGATCTCGTGGCGCCGCTGCGGCTCGCGACGGATTTCAATGTACAGCGTCCTAGTCGCGACCCTCGCGGCATGACCGTCTATGGAGCGGACGGCGAAAAGGGCGGCGAGGTGGTCGATATCTGGGTTGATCGAGCCGAGGCTCTCATCCGTCACCTCGAAGTTCGCGTCGGTGAGGGCCCCACTGTCCTCCTTCCGATGGCTTTTGCCCGCCTCGAGCTCGACTTCAATCGGATCACGGTGAGGGCGCTCCACGGACACCAATTTAGCGGGGTCCCGAAGCTCTCAGACCCGGACCGGATTACTCGCTACGAAGAAGAGATCATCCAAGCCTACTGGGGAGGCGGCTATTTCTACGCTGATCCCAAGCGACCGGAACCACTGGTATGAGCGCTCCGGAACACATCGAAGTGCCCGGCTTGAATCCGAACGAGTCCGTCCTTTGGCAAGGTCGGCCGAGTCGCCGGTTTCTGTCCCGCTATGTGTTCCGAGCGCCGTGGGTCGGGGCCTACCTGGCTGCGATGGTCGTCCTTAGGGGGGTCTTCGCCGCCTCGAGCGGAGCTCAGCTCGGGGAGACGGTCCTCGCCATGCTGTTCGTCCTGCCTCTGGCCCTCACCGGATGGGGGATTCTCGAGCTGATGGCCTGGGCCCACGCTCGCACGACCTTGTACACGCTCACGGAGCGCCGGGTGGTCATGCGCTTCGGGGTAGCTCTCGATCTCACCGTCAACCTTCCCTTCAAGGGCATCCGCAACGCCTCCTTTGCGCTACGCCGGTCTGGTTTCGGCGACATCGCGATCGAGCTGGGGGGAGCCTTCCGGGCGCCCCACGGAGAGCTCGTCATCCCTGGCCCTAGCTACTTCCATCTGTGGCCTCATGCTCGACCTTGGCACATGGCGATGCCGCAGCCGACGTTGCGCGGAGTTGAGGACGTAGCGACGGTAGCTCGAGTGTTTGCGGAGGCCTTGGATACCTTTCGTCGTGAGCATGAGGACGCGCCCGACGAGGTCCCGGTCGGCGAGTCTTCCGCCATCGGTCCGCGTCCTACCGCAGGAGAGCTTACGCCCGCCGCGGCGAGCTGAAAGGAGACTTCATGGATCCACACGATGGCAAAGAGTTTCCAAAGGGTGTTCTCTACGCGGCGGGAGCGCTCATGGCCTTCTCCCTCGTCGTCGCCTTCGTCGGTCGGGCCACAGGCTGGGGAACCCAGCAGCCGCCCACGGCCGACGCGGTCCAGGTCGTAGACGTGGAGTTCGTCGATCGAGGGAGAAGGCCATGAGCGCTCCCGCCGCGTAGAGAACACCCTTTGGAAACTCTTTGCCAT
>JBCBRU010000093.1:0-19628 GCA_039819565.1 Myxococcota bacterium | reverse complement strand
CACGCCCGGCACCGACTGCAGGGCAGGTTTCACGCTGAAGTCCTGAATGCTGCGAAGCTCGTGGAGGGCGAAGGCCGTGCCGTCCGGGGTGCCATCGGGGAGGCGAGGGACCAGAGCGTACCAAAAGATCTGGCCCACCCCGGTGGCCTCCGGGCCTAGCCGCGGCGTGACTTCCGCGGGCAAAGTATCGGCCGGCAAGCTCGCCAGCTTCTCCAAGATGGCGCTTCGAGCCCGAGGAAAGGAAATCCCCTCCGCGAAGATGACGTAGACCACCGAGAAGCCGAACATCGAGGTGGCCCGCACCGTCTCCACCCCTCCGAGCCCGAGGAGCGCGGAAGAGAGGGGGTAGGTGATCTGGTCGTCGACGTCCTTCGGGGACCGTCCGGGCCACTCCGTGAAGACGATCTGCTGGTTCTCGCCCACGTCGGGCAGAGCGTCCACCGGCACCGGATCCCGGATGGGAAAGCCCACGTCGAAGGGGATCGCAATCAGCCCTCCGACGCCCACCAAGACCAGCACAATGCTCGCGAGGAAGGGACGCTCGACCCAAGATCGAACCAAGCGCTGCAGTCCATCCTGCATCACCTCGCCTCCCCTCCGTGGTCGTGGCCCACGTGGTCGTGGCCCGCGTGGTCGTGGACGGCGGCCGGGTGGGAAGCGGGATGCGACGCCGGGTGGGAAGCGGGATGCGACGCCGGATGAGAAGCGGGGTGCGACGCCGGGTGGGAAGCGGGGTGCGAGGCCGGGTGGGAAGCGGGATACGACGCCGGGCCTCCGGTGCCTCGCATGAGGCTCCGGCCCCCGCGAATCTGGAGATCTGCGTCCAACACGAAGGCGCCCTCCACCACCACGCGCTCTCCAGCCGACAAACCGCTCACCACCTCCCAGCGGTCGCCGAGGTCACGGCCGAGGCGGAGCTCCCGCGCTTCGTAGCTGAGTCCGTCCGCCCTCTCGACGTAGATGAGGGCGCGCGCCCCGGCGAGAAGCGGCGCCGAATGGGGCACGGTCAGGACATCGCCCTCCCCCTGCACCGCGACGAGGGCCTCGACGAACTCGCCAGGTCGATAGCGAGCCTCTCCGTTGTCGAGAATCACGCGCACTTTCGCCGTGCGCGTGCCGAGGTCGACCACCGGGTCCACGAACGCAACCTCCGCCTCGACGCGGTGCTCGGGATGGGCGTCGAAGCGCACGATCACCGGCTGGCCTCGTCCGATGAGGGGAAGGTCCTTCTCGTAGGCATCGAGCTCCACCCAGAGGCGGGTGAGATCCGCAACCTCGAGGAGCGCCTCCCCGGCTCGAACCCAAGCGCCCGCGGTCACGTGGCGCTTCATCACCACCCCGGCGGCGTGAGCGCGTACGGGCACCGTCGCCCGCGGCGAGCTCGCGCCTTCGACCCTTCCAATCTCCCTCGGCGTCACGCCGAGGAGCTCGAGCCGCCTTCGGGCGGCCGCCACGGTCGCGGCCGGGGCGCCCTTTCGGGCGCTGACCTGCAGGGCCCGCTCGGCCGCGAAGAGCTCCGGAGCGTACAGACGCGCCACCGTCTGACCGCGATGAACCGGAGCCCCCGTCGCCGCCACGGACAGGCGATCCACGCGCCCCGCCACCCAGCTCGTCACCGTCTCCAGGCGATCCTCAGCCACCGCGATGCGCCCCAGTAAACGCATCTCGCGACGGGGCCGGGGCTCGACCTTCGCGAGCGCGGTCCGAATCCGCGCCCGGGCCCGGGCCCCCTCCCCGAGCCGCACCACCGCCACGTTCTCTTCGGGGGCTTCGACGGGTACGAGCGGCATCCCGCAGATCGGGCAAGCCCCCGGCTCAGAGGCGCGGATCTCGGGGTGCATGGAGCAGGTGAACTCCGTCGTGTCCTCCTCCACGGGCGGCTTCATCGGCACGGAGCTGCGGCGGCCGAGCACGAAGCCCAGGCCCGCGCCGACGAAAAGGATCGCCAACATCGCGAGACCGCCCCACCTCACGAGGAGCCTCCGGATGTACGAAGACGCGCGCGGAGCTCGGCCGGGGACAGGTCAAAGGCCAAGAGGGCCCCCTGGGCACGATACAGCCGGGCCTCCGCTTCGACGGTCTCGAGCTCCGCAGCGAGGAGTCGATCCTCGGCCTCCACCACCCCGTCGAAGCCGGAGGCCGCCGCGGCGTACCTGGCCCGGGCCAGGTCGAGGGTCCGCCGGGCCGCGGGGAGCAGACGGGAGCGGTGGATCTGCAGGTTCTCCTTCGCGGCCGCCATCTCTGCCCTCAGCAGGGAGCGACGAGAGGCGGTGGCCAAGGACACCGCCCGCTGCTGCTCCTCGGCCGCCGAACGCTCGGCTTCTGCGGCCTCTCGGCGCGCCGTCTCCGCACCCCAGGAAGCGAGAGGGAAAGAGGCCCCCAGCTCGACCACGAGGGCGTCCCGGCCGGCGTCGGAGACATCGCTCTCCGCTCCCACCTCCAGCCAGGCTACTCCCACCGTAAAACGGGGACGCAGACGACGAGCCACCGCATCGCGCTCCGCCTCCCGGGCCCGGAGTCGAGACGCGGCGGCGAGCTCGGTGGGAGCCTCTGAAGCCTCCGGAAGGAGGCCTTCACCGAGACCGGCGGGCACCTCGCGAGCCTCGGCCTCCCCGGCGGGTTCGAGACCGGAGTGCGAGCGCAAGGCGATCTGACGAGCGGACCTCAAACCCTCCAAACGGGCTCGCTCGACTTCGAGGGCCACGACCGCGAGCTCGGCCTGAGCCACCGCGACCTCCCCTCCCACCTCGGAGGCGCCGAGAGCGCGGACCCCTTCGAGACCTCGGGCGCGGGAGCGAATGCGGGCAGCGACGAGATCGAGCTTTCGTTCGACCGCCCACAGCGAGATGAAGCCGTCCACCACCGCCGCAGCTACGTCGCGGCTGAGAGAGGCTCGGTCGTAGTCGAGAGCCTGCGCACGGGCTCGAGCCCCTTGAGCGGCGGCGTCGAGCGCGCCGAGCCAGGGGACCGGCTGGACCAGCGCGACGCGGTGCCGCTGGGGTCCGAGCCTCGTCTCGATGGGAAGGGGGCTTGCGGCATAGCGAAGCTGCAGGGCTGGCCAATCGCCTCCCGCCGCGTCGGCGCGCCTCGCCGCCGCCCTCGCCTCTTGGCGGGCTGCGGTCAGCTCGGGGACCCGAGCTTCGGCGAGCTCCAGCCAGTCCACCAGGTGGGTGGGCCCGGCCGCGCTCATCGCCGCCAGCCCCAAGAAAAGGGTGTTCATTCTCTCACCTCCGGAGCCGGAGCCCCGTCTTCGAAACACAGAGCCTCACGGGCGGACGCGCCGCCGCCGAGTTTGGCTCAGGAGAGAATGACGATGGAGGACAGGAGGTCTGGGAACGGAGGCGGTCGCCAGTCCGGAGGCAGGGACGGCGGGGCCGGGAGGGCCGCCGTCCACGGCGCCGCCGTCACCGGGCGAGACGACGGGGACGGGCTCAGGACGGGCCCGAAAGAGGGCGCGAACGCCGGGTCATGGCGGGGACTATCGGCAAAGAGGACCGGAGCGGCGCACCCGCACCCCTCGGGCGCGTCCACCGCCGGTTCGGGTTCGGCCTCGGAGTCGGCCGCGTGCCCCTCGCAGGGGTGGGCCGCTACCTCAGGGGACGGCTCGGGAGACGGGTGCGGACAGCAGCAGGTGAGAGCATGAACCCAGCGCCCGGCGGCCTCGGCTAAGTCGAGTCGGAACCCGAAGAGCGCCCCGAAGGTGAGAACGAGGGCCGCGGCCGCTCGTCCTCGCCGCCCGAAGGCGTTCTGAAGCCCCTCCTTCACCGCTGGGCAGAAGAGCTCACGCGGTCCCGGTTGGCAAGCTCAGGGCATAGCCCCTCGGGGCAGCGCCCTCTCGAGCGCAACCCGAATTGCCCCCCGAGCCGAGCGGGGCAAGCTCCGCGGACTCAGAGCTGGCCGGCCGCGCGCGCCCGATCCGTGACCACGGCCGGGTCGATGCGACCGTCCGCGTCGCGCTTGGTCAGCCAGCTCCCCCCGACGCAGGGCACGTTAGGGAGAGCGAGGTAGTCCGCCGCGTTGTCGGGTTTGACGCCTCCGGTCGGGCAGAACAGCACCTGGGGGAGGACCGCGCCCACCGCGGAGAGGAAAGACGCGCCGCCGGATGCGGAGGCAGGAAAGAACTTCAGGGCGTCGAAGCCCCACTCGGTGGCTCGCATCGCCTCCGAGACCGAACTCACGCCGGGCAGGAAGGGCCAATCGGCCGCCTGGACCGCCTCGGCGAGGGTCGGGGTGAGACCCGGGGACACACCGAAGCGAGCCCCGGCCGCCCGCGCCTGTTCGGCCTGGGCCGGAGTCATCACCGTACCGGCGCCGACGATGGCCTGCGGCAGCGCCTTGCTCACCGCCTCCAGCGCGTCGAGCGCCGTGGGATGCCGAAGCGTGATCTCCAGCACCGGGATGCCTCCCTCGACGAGCGCCCCACAGACCTCCACCGCCTCGTCGACCCCCTTGAAGGCGAGGACGGGAATGACCTTGGTGGCGCTCATCACCTCTCGGACGTTCATGCCTTCACCTCCAGCACGTCGGAGCCAAAGACGCTAGCTCCGGCGTCGGCGCTCCCGACGACCGCCCGCATACTGGCAAAGAGCTCACGGCCCATGGAGGGTGGGCGTGGCGGCGGGGGGGCCGGTTCGCGCGCGGAGAGATCCGCGTCGACGGTAAGGAGGCCTTCCCGAGCATCGAGGGTGATGATGTCTCCGGTCCGAACCCGCGCCAAGGGTCCCCCTCGGATCGCTTCGGGGGACATGTGAATCGCGGCCGGGACCTTTCCTGAGGCCCCAGACATCCGCCCGTCGGTGACCAGCGCCACCTTGTAGCCCTTGTCGAGGAGCACGCCCAGCGAGGGAGTGAGCTTGTGAAGCTCGGGCATGCCGTTGGCCGACGGCCCCTGAAAACGCACCACCGCTACGAAGTCGCGCTCGAGCTCGCCCGACTTGCAGGCGTGAAGGAGGTCGTCCTGATCGTCGAAGACCACCGCCGGGGCGGAGATCTGCAGGTGCTCGGGTTTGACCGCTGACACCTTGATGACCCCTTCGCCGAGCGGACCGCGGAGATGCTCGAGCCCACCGGTGGGCTGGAAGGGGCGGGCTCGAGGCCGCAGGACCTCGTCGTCGTGGGGCTCCTCACTGAGGGTCTCCCACGCAATTTCACCTTCACCGAGAGTGGGCAAGACGCACTGCGGGCGGAGACCACGTCCCCCGATGGTCTCGATGTCGTCGAACAAGAGACCGCCGTCGATCAGCTCCTTCATCACGTAGGGCACTCCGCCCGCGGCGTGAAAGGCGTTCACGTCGGCCTTTCCGTTCGGATACACCCGAGCCAAGAGAGGCACCACGCGGGAGAGATCCGCGAAGTCTTCCCAGGTGAGCTCGACGCCCGCGGCGCGCCCGATGGCCAGCAGGTGAATGGTGTGGTTGGTGCTCCCTCCGGTGGCGAGGAGGCCGATGACCGCGTTGAGGACGGTCTCCACCCCCACCATGTCCCCGATCCCCTTCCGCTCCGTGAAGGGCACCTGACTGAGGGCTACCGCCCGTTGGGCCGCCGCCGCGTTGAGGTGTTCGCGCAGGTTTTCCTGCGGCTGCACGAAGCTCGATCCGATCAGCTGCAGGCCCATCATCTCCAGCATCATCTGGTTGGAGTTGGCGGTGCCGTAGAACGTGCAAGTGCCGGGGCTGTGGTAGGCCCGAGCCTCACTCTCCAGGAGCTGCAGACGCCCCACTTTCCCCTTCGCGAACTCCTGTCGGACAGCCTGCTTCTCGCTGTTCGAGATACCCGTCGGCATCGGTCCGGCGGGCACGAAGACGAAGGGGAGATGTCCAAACGAGAGCGCTCCGATGAGCAGACCGGGGACGATCTTGTCGCAGACGCCGAGCAGGAGCCCGCCGTCGAAGACGTCATGGCTGAGCGCGATGGCGGTGGACATGGCGATCACGTCCCGACTGAAGAGGGACAGCTCCATGCCGATCTGGCCCTGCGTGACGCCGTCGCACATAGCCGGCACCCCGCCCGCCGTCTGGGCCACTCCGCCTGCGTCGACCACCGCCGCTTTGAGGGGGTCGAGCATGCGGTGGTAGGGCTGATGCGCGGACAGCATGTCGTTGTAGGCGGTGACGATGCCGATGTTGCAGGTGGCGTCCCGCGCCATCTCCGCTTTCGCGTGGTCGCCGCAGGCGGCGAAGGCATGCGCGAGGTTTCCGCAGCCGAGCCGAGGACGCGGAGGCCCCATGTCCCGCATGCGGTTCAGCTTGTCGAGGTAGGCAGCTCGGCTCGGCTCCGAGCGCTGGCGCACCCGGGCGGCCACGTCCACGAGCGTGGGATGAAGGTTGGGCATGACTGAGGCTTCCTTTCGCGCCGGAGCTCAGTGAGAGCCGCCGTTGATCGGACCCAGGCCGTTCGACCAGGTGCGACCGCTGCGCTTGATGAGATCGTGGGCTTCGTAGGGGCCCCAGGTGCCCGCCGCGTACACGAGGGGCGGCTCCGCAGACGCGTTCCAGTGTTGGATGATGCGATCTACCCAGGCCCAGGCCAGGTCGACCTCATCGCGATGCACGAAGAGGCGCTGGTCGTTGTCGACCGCGTCGAGGATGAGCCGGAGGTAAGGGCCGCGCCTCGGGACGTTCTCGCCGTAGGTGAGGTCGAGATTCAGCTCCACCTCGCGAAGATGATCCCGCTCCCGGGTGTGATCGTTGACCATCAGGCGCATGGCCAGACGGTCGTCCGGCTGGAGGCTGATCACGAAGCGGTTCGGAGCCACGCGCCCGGCCCAGGCGTCCTGGAAGCTTTGGGGCAGCGTCTTGAACTGAATGACGATCTCCGCGAAGCGCCGCGGGAGCCGCTTTCCGGTGCGGAGGTAAAACGGTACCCCGGACCAGCGCCAGTTCTCGATGCGCGCTTCGAGGGCCACGAAGGTCTCGGTCTGGCTCTCGCGAATCTGAAGGTCGTCGGTGTAGCCGGTCACCGCGGTCCCGTCGACGGCCCCGTCCTCGTACTGGCCGCGGACCACCCGCCGCTCGATGGCCTCCCCTTCGAGAGGCTCGAGACACCGCAGAACTTTGAGCTTCTCCTCGCGGATGCTCCCCGCGTCCAGGAGCGCCGGAGGCTCCATGGCCACCAGACACAGAAGCTGGAGAAGATGATTCTGGACCATGTCCCGGGTGGCGCCCACGCCCTCGTAGAAGCCTCCGCGACCGTGCAGGCCCACCTGCTCCGCGATGGTGATCTGGATGTGGTCAACGCAGCTGGCGTTCCAGAGCTTCTCGAAAACGAAGTTCGAAAAGCGCAGAGCGAGGAGGTTCTGCACCGCCTCTTTGCCCAGGTAGTGGTCGATGCGGAAGGTCTGGGCCTCTGAGAAGTGCTCGCCGATTTCGCGATTGATGGCGTCGGCGCTCTCGCGGTCATGGCCGAGGGGCTTCTCCACCACCACTCGGGCGTGCTCGTGGCTCAGGCCGTGCTGGCCGAGGAGCACGCAGGTGCTGGCGAAGAGCTTGGGAGGAATGGCGAGGAAGTGGACGAGGGGCCGATCGCTCGCGGGAAGAAGGTGTCCGGCCAGCTCCTGCCAACCCGGGGAGGGCTGGTTGAGCTCGACGAGGACGTCCTTCACCAGCTTCGCGAAGGCGTCGATGCCCCCTGGAGTCACGCCGCAGGCCGGCGGGAAGCGGTCGAGCACAGTGGCCAACCACGCGCGCACGTCGACCTCGAGAGGACGACGAGAGGTCAGGAAGATACGGCTCTCGGGCGAAATCAGATTCGCCTGAAACCCGTTGTAGAGGGCCGGAATCAGCTTCCGGCAAGAGAGGTCACCCGTTCCGCCAAAGATGACGAGGTCGAAGGTCTTCTCCATCTTTTCTCCGTTTGGCTGCCGGGATTCTGGAGGGGTAACTCTCGCCTGAGTCAATCCACCCCCTTCGTTTTTAAGGGTTCAAGCGCTGATTCACGGGTCAAGGACTCCAGTAAGCGCGCGGAATGCGAAGAGTCAGCGACGTTTCCAAGTCAGCCAGGATACGGCGCGATTCCTTCGCGCAATCAACCTTGACGCTGGTCGGCCCCTCCCTCGGGGGGCGGCGATGAACCCTCGCGAGGGTCGTGCTATCCCCCCCTCCCATGAAGTGGCTCCTCCGCGGCTTCGGACTCTTGGCGGCGCTGACGGTCGTCCTGCTCCTCGGCTTTGCCTGGTGGGTCGGGGCCTCCCAGCCCGACGTGGACGGCGAGCGCACCGTCGACGGCCTCGACGGGCCGGTGCGCGTGCTCCGCGACCCCCACGGGGTGCCGCACATCTTCGCGGAGAGCCAGGGGGATGCCTATTTCGCCCTCGGCTTCGCCCACGCCCAGGATCGGCTGTGGCAGATGGAGCTCGGGCGACGAAACGTGGCGGGGCGGATCTCCGAGCTCTTCGGGGACATCGCCGAGCGCCACGACCTGCGGATGCGAGCTCTCGGCTATGCGGACCGGGTGGAGGCAGCCTTCGAGGCCAGCCCAGAGTCCGTGCGGGCCCTCCTCGCGCGCTACGCCGCCGGCGTGAATGCCTATCTCGAAGACCCGAGCTTCGAGCTGCCCCCCGAGTTTCGCATCGCCTGGGCCGAGCCCGCCCCTTGGACGGCCCTCGACAGCGTCTTCGTGCTGTACTCCTTTTGGCCCACCCTCAGCGGAAACAGCCGGGACGAACTCCGGACCTGGAACGTGGGCCGCCTCGCCGACGCCGAGGTCGCGGAAGCCCTCGAGCGCCCGTTTCCGGCCGAAACTGAAGCGACTCCAGGCCGCGGCCGCACCGCCCTCGACATCGACGACCTCGTTGCCACCATGGGTTCGCGGGTGCGCAGCAGCAAGACCGCCACCGCCGCCGGCAGCCAGGCTCGCCCTCCGGATGGACAGAGCCATTCGAACAACTGGGTCATCTCTTCGACGCGGAGCGCGAGCGGGTTCCCCCTCCTCGGCAATGACCCCCACCTAGGGCTCAACACCCCCTCGGTTTGGTATCTCGCCCACCTCTCCTACGCCGGCCAGGACGTGGTAGGCACCACCGTTCCGGGAGCCCCGGCGGTCGTCATCGGCCGCAACCGGGAGGTGGCTTGGGGCTTCACAACCAGCCAGGTCGACACCGACGACCTTTTCTTCGAGGCCCTCGATCCCCAGGATCCCACCCGCTACCGCACCCCCGACGGCTGGGCGAAGCTCGAGACGCGGGACGTCACCATCACCGTGCGCGGTCAGGGGGTGGTCCGCCACACGCTCCACGCGACCCGACACGGCCCGATCCTCCCTCGCGCGCTCTGGGCGGCGCCCGACACGGACCCCAACCTGGCCCTGGCCCAGCGCTCCACCGCCCACCTGGTCACCGACCGAACCTTCGAGTTCTTTTTCGGCCTCAACGCGGCCCGGAGCTGGAGCGATGTCATCGAAGCCTCTCGATACTTCTCTCTTCCCCCCCACAACCTGGTCTTCGCCACGCGAAGCGGCGACATCGGCTACACGATGGTGGGGCCGGTCCCGGTCCGGGGACCTCGCCACCAGACACGAGGGCTCCGTCCCGCCCGCGGCTGGGACGAGGACAACGACTGGCTCGGGGTGTTGCCCTTCGAGGACCGCCTCAAGATCAAGAACCCCTCCGCGGGTTATGTGATCACCGCCAACGGCAGGATCCCTCCTCCTGGATACTTTCGAGAGATCACGGCCCAGTGGCCGGATCCCGGTCGGGCGGCCCGCATCGAGGCCCAGCTCCTCGAGACTCCCCGCCACGGGCTGGACAGCATGACCGAGCTCCAGCTCGACTACGGCAGCGTGAAAGTGCAGGAGACCTTGCCGTTCCTCCTCCGCACCAAGCCCCTGTCGGAGCGGGACGGTCGCGCCCTAGCCCTTCTCGAAAAGTGGGATGGAGGCTACGGGCCGGAGGCTCCCCAGCCCGCCATCTACGCCGCCTTCATGACCGCCCTCACCGATCGCATCTATCAAGACGAGCTGGGACCAGCCTTCGAGGTCGGCCGGGGACGCCGTCCCGAGATCGTCCGCGATGCCTTCGAAGGATCCCTGGCGGAGTGGTGCGACAACCGAAAGACGCCGGAGCCGGAGAGCTGTGATGACCTCCTCGCTCCGAGTCTGGCCGAAGCCCTCGACGGGCTCGCCGAGCACTACGGCGAAGACTACGAGACCTGGCGATGGGGTGAGCAGCTCGTGGTCGAGCACCGTCATCTCGGTTTCGGCCGAATTCCTGGCCTGCGGGACCTCTTCAACACCCGCACCCCACGGGGAGGCGGACCGGGCAGCCCCAACGTGGCCTATCACCTCGTCCGTCACCTCCCTCAGATCGTGGCTCGGAGCCACGGCGCGAGCCTCCGTTTCCTCACCGATCTCGGAGACATCGAGCGATCCCGATGGGTCATCTCGACCGGTCAGTCCGGCCACTTCCGCTCCCCCCACTACGCGGACCTCCAGACCCTGTGGACGGAAGGCGGCTACATCGAGATTCGGGTGGAGCCGGCCCGCATCGAGACGATGCACACCCTCATCCTGCGCCCGCGCTGAGCGGATCAGTTCGAGGTTGGCGGTCGCCGTCGACGGTGGCTTCATCCCCCGAACCGTGGGGGAGGAGAGGTACTTCGTCGCGACCTACGGATGTCGCGTCAACCAGGCGGATTCGGCGGGGGTCGCGGCCGAGCTCGAGCGCGGCGGCCTCGTGCGCACCAAGGACGCCCGCGAGGCCCACCTCGTGGTCCTGAACACCTGCACCGTGACCCATCGCTCCGACGCCGACGTGCGTAAGGCGGTGGCCCGCCTGCGCCGCGAGGCCCCGGGGGCCAAGGTGATGATCACGGGGTGTTTCGCCCAGCGGGACCCCACGGCGGCCGCGGAGCTGGAAGGGGTGTCCGCGGTGGTCGGCAACGCCCACAAGTCGCGACTCCCCGTCCTTGCCCAGGAAGTGCTGGAAGGTCCGCGTGATGGCCCGATCGTGGTGCACACGGAAATGGAGGCGCATCCTCCCGGGGCCCTCCCGGTGGAGCCGGTGACCACGGTCCTGGACCGCACGCGGCCCTTCGTGAAGATCCAGGACGGCTGCGACGCGCACTGCACCTACTGCATCATCCCGGACGTACGAGGCCCGGCCCGCGGGGCCGACCCCGACAAGGTGCTGGACGCAGTGAGGACCCTGGTCGAACGCGGCTACTTCGAGATCGTGGTGGCCGGGATCCACCTCGGCACCTACGCCTACACCCGCGACTCGGGGGAGACGCTTCAGCTCGAAGGCTTGGTGAGAAACATCCTCGAGGTCCCGGGCCTCGGCCGGCTTCGCCTATCGTGTATCGAGCCGATGGCCTTTCCCTTGGGGCTCATCGATCTGGCGGCCGCAGAGCCGCGGCTCGCCCCCCACTTTCACCTCCCGCTCCAGTCCGGCAGCGATCGGATCCTCAAGCGCATGGTCCGGCCCTATCGCGCCGTCGAGTATCTGGCGCTGATTCAGCGGATCGAAGCGGGGGTGCCCGGAGCCTGTCTGGGCACCGACGTCATCGTAGGCTTTCCGGGCGAGACGGAAGCCGACTTCGAGGACACCGTCGCCTTCGTGGAGGCTTCGCCCCTTCACTACGTGCACGTCTTTTCCTATTCCGACCGAACCGCGGGCTCGGGCCGAGGCACCCCCTCCACCCGCCTCGGCGACAAGGTCGACCCTCGAATCATCAAGGAGCGGTCCACGCGCCTCAACGCGGTGGGGAAGGCCAAGTGGGCTCGCTACCTCGACCGCCAGCGGGGTCGCACCCTCCCTGGCCTGGTCCTCGAGCCGAATCCTCGTGACCCGAGCCGAGTGCGGGTCCTCACTGACAACTTCTGCAATGTGGATTGCGAAGCCGCAAGTCTCGCGCAAGGGCAAGCGGTCGAAGTCCGCGTGACCGGCCGCGAGGGGTCGAGGCTCGTCGGAGCAGCAGCGAGCGCCTGAGGGTGGGGAGCGAGCGGCGTCAGTTCGGCCACTACCTCGTGGGGGGCATCCTCGGGCGGGGAGGCATGGCCACCGTCTTCGCCGCCAAGGATCGGCGCACCGGACGAGCGGTGGCGGTCAAGGTCCTGCGTCCGGAGCTGTTGGACCATCCGGAGGCCCGTGCCCGCTTCGTACGGGAGGCGCGGGCCAGCATCCAGATCCAGCATCCAAACGTGGTGCAGGTGCTCGACGCGGGGGTGGAGTCGGGAGTGCCTTTTTTGGCGATGGAGAGGTTGCGAGGAGAGTCGCTGCAGGACGTATTGACGATGCGGCGCCAGCTCTCCTCCACCGAAACCCTCGAGATCCTCGTCCCGGTGATGGAAGCTCTGGCGCTGCTCCACGCCCGCGGGCTCGTGCATCGGGACATCAAGCCGTCCAACATCTTTCTCGATGAGGGCGCTCGCGGCCCCACGCCGAAGCTCTTGGACTTCGGCATCGCCAAACTGCTCGGGGACGACAGCGCCGGTCTCGACACCGAGCACCCGGTGGGCACGCCCCACTACATGCCTCCGGAGCTCCTGGACGGAGCCTCCGCCACTCCCGCGGTCGACGTGTGGTCGATGGGCATCGTGCTCTACCGATGCCTCACCGGGGAGCTCCCCTTTGTGGGAGGCACCCGCGAGGACCTCCTCGAAGTGATCCGCTCGGGGGAGCATGTCGCGCTCCACTCGGCCGCCACCGGCGCCCCTGCGCCCCTCCTGGAGACGGTGGAGCGAGCCCTCTCCCCAGACCCCGCCCAGCGCTTCGCGGACATGGGGAGCTTTCTTCGAGAGCTCCACGCGCGGCGCCAGATCGCGCCCGCCGACTTCCGGCCCGCCCCGGACTTCAGCGCCCGTCAGCGCTGGCTCCGCGCTGGCCTCGCAGGACTCATTGCGGTGGCCTTCGTCGCGGTGCTGATTCGTCTGCTCTCGATCGGGGACCGGGTGCAGGCAGAGCCCCTCCTCCCCGCGCCCCTCGGGGGGCTCACGACCGAAGAGCCCCGCGGCGCGGCCGAAGCCTCCGATGCGCGGGGTACCGAGAGCGGGGGCGACGAACTCACGACGACCCGGGACGACAGGGTCCGACGGGACGGCCGCAGCGACCGAGGTCCTCAGAACCCCTCGCGCAACGGGACCGCCCCCAGAGCTCGCCGCGACGCCCCCCCGGCCCCGCCTCCGCCCGCCGCGGCCCCCGGCCGCGAGGATGAAACGCCGAGCCCCCAAGCCGCAGGGGCACGCCTCGAAAGAGAGCTCCCGGACGCTCCAGCTCCTGAGACACGCCCCCCTCCCGCGGAGCCCCCCTCGACCGCTCCAAAGCCCGCGGAGAAGGGTGCTCCCGTCGATGTCGCTCGGCAGGCTTTCTTGCGGGCGGAAGAGGCCTCGGCGGCGGGAGATGTCCCGGGCGCCCAGCGAGCTCTGAGAAAGGCCCTCTCCGCCTATCCCGACTTCCCCGCCGCCTTGGTGGCCCGAGCCCGCCTCCGTCGCGACACCGGGGATGGCGCCGGCGCTCTTCGGGATCTGAATCGAGCCCTGGAGCTCGAAAACCACGTCCCTGAGATCCACGACGAGCGGGGGCGGACCCATCTCGGGCTGGGGCGCCTCGACGCTGCCATCGAGGACTTCGTGCGCGCCCGAAGCCTCGACAAGCGCCGCCGCGTGTTCACCGAGAACCTGGTGGGGGCCCTATTTCTCAGGGCCAAGCGGCGTCACTCCCTGGGCCAGCTCGTGACCGCGAAGCGAGATCTCGACCGCCTCCTCAAGCTCAACCCGCGCTACGCCCTCGGGGTGCGGCGGCGTGCCGTGCTCCTCACCCAGCAAGGGCAGACGGCCGCCGCGCGCCGGGACTTCCGTCGCTACCTGAGGCTCGTCCCGGACGCGCCCGATCGCGCCGACGTCGAGCGTCTTCTGCGCACCGCAGCTCAGCGACCGCGGGCCTGGCGCGACGACGGGCGGCGATAGGGAACGGGCGTCTCGGCGGGCCGCACCGCCTCCTCCGGAGGAAGCACCCGGAGGCCTCGCTCGAGCAGGTCCGCCTTCTCGGCGAGCACCGCCGCCCGGCGCTCCTCGGAGGCGAGATAGGTCTGGAGGTCTTCCCGCAGCGGGAGCACGTGATCTCCGGGCGTCCAGCGCACGGGGGTGCCGTCGGCCAAGGCGAGCCGACCGTCGGCGACGAGACGGGTGGCTGCGTAGAGCTCCTGCTGAGACAGCACTGCGCGCAGCGCCTGAAAGAGCCCCTCCGTTCGGGCATCGAGAAAGCTCCACTCCCGCTGCGCCACCACCGCGGAGTGGTAGTGGGAAGGCACCGCCAAGAGCCCATCGAGCTCCAGCCGCCGGACCGACTGACGCAAGAGTTCCTGCATCTCGCGGGAGAGCCCGAGGCCGGGGTGCTCCTGCCCGGGAAGCGGGGGCCGAGCGAGGCTGAAGGTTCGGGAGGGGTCCTGGAGGAGCAGCCACTCGATGAAGATGAACTCGGCCTCGGGAAGCCCGGGGAGAGGTTCGACGACCCGCCGGCGCCGACACACCAGCTCCACGAGGATCGCCGCCTCCTTCATGGGAGGACGGCGCCCGCTCACTCGAATGATCTGGTGGGTCGGGTCGGACGGGTCGATCTCTACGTCCAGATCGCGAAACCCTCGTTGACGTATACGCTCCAGAACCCCGTACCGCTCGAGCACGAGCTCCATGCCGTGGACCGAATAGTAATCGAGAAAGCGATAGGCGCGAGGCTGACTGTCGAGGGCACCAAAGAGGTCCTCCTCCGTAAAGCGGAGGTCCTCGAGGTCCATCGGCTCCCCCTGAAGCTCCCCCTGATCGAGGCTGGCCGCGATGGCCGTAAAACGCGCTCGCAAGGTCGGAGGCCGTCGCTCGTCGAAGCGCCAAAGCCCGGTGAGGAGGGCTCGGGTGAGCTGGAAGTGGCCCGGCGTGGCGTGCGGTCCGTATCCCCCGCCGAAGGTCACCACCACCCGGGCCCCGAGGTTTCGAGCGACCGAGAGGACGTGAGCGTCTCGCTCGAAGACCCCCTTGGGGGTCAGCCACCAGGAGCCGATCGGGTCGCCGGCGAGGACATCCATGCCCGCGATGTAGATCACCAGGTCCGGACGAAAGCGGTGCAGCTCCGTCTCCAGGGTGTTGCGGAGCTTGGCGAGATAGCGACCGTCGTTCACGGGCCCGGTGAGATGGATCTCTCGACCGGGATTCTCGCTGTGGGACCACACAGATCCGTGGATGGAGTAGACGAAGACGGACGGGTCCACCGCGAAGGCCACGGAGTTGCCGTTGCCCTGATGAAAATCGAGGTCCACGATGGCGATCCGGCCGCGGTAGCCGGCCGCTCGAAGGACCGCGACCCCCACCCCGATATCGTTGAACACGCAAAAGCCCGACCCTTGTTCGGGCTCGGCGTGATGAAAGCCGCCGCCCAGGTTGACGCCGGTGTCGAGCCGTCCCGCCGCCACCTCCTGCATCGCCGCCACCGTGCCCCCCACCCCCCGGCGCACCGCTTCCAAGAATCGCGGCGGATCTACGTGGCCCGCTTCGAGACCGAACACGTGGGCCAAGACCTCAGGCTTTTCGGCCCGCTCCAGCCAGGTGCTGGAGTGAAAGAGCCCGATCTCGGACAGGGGGGTGGCGGAGGGACTCCGGACGTCCGAAGACGAAATGAGCCGCTCCTGGAGCAGGCGCGCGAGCACCACCTCACCCCGACGAAACTGGACGTGCTCGGCCCGGGAGGATTCGGCCAGATTCGGCGCCGCGTAGTCGGGGTGGTACCAGAGCCCCACCCGCCCCCGTCGCATCCGCGATCTCAGCCACCTGAAGATCACCTAGGTCACCTCTTCGCGACCTCGACGTGTCGAAGCCGTAGCGAGCGCGGCCGGTACGGAAGCCTACTTGCATGGCACGGCCGTTGCTCACGCTGAAGGTGGAGGGTCAGCCTATGGTCGATATCAGCACCCAATACCTGGGAATCCCCGTGCGCTCGCCCCTCTGTGCCAGCGCGAGTCCCCTCTCGGACCACCTGGACGGGATCCGGGCCCTCGATGACGCGCAGGTCGGCGCCATCGTCATCTCGTCCCTCTTCGAGGAGCAGCTGCAGCTCTCCCCCGAGATTCTCCACCGGCTCTTGAGTCTGGACCGCGGGAGCTACGCGGAGGTCCTTTCCGTGGCGACGGGGGGCCAGCGCACCCGGTGGGGCCCCGATGAGTACCTGGCCCACCTCGTGGCCGCCAAGGCCGCCGTGGACGCGCCGATCATCGCGAGCTTGAACGGAGCCCCCACCGCGAAGTGGGCGGGCTTCGCGCGCCTGTTGGAGCGCGCCGGAGCGGACGGCATCGAGCTCAACCTCTATCATCTGCCCACTGACCCCGAAGTCTCCGCGGCGCGCCTCGAGGAGCAATACTTCCAGTGCGTTCGCGAAGTTCGCGACGCGGTGAGCCTGCCTCTAGCGGTCAAGCTTCATCCCTACTTCACCAGCCTGCCCCACGCCGCCCGGCGCTTCGTCGAAGCCGGCGCCGACGCACTCGTCCTTTTCAACCGCTTCTACCAACCCGATCTCGACCTCGAGAGCAAGCGAGCCCACAACCGGGTCAAGCTGTCCACGTCGGAAGATCTCCGTATTCCCCTGCGATGGACGGCTATGTTGCAGCCGCTGCTGCCGGCCGACATCGCGGTGACGGGCGGAGTCCATACCGGCGAAGACGCCCTCAAGGCGATGGCCTTGGGAGCGCAGGTCGCGATGGTTTGTTCCACCCTCCTCCGCCACGGCATCCCCCATCTGGGCGCGCTCCACCGGCGCATGCGCGCGTGGCTGGAAGCTCATGACTTCCGGAAGATCGATGACTTCCGCGGCTCCATGCTGACCGGTCTCGAGCTGAAGGAGGTCATCCATCGCGCCCAATACATTCGCAACCTACACGGATACGACAGCGCCCGAACTATCTCTCACTCTTGACCTGGCGGGACACCACCGCGTGCACCAAGCCCGGAAAATGCATCCCTAGGAAAGCGGCGATGCGCCCGTGGCTGGTGAAGATGTGCTCTCGCTTTCGAGCGTGGAGCGCATCCACCATGGAGGCGGCGGCCTTGGGGGTGGGCCACATGAGCCGGGCGGGGCGCCGGTCGACGCGGTCCGGGTGGTGAGCCCCCTCGTTGTCGACCTGACCGATTTCGCTCTCGACGAAGCCCGGATGGAGCAGGGTGCAGCTCACGCCGCTTCCGTGCAGCTCCGCCGCCAGGGCCTGGCCAATGGCCCGGACGGCGTACTTCGAGGCGTGGTAGGGCGAGTAGCCGGGCACCGACACGAGCCCCGCCACCGACCCCACCAGCCCGAGGCGCCCCTTGCTCTTCCTGAGCCCGGCCAGGGCGTACTTTGCGGTGAGGGCGAGCCCCACCACGTTGACGTCGAGCTGGCGACGCCAGTCCTCGGCGCTCAACCGCTCGACCCGGCCCGCCACCGCGAAGCCCGCGTTGGCGACGCAGACGTCGAGGCGGCCCAGCTCGGTCTGAACCGTGTCGGCGGCGCTCTGCACCCCCGCCTCGTCGGTCACGTCGAGAGGGACGGCGAGCGCCCTTCCCCCGAGCTCCTCGATCTCGGCCGCCACCGCCTCGAGACGCTCCGCGCGTCGACCCGAGACGGCGACGGTGGCCCCTTCCGCCGCAAAGTGACGGGCTAGGGCCCGGCCAATGCCCGAGCCCCCACCCGTGATCCACGCAACCTGCCCGTCGAATCGGCGAACCATGGCCTGTCTTTACTCCAGGTCGGCTCGAACCGGGCCCTCGTAGGCCGCGTCGATTCGGCGCGCCGCCTCTTCGAGAGCCTCGTCCCCGTCCGTCACCGGGGGCACCACCACCGCGAGATGGACGTAGAGGTGACCGGCCGGGCGACTCCCGGCCCCCGCCACCCCTTTTCCGCCCAGGCGGAGTTTCTGCCCGGACCGAACCCCCCGCGGCACCTTGAGCCGGAGCCGCTTACCGTCGAGGCCGGGGATCTCGATGTCCGCCCCGAGCATGGCCTCCCCCACGGTCAGGGGCACATCGAGGTGCAGATCCCGTCCGTCCCGGCGAAAACGGGGGTGCGCCTGCACGGACAGCTCGATCAAGAGATCCCCGCCGGGCCCCCCTCGGATCCCGCTTCCGCCCTGGCCCTTGAGGCGAATGGTCTGGCCGTCGTCGACCCCGGGTGGAACCTTCACGTCCAAGGTCACCCGCTCCGGCGCCCCCGCAACCTGCCCTTCGCCTCCGCACTGCGGGCAAGGCACCACCACATCGACCCCCGCCTGAGATACGCGGGCCTGCCCGCTTCCTCCGCAGGCCGCGCAGGGGACCCAAGGTCCGGGCTTTTCGAGACGAATCCGACGCTCGCCCCCGAGCACCGCCTCCTCGAAGGAGACGGTCATGCTCGTTCGGATGTCCGGTCCGGGTCGGGGCCCGGTGGGGCGACGGGAGGTCCCGAATCCGAATCCTTGCCCGCTCGCGAACAGATCTCCGAAGAGATCGGAGAGATCCGGCGCGCCGGATCCGAAACCTCCGAAGCCGAAGCCTCCGGTCCCGCCGCGGGAAGGGTTCGAGGCCCACTGTTGATAGGTGCGCGCCTGCTTCGGGTCCCAGTCGATGGGCTCCGCATCCATGCCGAACTCATCGTAGACCTTCCGCTTGTCGCCGTCGGAGAGGACCTCGTGGGCGCGCGTGATCTCTTTGAAGCGCTCCTCGGCAGCGCTGTCATCAGGGTTGATATCTGGGTGGTTCTCGCGTGCGAGCCTTTTGTAGGCGCGGCGGATGTCCTCCGCCGAAGCGCTGCGATCGACGCCGAGAACCTCGTAAAAATCTCTGGACGCCAAGTTGGACAAATCCTCCGCCGGAGGATGTCGTCACCGAGCCGAAGTCGTCAAAAGTGCCGCTCAGGGCGACGTGCCCGGAAGGCCGATGCGCTTCAGGAGCTTCTCGTGTCCCTCGTCGTGGAGCTGCCAGTAGGGGAGCCGGTCGCTTCCCAAGAGCTCCGCCTTTTCGCCGCTCGGGCCGTCCCAGCGGAGGATCCGTCGAGGCCAAGCCGACTCCACCCAGTAGGACCAGGTCTCGCCATTCGTAAGGCGCACCGTGTAGCGATCCGCCTCGAAACGCCCGTAGGGCACTTCGACGGTCTCAGGCGCAGGGGCGCGGGCCACCTCGCCGCGGATCCAGGCCAGCTCCCGGTGGAGCATCCGGGTCCGCTGAATGCTCGGGAGGATGGGCATCGACGTGGAAGCCCCGGGCGCGAGGGGCGGCCCGGCGGTCAGCCCGCGGAGCCAAATGGGGAGCTCGTCCATGGTCACCCCGCCGCTCGGGTGATCCAGCGCCATCTTCGCCTCGCCCTCGCCGTCGAAGTAGCTGAAGCGGTGCTGGTCGATGCGCTTGGGCTCGAAGCGAAGCTGCTCGAAGATCATCCCGCACCACTCTTGGCCGGAGAAGGTGATCTTCGTCGGATGCCCGCGGCGGGTCTTCGGGTGATCCCCCAGCGCCACGAACACGCTCGTCATGTGGTTGTAGTCGTAGATGCCGGTTTGGAAGTCGCGGGCCTCGTTGAGCTTGAGGACGGGGAAGGTGTCGCTCTTCGGGTGTCGACCGGGATCCGCCTTGACGCGGGCCTCGTAGCTAAAGGGCTCGGTGACGAACACGTGGACCACGGTGCCGCTTCGAGCCTGGCCGTAGCGCGGCTGGGT
>JBCBRU010000092.1:0-19663 GCA_039819565.1 Myxococcota bacterium | reverse complement strand
GGCCTCGGTCGGTATCCCTCGGCCATCGTCGCGCACCACGAGGGTGAGCCGCTCTTCCTCCCAGCTGAGCTCCACGGAGCAGCTTCTCGCGTCCTCGTGGTGGACGACGACGCCACCAATCGGCTCGTGCTGTCGAGGCTGCTCGCTCGGCTCGGGCTCGAGGTGGAGCGGGCGGAGCATGGGGCGCAGGCCGTGGAGCGCGCCCTCGAGGCCCCCTTCGACCTCATCCTCATGGACTGCGAGATGCCGGTCATGGATGGCTTCGAGGCAACCCTAAAGATCCGCGAGCACTTGCCGGGCGGACCCCCAATCGTGGCCTGCACCGCGTACTCGAGTCTGGAGGACCGGGCCCGCTGTCTGGCCGTCGGCATGGAAGAGGTCCTCGCCAAGCCTCTCACCCGGGCTCGCCTCGAAGCCTACCTCGACGCACGCTTCGACCGGGGCGTTTCGTCGTCGTGCTCAGGGGGCGGGTGAGGCACCAAGGTCTTCGAGGATGTAGCGCGCGATGGCGCCGAGGGTTTCTTCACCGAGGTAGGCCTGCGGGGGCATCTCGGGGAAGTCCTTTCGCTTCTTCACGGGGGCGCGAGCGTAGGCCACGAGCCCAGCCGGGTTCGTCTCGTAGAGCGCCTTGATGGCCTGCATGGACGGCCCGTGGAGGACGGAGTCGTAGGCGTGGCAGCCCGTACACACCGCGAGATAGGTGAGCCGTCCGCGTTGCTCGGCGGTGTAGACGGGCTCCTTGGCCCCGCCCTCGATGGCCACCGTGGTCACTTTGGCCACGCTGTCCGAGGGCTTGCACTCGGACCATCGCTTGACCCCCAGAGCGTCCACGCCCGGGCTCTTGGCGAGGCAGCTCCCGCGCCCCTTGCTCATCACCAGGACTTCGAGACCGCTCTTGCCCGTCGGGGCTAGGAAGTCCCCGAGCATGCCGGACATCTTGTCACCGTTGCCCTCGAAGGTGTTCCGGAGAACGTGTACTCCGTCGGAGTAGGGATCCACGCGGGGGTCGGTGGCCAGCCCGAAGGTGGTGAGGTCGGCCACGAAGACGGCCGTGTTGTCGTGGCCGGTCATGGTGTTGCCCTCGATGGAGACCTCGTCCGGGCCCACGACGAGAATCCCCACCCCGCTCGGCACCTGAGAGGCGATCGAGCTCTTGGGAGCGAAGTTTTCGAGGTTGTTGTTCTCGATCTTATTGTCCTTCAGAACGATGCCCTTGGCGTCCTTGATGGGCAGGCCGGGGACGATGGTGAGCGCGATCCCGGTCGTGTTCCCGTAGATATGATTGCCCTCGGCGAAGGCGTTACGCGTGTTCTCGAACTCGAAGCCCATGACGTTCCCGAAGCATGTATTGCCCCGAAGCTCGATGTTATCAGACATGCCGACATAGATACCGGCGTCCTCCGAGCCCGAGACGACGTTGGCTCGTACGAGCCCGTTGGTGCCAAACTGAGGAAAGATCCCGTAGAAGGCGCCTTCGACCCGGTTATCGAGGATCTGAAAGTTGTTGGCCCCTTGGGTCATGATCCCGTTGCCCTTGTAACCCTTGACGTGAAAACCTTTGATGACCGTGGAGTGCCCCGACGAGATGATGCCGTCGTTGAGCTTCAGCTCCCCGTCCAACACCGCCCAAGCTTCGCCCTCCCGCTTTCCTTCGAGGGTCAGCCGGGGTTTGTCGATGTACACCGACTGGGTGTAGCGACCGGGAGCGACGAGCACGGTGTCCCCGGGCTGGGCCGCGTTCACCGCGTCCTGGATGCTCTCGCCGGGGGCGACGGTGTGGGTGGCGGCTCCGGCGGAAGCGGGGAGGGCCAAAAAGAGGGTGGCAGCAAGCGTACGCAACATCGTATCTATCCTCAGTTCAGGTCGTCGGCGAGTTCGCCGGTGAGGGGGTTTTCGCCGCCGTGGCCGAAGGCGGCCGTCTGTCGGCGAGGCAGAAGTTCGGGCTGAGCGGCGAGCCGCGCGCGGCGGGCCTCGCGGAACCCCTGGACGAGCTCGGCCTGGCCGAGACGGTCAGCAACGCCCCCCAAGAACTGCGTGTCGTCGACGTAGTCCTGTGGGTTTTCGAGAGCGGGGTCGACGGCCAGCGCCTCTTTGAGGAGAGCCAGCGCCTTGTCGTTCTCGCGTTCGCCCAAATAGGCTTCGACGAGGGCGCGGTGGACGGAGAGGTCGGTCGGGTTCAGTCGGAGCGCTCCTTCGAGGAGCTCGATGCCGCGCAGCGCGTCTCCGCCGAGCATTTCAGGGAGCGTCACGAGGACTTGCCCGGCCAGAAGCTGAGCCAGACCATCGAGGGCCTCCGGCTTGTCTTTGAGGACGGCTTCGAGGTCGACCATGGCCTTCTTCACCGCCGCGTTTTGCTCGAGGGCGGTGGCTTCCCGCTGGGTGGCGGCGAGAAGGAAGGCGGCTCGAAGGAGCCGCGCCTCGGGGAGCTTGGGTATCAGGGGGTCGATCCTCGCGAGGATCTTCTCGGCGCTGGCCTTGGTTTTCTGCCACCGGAGTCCCAGCTCGATGGCCATCTCGATGCCGGCGTAGTGGGGGCCGTAGAGCTTATGGAGCGCGTCGAAATACTCGAGGTGTCCGCCCAGGACTTCCAGATGGCGCTCGATATTGCTGACCCGGAAGGTGAACCAGGCCCAGACGAGGTTGGTGGGAAGGGAGATGTCCTCCAGCGAGGCGGCGCCATGCTCCACCGCGCATCCCATCGCCCCGTGGTCCCACTTATGGGTGCTGGCCTTCTCGAAGGCCTGCCAGCGCTCCTTGGGTGTAGGGGCGGGGGGGCAAGCCATGCGACGGCCGGCTTCGACGGCGTAGCGGGCGCGAACCTCGGGTTTTTCTTGGTCGGAGAGGACGGAGCCGGTCTGGCCGAAGGCGACGCCGGGGGCGAGGCTTAGGGCCAGGGCTCCTAGGAAAGGTCGGGGATTCATGGGCGCAGCGCTCCTCTTTCGTCTTCGCGGCCCGTCACCACTCGAAGTCCCGACGGGACGTGGGCGGGGATATCAGGGAGGTGGGTTTCGTCTTCGAGGGCACCGAGGAAAGCCACGATGTCTTCGACGTCCGACGGCGAGAGCTGAGGCCCGTCCGTCATATGCACGTGCCAGTGGATCCGAAGGTCTTGGCCCTCGGGGGCCATGTGGCCTCGGGTCTCATTGTAGAACCCAACGACCGCTTCCAGGTCACGGAACTGTCCGGCGTGGAAGTACGGTCCGGTGCGGGTGATGTTGCGAAGGGTGGGGACCTTGAAGGCCCCGAGGCGGGCGGGGTCGTCTTGGAGCGCGCCCGCGCCCGGATCCGCATATCCCTCGTCGTTGGCCGGGGCGCCTACCACGGAGAGCTCGCTGTCGGTGAAGAGGGGCGGGATGTGACACTGCGAGCAGCGCCCCACGAAGCCCCGGAAGGCGTTGTAGCCGCGGACCTCTTGGGGGCTGAGCGCGGAAGCGTCGCCGTGGGCGTACCGGTCGTAGCGACTGTTGAAGCTCACGAGGGTGGACTGAAAAGCGGCGAGGGCGTGAGCCACGAGGTCGACCGAAGGGGGCTCTCCGAAGCACTCGTCGAAGAGCTGGACGTAGGCCGGGATGGCGCGCAGGGCGCGCTCGAGACCCTCCCGGGTGTGGCCCATCTCTTCTTTGGCAAAGAGCGGCAGGAGAGCTTGCGATTCGAGGCCGTCGGCGCGACCGTCCCACATAAAGCGGCTCTGAAAGGCCACGTTCCAGAGCGTGGGGGTCGAACGGCGGAGGTGGGCGGGCCCTTTCGAGCCGGAGGCTCCCAGGGCGCGGGCCCTCCCGTCGGAGAGGCTCCGCTGCGGCTGGTGGCACGAAGCACAGGCGAGATCCTTGCCCCGAGAGAGGATGGGGTCGAAGAACAGGAGGCGCCCGAGGTCGATGGCCTGAGGGGTGTAGCGGGCGTCGGGCTTCGTGAGCGGGGCGCGGACCCCTCCGTGGCCCTCGGGTGAAGCATAGAAGTCATAGAGGGTGACGAGCCGACAGGTCCCGTCCGCGAGCCGTTCGTGCCCAGGGGGGCAGGTGGCGCGAAGAGCGCCGGCCTCGCTGGGACTGACTAAAGGGGTGAGAAGGGCCGGTCCGAGGGCCGCGGCTCGGACGAGGAGCCGAAGCCGCCGGGGCCGAGCGTCAGGTCTTCGCGGCGGCGGGAGCGCCCGACTCTTGGCGCCGCTCATGGCTTCATCCCCGCGACGTAGTTCACGAGGACTTCGAGGTCCTCGTCGGAAGCGATGGCGAGGGCCATGGTCCGCATCTGCTGTCCGCGTGTG
Source organism: Myxococcota bacterium (assembly GCA_039819565.1). Classification (GTDB taxonomy): domain Bacteria; phylum Myxococcota; class Kuafuiibacteriia; order Kuafuiibacteriales; family Kuafuiibacteriaceae; genus JAHQVK01. The sequence goes on along the minus strand of JBCBRU010000092.1, from coordinate 15,402 downwards.
TCCTTGGGATCGGCGCCTCGCTGTCCGGAGCGAAAGCGGCGGAGCTGGGCCCGGAGATACCAGGCGTGCTGTCCGGCGATGCGCGGCGCTCCCAGCTCCGGCGTTCCGGATCCCTGGGAGCCGTGGCAGCTGGAGCAGCCCGAGTACAAGCCGCGCCCCCGAAACCCGGTAGAGGGAAGCGTCTGCTCGAGGTGCACGGGCGGAAGCTGGGCTGCGTGGGCGGCGATCCTGTCGATATCCCCTGCAGGGAGGGTTTCGAGGAGTGCGACCATGGCCCGCGCCAGCGGTATTCCCTCGATGCTCCGTCGGCCGGACGCGAAGTCATGAAGCTGTCGGGAGAGATAGCTAGCGTCGAGGCCGGCGAGGGCGGGCGCCTTCAGGGCCTCGCTTCCCGCTCCGCGAGGGCCGTGGCAGCTCTCGCAGTGCCGCCCATAGAGCTGCTGGCTGCTGGGCGGCTCGGCCGAGGCCGGGGCGGAGCCCGCGAGTCCAAGACTCACGGACAAGAGTAGAAGGGTAGGCTGCGCCTCCATGCGATCAATGTGGGCGAGGACCCAGCCTCCGACTTGACTCGCTCGGCCCAAGATTTGACATTTTCGGACCTGGTTTCGGGCTTGAGCGAACCAAGGAAGGAAGCGCAGGTGAGCGGACGAGAGGAGGAGCTGGTTCCGGCGCACTGGCTTCTCCGCACTCTCGACGCGCGCGGCGTGGATCGCGCCTTCCTGTGCGAGCGCGCCCAGCTCGACGAGGACCAGCTCACGGATCCCGAGGTCGCGCTGGAGGTGATGACCTTTCTTCGGCTGTTCGAGGCGAGCGCCGAGCGCCTCGGAGATCCGTGCTTAGGCCTTCACTTTGCGGAGATCGTGGAGACCCGCGACTTCGGCCTCCTCGGCTACCTCGCCGAGAACGCCCCGACCCTTCGCGACGTCTGCTCGATCATTAGTCACTACCACACCGTCTTCACGGACGTGTTCGGTCTGCGCTTCTATCAGGAGGCGGGGAAGGCCCACTTCGACTATCGCGAAGTGCGTCTTCCCGAAGGCCCCGCTCAGCAAGACATCGACTTTACGCTGGCGGTGCTGGTGGTGCAGATGCGCCGGCGGATCGGCGAAGACTGGCGCCCCGATCGCTGCAGCTTCACTTTCGCGCCCCCTCAGGATCTCCGGGAGCATCACCGCATCTTCGGGCGAGACCTCCGTTTCCACGCCCCCCGGAGTGGGCTGAGCTTCGACGCCGAGATCCTCCGGGAGGAGGTGCCCGAGGCGGACGCAGGGCTGTTCTCGGTACTCCGGAAGCAGGCCGACGAGCTCATCGCCCGAACCCGGGCGGAGCGCCCTTCGAATCTGGCCGATCAGGTGCGGTGGCGGATCTCGTCCGGGCTAGGGGTGCGGATCCCGGGGGCGGAGGAGGTCGCTGAGGGGCTTCACCTCTCGGTGCGTCAGCTCCATCGTCGCCTCTCCGGGGAAGGGACCTCGTTTCGGGAGTTGCGTAAGGAGACCTTGCACTCCGCCGCCTGCGAAGCGCTCGCCTTCACCCAGGAGCGGGTCACGGACATTGCTCTACGCCTTGGGTACTCCGAGACGAGCGCGTTCACGCGGGCTTTCACCCGCCAGCAGGGCGTGAGCCCGCTCGACTATCGAAAGGACCTCCGCAAGGGTGACGCGGAGGCCCAGGGCAGCGCCGCGGCCGGGTGATCTCGCTCAATTCGGAGAGAAGACCGCCGTTTGGGGCATCGTGAGCGAACCGACGATCGACCGGATCCTCCAGCACCTCGAGAAGGGGCAGAGCGGTGAAGCCTATGCCCTCCAGTCGACAGTGGTCCTCGCGCGAGAGGAGGACTCGGCTCAGCTCGCGAGCCTCGGTCGGGCGTGGCGAGGCCGAGGCTACACCCCCCTCGCGCTCCCCATTTTCAACCGCGTCCTCGATCTATGCCCGGAGCAGGCGGAGGCGTGGGCGAACGTCGCCTGGTGTTTGATGGATCTGGGCCAGCACCCGCTGGCCGAGGAGAGCTTTCGCAGGGCGCTCGAGCGCGATCCCGACCATCCCTCGAGCCTGTTTGGAATGTACGGAGCACTCCTCTCGCGGGGCGATGTGCAGACTGCCTTGCAGAAGCTCGTGCGGGCTCGGGAGCTCAGCGGGGGGGCCCCGGCGGTGTTGGCGGCCCTGGCCAAGCACCACCTCACGGCCCTCAACCTCGACGCCGCGGAGGCGGCAGCTCGAGAGCTTGCCCACAAGGAGCCCTCGGCGGGCCATATGCTGCTCTGTCGGGTGGCCTTTCGGCGAAAAGACTACGAGACGGCGATGGACCACGTGGAGCGGAGCCTGGCTGACCGCCCGGAGTGGTATCAAGCCTGGTTTTGGAAGGCGGACGTCCTGCACGCCCAAGCGAAGTATCCCGAAGCCGCGAAAGCCTACGTTCGAGCTAACCACCTCGCGCCCCGCAAGGGCCTGGTGACTCTCGAGGGGTTCTCGAAGGATGCGGAGGCTCTTCGGAAGCACGTGGCCTCGATGTTGGAGCGGGCCCCGACGCCGGTGGATCCTCAACAGCCCGTGTTCGTCGTGGGGTCCCCGCGCTCGGGGACGTCGATTCTCACTCAGGCCCTCGACAACCACTCCGGCCTGTACTCCGTCGGCGAGTCCCAGCTCGTGCCCAGCCTCGCTCAGGTCGGGATCGCGCGTCTGGGCGGAGAAGCCGGAGTCATCGAGCTGCTCCGGGCTTTGGGAACGCAATCTGAGCTGCAGGATGAGCTGCGCGACCGGGCGCGAGTTTGGATCGAGACCCACGCCCCCGCCGGCGCCCGCATCGTCGACAAGCTGCCTGGCAACGTGTTCAGCCTCGGGCTCATCGCCCATGTATTCCCGGGGGCGGCCGTGGTCCAGATGGTCCGCGATGGACGAGACGTGGCCTTCTCGGCCTTCTCGATCTGTTTCGAGCAAGCGCTCTGGCACAGCTACGCTATCGACGACGCTCTCCTCGAGTGGTCGCACGCCCTCGAGCTCGGGCACGCGCTCGCGGACCGCTACGGGGTTCCCTACCGTCGCCAGCGCTACGAAGCCTTCACCCGAGCGCCGCGGGAGGAGCTGGAGGCGATCTTGGGTTTTCTCGGACTACCCTTCGAAGATCGCTGCCTCGAGGTCGCCGACAACCGACGCTTCGTCGCCACCGCGTCCTACGCCCAGGTCAGGGATGGCATCCACTCGCGCTCGGTTGCGAAGTGGCGGCACTACGCGCAGCTCTTCGAGGAAATCCCCGAGCACGCCCAGCGAGCGCTGACCGAACTGGGTTACACCTGAGCTGAGACGTCCGTGATGGTTGGCACGGTACGAGCATGAGGAGGGTCACATGGGAAGGCCAACGATCTCGGCGGGCGCGCCCAGCCCCGCGCCGCCCGCTTCACCGCATCCTCAATCCCCTCCGGTCCCGCCCAAGACGGGCTCGGCGTCTCAGGACGGGTCCGAGCGCGCCCGAAGCAGTCGCTTCACGGAGGCCTTCCGGCCGGTCTCGAAGGGCCGCTCCGGCGCGTCCGAAGGTAGTTCCGCAGACCGCACCAAGGCGCTCGAGACGATTCGCTATCAGCTCGATCCGGGCTTTTGGGGAGTCTACGAGAGCGAGGTCGAGACGGCCGTCGACACCCTCGCGGCGCTCTCCTCCGAGGACGCCGCGGCGGTCATCGAGACCCTCGATGAGGAAGGCCTTCTCCACCAGCTAGGGGCCAAGCTGGAGCGCTACGGGAGAGGCCGGAGCGGCGCTCAGCTCCGGGCCCGCTTCGTCCGGGCCATGGCCGAAAAGCTCAACGGCTCCTCCCTGGTGAGGGTCGAGGAGGCCATGCGCGGCGCCGGCGAGTCGAGTCGCGTCGCCTTCATGGAGGGCTTCAGCCGCAGCGCGAGCCCTGACCGCAAGCTCGCCTTCGTTGTAGCCGCGGCCGCGAAGACCACGGACGACACCCCCACCCGGGAGGAATATCGAATCGGGTTTGGAACCCGGCATCGAACCACGTTCGAAGCCGATGGCGAGGCGGCCAGCGTGGCCGGCGTGGTGGCGAGCCTCGAGGGAGAGCAGGTCGCGCGGGCGCTCGGGGCCCTTACCCCCACACAGCGGGCGGCCGTCTTCGAGGGCGGCCTCAACGTGCGTGATCTCGAGATGAGCGAGATGGCCCACCCGGGGGAGCCCGTCACCACGGACGTGACCGAGGCCGACATGGCCCGCTTTGGCGCCTTGATGGGCGCGGTGGGTTCGATCCCTGAGGCGGAGGCCCGAGGGAGCTACCTGGACGCGGGCCTCCGGGCTCTGGGGTCGGCCCGCGGGGTGTCGCCGTCCGAGCGGTCGAAGGTGGCCGAGGCGGCGCTCGCTCGACTGGACGACGAGGCCCTCCTCCACCTCAGCCCCGACGGGATGGCCGCGCTCGCTCAGGGGCTGGCGGAGAGCAAGAGCGGTCCGCTCTCGGCCCTCCGAGTCTTGAGCCGACGGGCCGCTTCCCCGAACCGCGACGCCCTGGTGCGGACCTTGTTCCTCAAGACCCCGGGCGGGGCGCTGCCGGCACCGGAGGTGGCGCGCGCCTTCGCAAGAGGGCTGGCGGGTGAAGGCAGGGGCGCGGATGCGCGGGCGGCGGCGTTGGAGAGGGCGCTCCAGAGCGAGGGTGGACGCGCCCTCCTGGCCGACGACCGCGTTTCCGGTCCGGCGCGCCTGTGGGCGGCTCGGGAGCTGGTGAACGGGCGCCCGGAGGTCAAGGCAGCTTTACGGAAGGGGCGGCCCTGGGAGAGTCACGCGCTTCTCGAGAGCTACGGCCGAGCCGGCGTCGAGCAGCTTGCGGCCCGCCCCCAACGCGCCGTTTCGGTGGATCCGAAGAACCTCGAGAATCTCATTGGCGCGGCCCTCGGGGCGCCGGTGCGCGCGGACTTTCCCAAGGACGAAGCCGGTCTCGCGGCCATCCAGGGCCAAATGGTCAACGGCGGGTACAACGCCTACCGGGGCATCGAGGCCGTGGAGAAGGTGGCCGCAGGCATTCGCGAAGCGCGAGCGCAGATGGGCCAATCCGACATCGCGGTGGCCCCGATTCCGGTGCAGTTCTCGAGTCAAGCCACCGGCCCCGTCGATCTCAAGCTCTACCGCGTGGAGGGGAAGAACGGAGAACAGCGCTTCGTCGACAACACGGGGCGGGTCTATGGGTCCTTCGACCTCTGGAAGAAGAATAACCAACTCCCTCCGGGAAAGATGACTTTCCCGGCCGACGGCCGGGTGGGGGCGCCCGGTGAGACGGAGCTCAAGACGGAGAATACCCCCCAGACCATCGACTCCAACTGGGAGCGGGCGGGATACGTCCTCGATATGGCCGCGCTCACCGGGGGCGTCATCGCCAGCGGGGTGCTGCTGGTGGGCTCGGGGGGCACAGCCACCCCCGTGGTGGCCGGCGCGTGGGCGGTGGCCCTCGGGTCCGCGGGATACATGGGGGCCAAGGCCGGGTACGAACTCTACGATCGCCACGCGCACGGCCAAACCCTCGCCATGACCGACCCTGATGCGCGCGCCGCGTGGCTCAGCCTCGCCGGTTCGGGCCTCACCTTGGCGGGGGCGGGCGCCATGGGGCGCGCCGCCGCCATGGCCCAGTCGGGCTCCAAGTTCGCGCCGGCGGCTGCTCGGGCTGCCGGCATCCTCAATACCAGCGCCAACTTCGCGGACGCTGCGGGCACCGTGGATCAGGCCCAGGCCCTGGTGGCGAGCTGGGATCAGCTCACGCCGGCGCAGCGGGCCCAGATGGGGCTCTCCATCGCCTTTTGGGCGGGGATGACGGGCGTTTCGTCCAAGGCGAGCGGGGGCAAGGTGACGGACGCCTTCTCCTTCCGGGCCCAGATGAACAGCGCCCTCATCGAGACGGGCGCGGCGGTGCGGGCCAACCCGCGCATGTCCCCGGGTCACGCTCGCGTTCACACCGGCTACGCGAAGGATGGAAGCCTCAACCTGAGCGTCGAGTACGGACCGGGGACGTCCAAGGCTGCCGTTCGGATCCATCAGGACGTGGCCCGAGCCCTCATCGACAACAGCGGCGCCCAGGGACTCATCCGAAGGACGCTCGGAGACGGCACGCGCTTTCCCCCCGGAAGCCGCGGGGAAGAGGTGGCCCTCGAGGTCGTCAAGCACCGAGCCCTTGTCAAAGCGTTCGACGAACAGGCGCCGAACGCGCCCGAACGAACGTACTACGCCGCCGAGCTCAAGCGCCACGAAGCCGAGCTGGCCCGGCTTCGCAAGCAGCCCGCGGAGGCCCGAGGCCCCGGACGCGGGCACGTCGACGCGCTCTCCGCCGAGCAGTTCGGCCGCGCCGTGGCCGCTCTCGAGGGCACCGAGGCGGCCGGCGTCGTCCGGAGCCTGCGCGGCGAGCAGCAGACGCTGGTCTCGGAGGCGATGGACCAGAAGCTTCGCGGCGGGTCGGGAGACGCGCCGCTTCGAGAGCTGAAGCGCCAGCTGCCGGCGGACGCCTTCGCGAAGCTCGAGGCAGGGCTCACGGACTTTGCGGGGCGGTTCCGCCGGGCGTCGGCGATCGCGGACTTCGACGCTCGGGTGGCGTCCTTGGACGCCGAGGGGCAGAGCAAGTACGCCAAGAAGCTCGCCGCCCACGCGCAGCGGGTGAAGGATGGGAAACCTTCGCAGGCTCCTACGCAGCCCTCGGAACTGGGAGATCTCTTCACGCGGAACCCGGGAGTACGCCGCGCCTTGGAGGATGTCTTGGCCTTGGCTCCCCACGAGCCGAAGACGCACGAGTACGTAGCCCACTTCCTCCGCCGCGTGGCGGACGGGAGGGTCGCGCCGGCCCAGGCTGAGGGAACGCTTCGGGCCTATGAGGCTGACCTCCTCCGTTTCGGCGGGCGCATGGGGGGAGACTTGATTCAACGCTACGCGGACGCCGAGCTTGGGCATGCCTCGGCGGCGTCGGAGCTCACGTGGGTGCGGCAAGTTCTCGAAGGCTCGTCACCCCTCGGCCCCGTCGACCACATCGAGGCGATCCCTGAGAGCAAGGTCAACGGCGTGAAGACCCCGGACTTCAGGATTCAAAAGGGCGACCAGACCCACCTGGTCGAAAACAAGCGGCCCAATCCGGATACCTCGGGCACGTCGGGTTCGGAGCACCCCATCCTGAAGCCGACGAGGCGCAACATCAAGGAAGCGCTCGAGCAGGTGGTGGCGCAGCGAGGGCGATCAGGAGAGTCGTCCAATCGGGTCCGTGTGGACCTCAGCCACATCGACCCTCTCCCCAGCAATGACCGCCTTCGCGCCCAGGTCGAACGGGTGCTGGGCGAAGGACCCAAGATGGGCGACGTCACTCAGATCCTCATCTGGACGGGCCAGGACAACCTGGTCTTCGATATCGATCCCAACCTCGTAAAGGTGGTGAACTGGAATGGCGAGTAAAGCAAGATTGTCGGACCTCATCTATCGGGATAACTCGGGCGCATGGACCTACACCGTCCCGGCGCCTTCCGTCACCGAGTCGGCGGAGGCGGCGCGCGCGCTCTACCTCGACGTGCTCGAGCGCTTGGCTCCTGCCATGGAGGGCTTTGCTCGGCTTCGAAACGCGTCGACGTACAGCCCGGACCAGTCTCACCCGCTCGAGCTCCACGCGACCTCTGAGGCACAGGGCCATCTTGGCTTCGCTGCGATTCGAAGCGCGGTGGCCGCCTTTCCCGGCCGTCTCACCGGTCTAAGAATCGCCTTCGACCTTCAAGCCTGGGTGCTGCCGGACGAGGAAATGAAGCTCGAGGAGCAGTGGATAGATGTGGGCAACGTGATGCACATCGACAACACGGACGAGAACGACGGTATCGACGTCACGCTGATGATCGAGTCCGGGGTATTTGCCCCCTGGGTGAGCCAGCTCGATAACCGCGAGGCGGCGGAAGCCAACCGGCCCCGGCTAGAGAAGGTGCTGCGGGGGTTGGACGCGGCGTTCGGGGTAAAGAGGAAGTCTTTCGGGGGCCTGAAAGAGATCGGGCCGCGTGGGTATATTTGGGAATAAACCCGGCCGTCGATTGTTCTCGAGCGCCGTTTCGCGGGCGTAAGGAGGTGGACAGACGCGCTTGAAGGGAGCGGTCCTGGGGTCACACCTTTGGCTGGAGACCCCGTCCGAAGGCGACACTAGGCGTTTCGAGTGGTTGATTGGGCGTGCGGCTACGGCTCCACCTCCGCGAGCGTCACGAACTGCGGATGAGTCTCATAATCCGCCGAGGGAACTCGAGCCGTTGTAGGGAAAGCCTAGCCACGATTCCAATACCAACCTGAGAAGAGACCTGTAGAATAACCCAGTGTCCATTGACCAAGGCACCACGAGTTTCGACGCCGAAGTCTATGGGACGACCACGCCTTTCGATCTTTTGCCATGCGAAGCGGGAGCGCGTCTTGAGGTCAACGATCTCGTATCTGACCGAGCATTGACGGTTCACGTCCAGACCTCTCTGACGAGAGGAGATAGATTCCAACCCATGCAGTGCTGGAGGTGGACTTGAGTCGTGCGGACCTACCTCGAGGACGTGCGCTGCTGGTTCTCGGCGAGGAGGCGGGAGTCGTCGATTTTCCCGAGCTCGCGACAAGTTTGGACCGGGCCGCTTTGACCTTGATGTCGTGTTCCCCCGCGTGGCGAGTGGAGCGTGTCGGGGACTACGGAAGCGCGAAGACACCTCTGACCCGAATGAACCTCAAGCGGGCTCTGGCCGAGATGCTGCCGGGCCAGTCAGAGACAGGGAGGGTTGCGCTAGCTGTAATTGCGGGGACCTTGGTCCAACCCTTCGAACCCACTCTGGTTACCCCGGGGAGTGATAAGCGCTTCCCCGAGGAGGCAGGCCTTCGGTTGGCGTGGATCTGGGACCGACTTCGGCGTCGAAGCTCGGGACCGATGGTCGTGGTCCTCGCCCTGGGAGGCCCAGCCGCCTCGAAGGTTCGGGCGAGCGACGTGGCCGAGGCCATACATGAGCCCGGCAAGCCCGCGCTCGTCGTGGTGTCGAGCCACCAGGAGCAGGTTCGGAGCATCTTCATTGATGGCTTCTTCGAGGGCTTTCGGGGTCCAGCTGGGGGCACTGAAGGGTGGATGACTCTGGGGAGCCTCCAAGGCTTCGTGTCGGCCGAGCTTTCCTCGGCCGACCTCTGTCTTGCCGGCTCGGAGGACGCGCTCATCTCGTCTTCGGCCCCCTGGCTGCTGGATCTTTCGCGCCCCGCAAGCCCTCCACCGGGGCGCTACGGCGGCGAGGTGGACCCTCTGGAGGGAGCAATCCTGCCGGGGCGCATCCTCGTCGAGGAGCGAGTGGGAGAGGGGAGCTTTGGGCAGGTCTACCGGGCTCGTCAGCTATCCATGGACCGAGCCGTGGCCGTAAAGGTGCTCCGTCTGGGCAAAGGTCACGAGACGGACGACGAGCGTCGACACTTTGCCCGTGAGATTCGGCTGCTGGCGCAGCTCCGCCACCCTCAAGTTGTAGCCATCTATTGCGCGGATACCACCGACGACGGTCGCGTATTCTTTGCCATGGAGCTTCTCGAGGGGGGGACGCTAGCTCAATGGCTCAGGGCAGAGCCCCACCCATGGCCAACGTTCCGAGTGGTGGAGCTGTGTCGAGCGGTGCTCGTCGGTCTGGCCGCTGCCCACGCGCAAGGCATCGTACACGCGGACGTTAAGCCCGCCAACATCGCCTTTCGGCGGGTGGCCTCAGGGCAGCCCTCGGATCCCGTGGTCGTGGACTTCGGCGTTTCGCGGCTGGCCCGGGGGACGACTACCGGTCCCGCCGGGACCCCCCGCTATATGGCGCCCGAGCAGCTCTGGGGAGGGCAGGGGTCGCAGCCTCAAGGGGATGTCTTCAGTTTCGGGGTCGTGCTGTACGAGATGCTGTCGGGGGCCTATGGGCGATCGGGGCTGCACACCTTGCCCCTCCAGCTCCCGGATGGGCTTCCTCAGCGCACGGCGTGGCAGAAGGTTCTCGACCGAGCGACCGCGGACACTCCCGAGGAAAGGCCGCCCCACGCACAGGCGCTCCTCGAGCTGATTCTCGGGACGGTCACGGCGAGCTCGGGATCAGGCGAGCTGGTGCATGGCGAGGACGACGGCCGCGCTTCGCGGCTGAGCATGGTCGTATCGCCAAGGCTCGGGGTGAACTCGGGGCTCTTGACGGTCCCGGGGCGAAGGAGAGCTTGGCTTTGGAGCTTCGCCCTGGGGGTCTACATGGTCGTTTTGACGGTAGGGGTGTTCTCGCGCAACGCCGCTGGCGATCCGGTCCTGTTGGTGTCTTCGAGGGCGGGTATCGCGGGCGTGCTTGAGGCTTGGGTCGTGCTCCTTGTGCTTGTGGCTCCGATTGTCGGTATGTTCTGGCTCATCTTTAGAAGACCAAGAGCTGGGGATCTCGAGTCTCAGGGCGAGCTCGAGCCATGGAAGGACCAAAATGACGAAGGTCGAGTTGCCTGACGCGCGGGACAGCGTACGGAGCTTCAGGGCTGCCGAGTTCCCAGCTTGGGTGCCCGGCTTCGTCGTGGCCGCGGTGACCTTGCTCGCTGTCGCGCTCATTGGCGAGCGCCTCCTGTGCATTCGGATCGAGCAGGGTCATCTCTCGGTCGGCTGCAGCACGCGCGTGGGGGCGCCGGTGCCTGAAGCCCGGTTCGTGGATCCGGGGGGCGCCACCACGGTCTTTGGGTCGCCCGGCTGGCAGTCGTCGGGCTTCGTCGTCGAGGCCGGGGATCGCATTCGTATCGAAGCAAAGGGGCGCGTGCACACCGCGCTTCATCACATCGTGAATGAGGCGACGGCCGCGAAGGACATCATTCACGGTCGAGGCGATGAGCTCTCGGAGACGCCTCGATTCTGGCGATACTATTCTCCGCCCGAAGGCGATCCCACACCGAGCGACGTACTCAACGAATGCAAGCTCAAGCCTGCGGCAGCCTGGGGAGCTCTACTCGCCATCGTGATCAGCGGGGATGTGGACGAGTCTTCGGACCCTATTCGGGTGCTGAGGGATCGCGACCTCGGAGAGACAGAGATCCTAGCTTGCGGAGCAAGCTGCGCATTGAGCTCTCCCCGCGCAGGGACGGTGTACTTCATCGTCAACGACGCGGTGCTCTCGCCCCTGCACGACGAGGAGAAGTGTCGGGGTTTCTACAAGAACGCTCGAGACTGGGCGTCGCGCCGGGATAGAGGTGAGCTGTCTCACTTCATCCCCACGGAGGAGCTGCCGCTCATCTTCTATCACGACAATATCGGCTTCTTTAGCGTGTCCATGACCACGCTCTAGGAGAGCCTTCAGGCCTCGAAGCCCGGCCTAGAGATTCATGGGCGCATCCGCTCGAGGATAAACTCGATGACTCCAGCCACCGCGGGCCGCTCTCGGGCAGGGCGCGGGTAGAGTAGACTGAAAGACCGGCTGCGCCCTCCGAAGGGCTTCAGGACCTCAACCAGCTCCTGCCGTTCGAAATGGTCCTCGACGAGAAACTCGTACATCTGCGCCAAGCCCCCTCCGCCCAAGGCGAACGACACGAGGCCCGTCACGTCGTCTGTAATGCGGGCCCAGCTCGACGGCGTTACCTCCAGAGAAGGATGGTCGAAGATCCAGGGAAGGGGCTTCCCGGTTCTCGGCATGAGAAAGGTCGCGCACCGATGGTCGTCGAGGTCGTTCGGGCGCTGCGGAGTCCCATGGCGCTGAAGATAGCTGGGGCTCGCGAAGGTGGAGAGGCGAAAGTCCCCGAGCTTGCGGGCGATGAGCGAACCCTCGGGGGGAGGGCCGGTGCGAATCGCGAGGTCGTACCCGCTCTTCACGAAGTCTATCAGGCGATTCGAAACCTCAACTTCGAGCTCCACATCCGGGAACGCCTCGGCGAGCGCTCCCGAGTGTCTAAGGAAAAGCGTCCGGCCGATCGTGGTGGGGACACTGATCCTCACCACTCCGGAGGGGGTCCCCGTGACAGCGCTGCGCACCGAGCTCTCCGCCTCGTCGAGGAGCCGCAGAGCCGTGGAGCACCCCTCGTAGTATGTTTGACCCAGGGGCGTAATCTCGATGCCCCGTGTGTCTCGTACGAAGAGAGGAGCGCCGAGCTGCTTCTCGAGGCGCGCCACGGCGCGGCTGACCGATTGCGGCGTCAACCCCAGCTTCCGGGCCCCCTCGGTGAAGCCGCCTTGCTCGTAGGCGGCGCAGAAGGACCGAAGAGCGCTGAGGTAGACGTCATCATGCATGTCGGGGGAGGACGAGATCTCCAAAAACCGATATCTCCACTTCATCCTCCAAGAATCCTTGGAGGATGTCGAGGTCACCGCGCTCGCGCTGCCATGCGAGAAAAGCCTCCTGCTGGGTGCAGGAGGCCCACTGCTGCATCCACACGAAGACGCTGGGGTCCTCGCGCTGCGGAAGGAGCCGAGACCAAAGACACCCGGATGCGCGTCGGCTCAGCTTCACGCAGGCTTGGAGGTGCTCTCTAAGAGCTTCGCGCTCCCGGGCCCGCATCTCGAGCAACACCATGGCGCCCGCTTCGCCAGGGGGAGCGGCCACGAGCGGAAGGACTTCGGCAGCGCTCCGATTGAGGACCTCGAGCGCCACCACCGCCGTGAGCAGCGCCGAGGAAGAGTTCGGCCCAGTCACGATGCGTTCGTCATCGATCACGGGGTTCGCTTCAGAGGATGTCCCCGACAGGATGGCGCCCTGAGCCTCCAGGGCTGAGAGGAGTCCGGATGGATCGGGTATATCGTGATCCGAACCGATCGCTTCGAGGTTAGCCGAAACGGCGATGCGTTTACCTCGGACAAGCTGCCTGCCGTCCGCCGTGCGGACGTTGAGGAAGCCTGCCGGTCCGCTGCCGACAGCCGCGAGGACCCCGCCCTGGTCATAAACTCGGCCCGCGAGCTCCGCGAGATGAGCGCACCGGGGAATGGCCTGGCGCGTCCTTTCCACTCCTGGGTAGAAAATGAGTCTCAACGCTTCTGCCCCGAGAAGTTCACATGATTGCACCGAGATGGTTTCAACCTTCATGCCAGCGCTGCTGAACACCTCGTAAGCGTCCGTTATGGCAGCCAGATCGATTCCGGCGGGAGTCGACCCGGACTGGCCTACGTTCGCGGGCAGAGCAATGAGGGCTGTCGGCTGCATCTCAATACCTCTTAGTTTCGTCGTTCTCTTTTTCGCGGCACGCGTTCGATTCGTTCGAACGATGGCAAGTCTGGAGAGGGAAGGCCCGGGGCACAACCGGCTTGCGGAGAACTTCACTTGTACGTGGGGCGCCGCGTCGTATCGACTTGATTCTCGGACGACGAAGACCGTCTGCCGAAGAGGTTGAGCCCTGCACGGAGGTGGACTCTGGCGTCCCTACGACCGGTTCGGGGGGCGTTGGGAAGCGAGTTCGACACTAAGGGTCTCTTCGATAACATCGACCATGCTCTGCACCTTCGTGCCTTGGAGAGGCACTGCAGGGTGGGTGGTTGCAGATGTACGTCGAGCTGTGGATAGACGGTGCTGCTTCTGGATGATGGTGGTGCCCTCGTGCCTCGGCCGCGTCTTCAGGCCACCGTTGGACCACCTCTTCTTCCATTACGCGATCGACGCATGGATACTCTGAGAAATGAGAAGCGTTCGCATTCACCGAAACGCTGACGATGGCGTCGTGCACAGCAGGAGGGAGGCTCAGGGTGAGGTTGTTCTGGCTGATTTCGTCTGTTGATATAACTATAGCCCATCTCAACAGTGGCGTCTGCTTCGTGCGTCATTCGCGCCGGCGTGACGGAGCCGATCAGAAAGAGGCCAAACTCCGTCACCCGAGAGTTGGGGCTCGCGCTCTAGCGAGTCTGGGCGTCGCAGAGGCGCGTTTGTGTTCGGGCGAATGTAGGGGCGCAGGATCGAGAGGCAGCCTGGTCAACGGAGGTGCGGCGGCTAACTTGACATCCACCGGAACCCTCCAGACGACGAAGACGACTGTCGACGGAGCTTGTTAGGCCAAGTCTACGCGACGGCCGGGCCTGACGATTCCGTCCGCTCCTCGCCCGGGTACGACGTTGCTCCTGAACCGAGTCCTCCCTCGTTTATGCGTGGGCTCCGACCCGGTTCGCTCCCAGAATGTGACCTCCATCATGCCTCATTGGGATTTGAGATGACCGGCATAGGCCCGGACCGCCTTCCGAGATGTGGTGGCGCCGAACTAAGTTCCTCGGCGTCGGGACGACAGGACCCCGCTCAGAAAGGGAAATGAAAATGGATACACGAAAAGCCGCCGTCGGAATCTTTGCCCTCACATTGACCACGCTCGCCGCCAGCGAGAGTCGCGCGGATAGAATTCGCACTTGCCGATACGAGATGACGGACACCGTGGTCCTCGTCGATCGGAAGCTCGACGTCCTCGGAAGCTTCGACGAAGCCATGGTGGGCAACACGGCGGGACGTCACGGGGGAACCCAAGCAAACACCGCCCGGGGAAGAGCAAGAGATCGCTTCAACACCTGCCGGGACCGATGGGTCAACCGGGGGGAAAGGCCGAGCTCGATCAATGAGTGCAACAACGCAAACGCGGGCTCGGGCACCGGAGCCGATGTCCTTCAGCAGTCGGACAACCTGACCCACTCCGACTACCTTATCGACGCGTTTAGGCTTGAGGTGTGTGCCTTCGTCCAAGCACGTGGGCTCGATCCCAGCTCATTGTCCCTCGTGCTCATCACCAACCGATCCGGAACCTCGGGAGACAACCGCTGCGGTTCCTCGCGCGACCAGGACATGGGTAGGTTTGGACGCTTCGTCACGCTCATCGAAGACCTCTGCCCGTAGCCCTCAAGCCTCGTCCTATCCGGCCTCTTCGAGCTCGGGCAAGGTCACCTTACAGCTCCGTGTGGACGCGATGCCTTTCATGACGAGAAGACCCTCGGAGTTAGTCGTGCCCTCCCGCACCTCGCGGTCAGGCAGGGTCACCCGGTCCCTGGTACTGGGTCAATGTCCATTCTAGGGGGCGAGAGTGAGCTGAAGTCTCGGCGATCGAGAGTTACCGCTTGGCCTTCCACCGTCATTTGGGCCTCGGCGTTGATAGACATGGGCCCAGGCACAAGCAAGCCGATCGCCGCCACCACCGTCATCTCCCCGCCGGGAGGAAATATCTGAATGTAACTCCGGTCTTGGCGGTAGATGAATCGACAAGACGTACAGCTCCCCTCACCGCCACGGCTGGACCGACGGCGGCCGTGGTCTTCTGGACGAGGTTGGGGAGTGCGGGACCGCGGTGAAATCGATGGCCTACCGCGGAGACCACATATACATCTATGCCGTCCAAAAGGTAGGTCCTCGCCTGCTGCGTCGTCGACGCGTCACTCGGATCCGTCACCTCTACCCCTACCGCCCGTGCAGCCCCAGACCGAGTCGGCTCGGCGAGGAGCGTGAGCTCACCGCTCGCAGCACCGATTGTCACCCGAGCCTGCGGGG
>JBCBRU010000091.1:0-19756 GCA_039819565.1 Myxococcota bacterium | reverse complement strand
GTTGATTGGTTGCATAAGTGGTGAGGCAGTTTTCGCCCCTGGCGTTCACGTGAGAAGGGCGCATATTGGCCATATGCAACCAATCAACCTGACAGGGGACTAGACCTCGGACGACCCGTCGGGACCGAAGCCTACGGGGCGACGCTCCTTCAGGACACGTCTCGGGGAACGGTGGAGGTAGCCACCCGCGCGGCGTCGTCGCATGGTTCGAACCAACATGGCGACGCGCGCGGGCTCCCGGTTGAGATGGCAGATCCCCCTAGCTTTGGTCGGGATCGCGCTCGTCGGCCTCCTCGCACGGACGGTTCCTATGACAGCTCCCGATCTGATGCCTCTCCCCGGCGCCAAACCCTTCTCCGCGGAGCTCGCGCACAGACTGGGCCGCGCTCTCGCGAGCCAACCGGAAGGCTACCGTCCGCGTACCCGACACTTGCACCCAGACGGCCGCCCCAAGTGGGTCAACCGCCTCATCGAGTCCGTGAGCCCCTATCTTCTTCAGCACGCCCACAATCCGGTGAACTGGCGACCATGGAGCGAGGAAGCCTTCGCGGCCGCCCGCGATGAGGATCGTCCGATTCTTCTCAGCGTGGGTTACGCCACCTGTCACTGGTGTCATGTGATGGAGCACGAGTCCTTCGAGGACCCGGAGATCGCCGAGCTCATCAATCGCAACTTCGTAGCCATCAAGGTGGATCGAGAGGAACGCCCAGACGTCGACGACGTCTACATGACCGCGGTGCAACTGGTCCGCGGGGGCGGAGGTTGGCCGATGACGGTCTTCCTCACCGCTGACGGAGAACCCTTCTTCGCGGGCACGTATTTCCCCGCTCGGGACGGTGACCGAGGCGCACGTATCGGCTTCTCGACCATTCTGGATCGGCTCGCGGCTACTTGGCGGGAGGATCGCGAGAAGGTTCGCGCCGAAGCGAGCCGCCTCACCTCCGCGGTGCGTAGCGCCAACCGCCCCCAGGCGCCCGACGGGGTCCCCGGAGAGTCGGCGCTCGTAGAGGCCGCTCGGTTCCTGGGTCGCATCTTCGATAGGGAGTGGGGAGGGTTCGGCTCCGCGCCGAAGTTTCCTCGCCCGAGTACGTATGAGCTGCTCCTTCGGTATGGGCTCCGAAGCGGGGATCCCGGGGCCACCGAGATCGTCCTGAGCTCCCTCGACCAGATGTCGAGAGGAGGCATCTACGATCATCTGGCTGGCGGATTCGCCCGCTACTCCACCGACCGGGAGTGGTTGGTGCCCCACTTCGAGAAGATGCTCTACGACAACGCGCAGCTATCGACCCTCCTGACCGAAGCCCTCCAGGTCTCGGGGCGCCCCACTGTCGAAACCACCCTGCGCGAGACCCTCGACTACGTCCTCGCCGAAATGACCCACCCTGGGGGCGGCTTCTTCTCCGCCACCGACGCGGACTCTGAAGGGGAGGAGGGGAAGTACTTTGTATGGACCCCCGAAGAGATCAAAGACGTCCTCGGCCCCGACGACGGAGAACAGTTTTCCCGCATCTACGGGGTCACCGAGCCGGGAAACTTCGAAGGGAGTAACATCCTCCATCTTCCTCGCCCCCTGGTCGAGGTCGCGGCCGAACTGGGGCGCACCCCGGAGTCTTTGGGCCAGGAGCTTCGCGGTTTCCGTGCCCAGCTTCACTCGCGGCGCGCTCAGCGGGTTCCTCCGCTCCTCGATGACAAGATCCTCACGGAGTGGAACGCTCAAATGCTCGGCGCCTTCGCGCGCGCCGGCTTCGTCCTCGATGAGCCGCGCTACCTCGATGCGGCTCGCCGCGCCGCAGCCTTCGTCCTCGACGAGCTGCAGGAGCGCGAGGGGGCTCTCCTTCGGGCCTGGCGTAACGGACGCACCTCGGGCCAGGCCGTGCTCGAAGACTATGCTTTCTTCATCGCCGGCCTCCTCGATCTGTTCGAGGCCACCACGGAGGCTCGTTGGCTCACCGAAGCCGAGAAGCTCCAGGAAACGATGGTGGAGCGCTTCTGGGATGCAGACGGCGGAGCGTTCTTTGGAACGGACGCCACCGGGGATCAGCTCCTCGTCCGAGACAAGCCGAGCTACGACGGAGCTCAACCCTCCGGAAACTCTGTGGCCGCGAGGGTTGCCCTGAGGCTCCACGCGCTGACCGGCGAAGCCATTCATCTCGAGCGTGCGGATCGCGTCCTCCTCGCCTTCGGCCAGCTCCTCGAAGGCGGCGCCGTTCAAAACCCAAAGCTCGCGACCGCCCTCGACTGGCGACTGGATCGAGCCCGGCAGATTGTCATCGTCAAGGGCCCTGGAGATAAGCCTTTGATCGACGTACTCCGGCGAACCTTCCTCCCCAACGCGGTTCGAGTGGTCGGCCGCCCTGAGACCCTCCAGGCTCTCGTGAGCCGCGTACCCTGGCTGGACGGAAAGGTGGCGCGAGAAGGACAAGGCACCGCCTACGTCTGCTTCGAGGGGGCGTGCAAGGCGCCCACCTCAGATCCCGAGACCCTTCGCGCTCAGCTCGCACCTGAGGTCAGGATTCAGGCCCCTCCCCTGACCCTCGGTCGCTCTCGCCCTACCCCCTAACCTATAGAGGCGTCAGGTTGAGCTATGCCCTGAGGCGACGGATGAGCTCGAGCAGCTGCGTCGGTCGATAGGGCTTCTGAATGAAGTGCGTGTTCTCCTCGGGCGACAGCAGGGACGAGTCTCCCAGCTCCGGCAGCCCACTCGTGAAGATCACGGGCACGGACGGCAGGAGCTGCCGAAGATGAAGATAGACCACCTCGCCCGACTGTCCTGGCATGGCCACATCAAGGAGAACGAGGCTGATGGTTCCGGGGTCCGCACGCACCAGTCGGAGGGCCGCATCACCGGTGCTGGCTTCCAGGACTCGAAATCCTCCGCGGCTAAGGGCCCGGCTGGCCGCACCTCTGACGATATCTTCATCATCGACGATCAAGACCGAAGGTCGAGCGTCACTTCGCGTGGAGCTCGTGGGAAACCAAGCCGTGATGGCCGTGCCGCAACCCGGTTCCGTCTCGACCTCGAGGAGACCTCGATGTCCCACCATGATGCCTTGCACCGCCGCGAGTCCAAGACCCCGGCCCGTAAACTTGGTGGAGAAGAAGGGATCGAAGATGCGATCGAGGATGCGAGAAGGAATCCCCCCGCCCTCGTCTCGCACCTGAATGCCCACGTACTCCCCAGGGCTCGCGGTCTCACCGTAGCGTCCTCGGGCGATACGCTCGGCGCCGAGGCGAGCCGAAACCACCGTCACGTCGATCCGGCCCCCTTCCCCGCCATGGGCCTCAGCCGCGTTGGTCACGAGGTTGAAGAAGACTTGCCGAAGCTGCCCGAGGTCGCCGGAGACACGCGGCGTATCCCCAGTCGCGTGCACGTTGAGTCGAAGACTACGATCGATGCTCGTGCGAAGCAGTCGAGCGCTGTCGCGGACCAAGCTCTCGAGGTTCACGCGTTCGAGGTGAAACTGCCCCTTACCCGAGAAGGCGAGGAGCTGCTGACACAGTCCCGCCGCCCGCTCCGCGGCATGCTCGATGTCCTGGAGGCACTCCCGATCCGAGGGATCCTCGGCTTGATCGAGCACCAGGCTTGCGTTGCTGAGGATACTCACGAGGAGGTTGTTGAAGTCGTGGGCCACCCCGCTCGCGAGCACCCCCAACGACTCCAGCTTGGCCGCGTGCATGGCCTTGGCCTTGATATCCAGACGAAGGGTCTCGGCGAGCTTGATCGAGGTTTCGTCATCTTGAACGACCACGGTGAGCGACCGACCATCGTGGTCGAAGGGCGTCGCCGCCGACGAAAGAAAGGTCCGCCCTTTCGGTTCCTGACTCAGCCAGTATCGACAGGGCTCCACCTCCGTCTCCCGGGCGAGGACCCGCGAGATGTGGCCGTGGACGAGAGCAGACTCCTCCCTGCCTTCCTGAGCCTCCTCATCCAGAATCCGGAGAAGCGAAGTCCCCACCCCGGCCGAGCCGCCGGGAAACCGTTGCAAGCCCGAACGGCGCCAAGCCGCGTTGACGAGCAGGACCACCCCTTCATCGTCCACCACGGAAATCGCGGCTGGAAGACTGTCGAGGACCGCTTGGAGCATGTGACGCGAAGACCGGACCTCCCGCTGAGAAGCGTCGAGCTCCGTGACGTCCCGGGCCGTGACGACCACCCGATCGATGGTCCCGTTCACATAGATGGGGCGGGCGGTGACGTCGTAGACGGCTCCGACGTGCGGGAGCGTCATCCCCACCCGGGCGCGGCGGGCGCCGTGCAGAGCGGCCTGCAGCGTGTCGTGAAGCCCACTCAGGTCGGGAGAGCCGAGGGCTGCGAAGGACTCCAGCAGATCGAAGCCATCGCCATCCCCGAGATGCAGGAGCTCTCGGGCCGCCCGATTCGCGAACGTGATTGCGCCCGTCCCGAGACACTCGAGGGTCGGGTCATCGGAGGTCTCGAAGAGGTCGGCGAGCTGACGGGTCCGGACCTCTTCGGCGCGCTTCTCCTCTCGCACCGAGGAAAGATCGGTCAGGGTGAGGACGAGTCCATCTCGCATATCCCCCCGCGTCCTCGGGCGAACCCTCACTAAAAGGTACCGCCCCCCGACCGAGCGCTCGAGCTCCACTTCGGGATCCCCGTCCAGGACCCGCTCGATGGCTTCGTCGACTTCCCGCCCCAGCCAGCTCGAAGGGAGCTGACATCCGATGTGTGGCTCGGTCCCCACCATCGCTTCGAAAGCTCGGGAGAAGCGGAGAACCTCTCGGGCCGGAGATAGGAATACGGCCGCGACCCCCGCTCCCTCGAAGAGCTGCTCGGCCTCGGTGCCGACCGCCTCGAGATCCGCGAGGCGATGGCGAAGTTGCTCCTGGGTGACTTCGAGCTCGTGGTTGCGGCTGAGCAGCTCCTGTCGCGCCTCGCTCAGGCGCTCATTGGCCGTGCCGAGCTCCTTGACGTGCTCGGCCAGCTCGCGGTTTCCCACCTCGAGAGCCGAAACGGCCTCCTCCAGTTCGGAGCGAACCCTTCCCAGCTCGCGACGGAGCTCGATGACGGCCGGGCTCTCCTCTTCCCGCTTGGGCACGGGCACGATGCGCACCAGGAACAGCTCTGCTTCGCCCGAAACGGGAGTTGCGCTCACGTCGACGGGATGACCATCGGAGCGGGCCACCCCCGGACGGTGAACGCGGCTCTCGAGCTGACCCGCCGAGCGGACCAGATCCAGCACCACGTTCTCGAGGGATGGATCCACTCGCATCCCCAGCGGCTGCGAATCCCAAGGGCGTCGAAGCTCGACGACTCCAGGCCCGGATCGCAGTATCCGCTCTAAACGACCATCCGGACGGACCAGCAACACCGCCTCCTCCGGGCGGTCGACCATCGCCTCGATGATGCGCTGAAAGTGCTGGGAGGCTCGAGTGGGATCCTTGGACGCTGCGGCCCGTCGCGGCCCGAGCGGGACGGGCTGCGCCTTCGGTCCCCGGCGATAGAGACCCAAGGTCCTGTCGATGGGATCGAAGATTCCGGACGGAGAGGGAAGCCCCGCCACCGGGTCAACCAGCAGCAATCCCTCTGAACGAAGCGCGAAAGCCATCCGCTCGACCGCAAGCTGCTTGGCATCCGCGGTGAGCACGGGGAGCAAAGAGCGACACAGAACCAGGTCCAGTCGCCCAAAGGGTGGGGTTCGAATCAGGTCGTGTCGAGCGAAAGCCACCCGCCCGCGGAGCAGCGAACCGACTTTCCAGTCGTCCCCATCCCGGCTGAAGAAGCGAGCGGTCCCCGTGGGGAGGACGCGCACCGCATCTCCCCGGAGGCGCCCCTTGCTCGCAAGCTTGAGCACGCCGTCGTCGATGTCGGTCGCGAAGACGGTGAGGCGCTCCGGGTTGATGTCATGCTCGGAGAGGATGAGCGCCGCGAGCTGCCAGACGATGGGTGCGTCACCGCAGCCCACCACCCAGATACGGAGAGACTCCGCGTCCACCGCCAGAGACGCCACCACTCGCTCGAGGTCACGAGGAGTCAGCGGCGTCTCTTCCTCTCGCCCCAGCATGAGATCCGCGAGGCGCTCGAGCTCCGCGCGCTGAGTTCCGAGTTGATCGACGTATCCGACCACCCGCTGGCCGAGAAGGGACGCCCGAGCGATCAAAGCCGCCGCCCGGATCTCGGGTCGGACGACGGTCACGTCCAGGCCGAGGCGGTCCGTGAGAACGGTGTCGGTCCGCTCGAGATCTTTTCGGGTGGGTGCGCCGGGGTTCAGAAGATCGTTGGCCACCGCGCGCCTCAGGGTTCGAGGACCGTGCCGAGGGAGCCGGGCTGCCGAAGCGCTCGCTCGAGATCACCGGCGCCGAGCTGTCCCAAAACGTGGACTTCTTTCACCCCTCCCGCGAAGGCGGCGAAGGCCTCCCGTACCTTTGGGATCATCCCTCCGGCGATGATGCCGGAGCCTATGGCCTCCTGAGCTTCCGAAGCTTGGAGTCGAGGGATGCGCGTGTCGGGTTCGTTGCGATCCCGCAGTACGCCCGGGGCGCCGGTCACGAACACGAGCTGTTTCGCGGACAGAGCGCTCGCGACTCCGCGAGCGACCGTGTCCGCGTTTACGTTGAGCGGATGTCCACTCTCGTCCACCCCCAGGCAGGCAATCACCGGCACCATCTGCCGAGTGAGGAACATCCGGATAAAATCGGCGTCAACGCGAGTGATCTCGCCTACGTAGCCGTAGTCCAGGAGCGCACCCGGTGCGGTGGAGGACGGCTGTGGAGCCTCTTTTACGCAGCTGATGCATTGCCCCGCGAGCCCATCCAAACCCACCGTTCGTAAGCCTTCGCGAAGGAGTCGACCGGTGAGCCGAACGTTCACCTCGCCGCGCACCGCCCTGATCATCGACCACAGGGCGTCGGCGTCCGTGACCCGTCGCCCCTGCTCCAACACCGGCTCCTGACCCAAGCGGCGCATGAGGTCGCTGGTCTGCGGGCCTCCCCCGTGCACGACGACGAGGCGGACCCCGCCCTGCACCAGCTGAGCGAGAGATCGCGCGATGGGATCGAGCTCCGGGGAGGCGCTGGGGAGAAGTAACTCGCCGCCGAGCTTGACGACGACGATGCTCTCCCGGGCGCTCAAGGCCAGCTTCCTGCGTCCTCGAGAGACAACTGCTCATCGAGGTCGAGGAGCACGTTCATGTTCTGAACCGCCTGTCCGGCGCCGCCCTTGACCAGGTTGTCGAGGGCTCCGAAGCAGGTCACGAGTCGCTTTCCGTCGGCCTCCACCGGTCCTGCCACCGCGCCCACCTCGGCATAGTTGGAGCCGGCGACAGCCGCGACCTCGGGAAAGCGGCCCTCCGGGGACCGCACGAAGCTCTCGCCGCCGAAGACCTCGCGGTAGGCGTCGGCGAGAGCCACGCCATCGACGGCCTCGGGAACCCGGGCGAAGGCAGTCGCGAGAATCCCTCTCGACAGGGGCGCGGAGACGGGTACGAAGCGAAGCTCGACCGTCTTCCCCGCGGCCGCAGAGAGAGTTTCAGCCATCTCCGGGGTCTGGGGATGGGTGAGGGGCCGATAGCTCTTCAGGTTGACGGAGCGAACGGGGTGGTGAGTTCCCGCCGACGGCCGAATCCCGCTGCCGCTCGAACCGGTCATCGCCACCACTTCCACGGAGCCCTGAAGCCACCCATTTTTCGCGAGGGGGAGGAGCGCAAGCTCCACGCAGGTTGCGAAGCAGCCCGGGTTGGCGACGCCCCGCGCTCCCCGGATGCGCTCCCGGTTCAACTCGGTGAGTCCGTAGACCATGGAGGGTAGAAGGTCCGGGTGGGGGTGGGTCTGGCCGTACCAGCGCGCGTACGTCTCTGCATCGTCGGTCCGGAAAGCGCCGGACAGATCCACGACCTTGGCCTCGCTCTGCTCCAAGACCGAAGGCACCACGGTGGCGGAAACCTCGTGCGGCAATCCGAAGAAAACGACATCTACGTCGGACGCCGCCTGGACCGGATCCATGCCCTCGAATCGCAGATCCGTGCGTCCTTCGAGGTTGTAGTGCACGGCTGAGACCGGTTCGTCGACGTGATCGATGCTGACCGCGCGGGTCAACTCGACCGCCGGATGCACGAGAAGTCGACGGATGATCTCGCCTCCACCATAGCCCGTGGCCCCGACGACGGCGGCGCGAAGCTTCCGTTCTTTCATCGGTGGGAAGCCTATCCAGACTTACGGGGCTGCGGCGAGACTTGCTCGCTCTGGAAAGGGAGCGCCATGATGCGCCCGGTGCAGCGGCCGAGGAAAGAACAGGGCGAACGGACCCGTCAGACGATCATCGACGTGACGGCCCGGCTCTTCGCGGAGCGGGGATACGCCGGGACCTCATTGGATCTGGTGGCCAAGGAGGCCGATACCAGCAAGTCGTCCATCTTCTGGCACTTCCAGAACAAGGAGGACTTGCTCTTCACGGTGGTCGATCAGGCCCTCTCCGTCTGGGAATCCCGCGCGGGCGACGAAGTCCTCGCGCAGCCCACTCCACCCCTCCGCTTCGCCAAGCTCCTCGACCTTCATCGGGAGCTCGCGGAAGAGCATCCGCATACGGTGCGGCTGCTGTTGGGACTCCTCCTCGAGACGGCGGACGGCGACGAGGCCATTCGCATCCGTTTCCAGCGTATCTACGAAGGCTACCGGCGCTCGGCCGCTCATATCCTGGAGGCAGGGATGCGCGACGGTAGCTTTTCCGCGAAGCATGATCCGAACCATCTGGCCGTCATCTTTCTGGCCGTCCACGATGGTGTCTTCATGCAGCGTTTTCTCGATTCGAAGGCGGTCGACGTCGGGGTCTACGAGACCCTCGCCGACGCCTTGTTCGCCCTCGTGACGCCCAACAAGCCGCGGCCCCGGCCGTGACGAAGGAGCCGCTGGGCGCGGCGATACTGCTGGCGACGATCGCTCTTCTCGCTTCCCCGCGGGCCGGAGCTGAACCCTCTCGATTCGTGCGGTGGACGCCCGAGCGGACCCGCGGGCCCCTGGCCGTCGAGGGTCACGTCCACGTAGCCACCATCGAGTTCGACCGCCCCGAACGCGCGTGCCGCGGGACCTCTGCGGGCTCGGGCCAAGAGCCGTCGTTTTGCCCCGCCGAAGGCTCGCTCGAAGTGGGCGTGGGTTTCGGAGCCAGCGTGTCCCTGGAGATCCGAGGTCCTCTCCACCTCAGCTGGGGCCTCAACGTGGCCTTTACCGACCCGCAGTTCGACCAGCTGGAGCCGCAAACGATGGTGACCATGCCGTTCGGCGTCCTCCTCACCTGGACCGAGTGGTCGGTCCGTCCGGTGCTCGAAGGCCTCGCGACCCCCTTCGTGCTGCTTCCGGATGGCGTCAAGAGCGTCATGTTCGGGGGACGCCTCGGGGCTGCGGTGCGCGTGGGCGAGGTCGATCTCGCCCTCACCGTGGGCTACGCCACGGCCGACGCGCTACGCCCCGTCGATCTTCGATTGTCTGTGATCCACATTCCCTGAATCGGCATTCAGAGCTTCTTGCGAAGCGGGCCAGCATTCCGTATTTCCACCTTTCCATGGCGCTCGGAGACCCGAAGGGGGCCGGTGGCGGCCGGCGCATGAGCCGCGAGGACCGGCGGCAGGCGATCATCGATGCGGCCGTCGAGGTCTTTGCCAAGAAGGGCTTCTTCGGGGCAAAGGTGGCGGAGATTGCAGAGACGGCGGGGGTCGCCGACGGCACCATCTATCTATACTTCAAATCAAAGGACGACCTCCTGATCTCCCTGTTCGAGGAGAAGATGGAGATGATCATCGACGACCTCGAGACTACCCTCCACAGTCTGGACAGCCCCGAGGACAAGCTTCGGACATACATCATTCTCCATCTCGAAGGCGTTGCCGCCCAGCCCGAGCTCATGCAGGTGCTGACCATCGAGCTCAGGCAAAGCGCCCGCTTCATCAAGGAGTACTCCCCCAAGGGGTTTGGCCGCTACCTCGCCATCCTGGGGGCAATTTTGGAGGAAGGTCAGGAGCGAGGATTATTCCGCCAAGAGCTCCATCCGGGCGTGTTTAGGCGCGCCCTTTTCGGGGCCATCGATGAGATTTCGCTGGAGTGGATCCTGCGCGGACGTGACCACCCATTGCCGGATCCCAAGGTTGTAGGCTCCGAGATCGCCGATTTCATCCTGCGAGGGCTGCGGACCCCCTGACTCTTCGGTCGGGGTCGCTCTTGCTCCGCCCGCCCTCTCGGTGAATCTTGGGGAGGTGCTGAGGATCACGTCCTGGTCTTTGGGGCTCGTGAGCCTGGTCTCGGCGGTAACATCCTCGATCCCGGCACGGGGAGCCGTCGAGGACCCTCTCGAGCTCGGCTCTGACAGCCGAGAACACCACGTTGAGGTTCGGTTTTGGGATACCGGGCACGGTCTTCCCCAAAACTCCGTAAACGCGATGGCTGAAGGCCCTCGCGGCTTTCTGTGGCTCGGGACTTTCGGCGGGCTCGCGCGCTTTGACGGGGTGACCTTCAAGACCTACGCGGTCGAGCAGGGTTTAACCGACCCACGCGTGACCGCCCTCGCCTTCGACGCCGAAGGTCAGCTCTGGCTCGGCCACCAGGCCGGGCGGGTGTCTCGCTTCGACCCCGACCGCGAGGTTTTCGAGCCCGAAGGTCCTCTCCCTGGCTTGGCCGAAGACTATGTGCGCCACCTCGTCGTCCTGGGCACCACCCTGTGCGCCGGCTCGAATGCGGGGACCGCCTGCAAGAAGGCTGGCGAGCCTTGGGTCGCGCTCCCCCACGAGCAACTCATCGATCTGCCCGATGACGCACGGGGCACCTGGCCGGCCCACCGCGTGCTCCGCCCCGGCCTGGCCCTGCAAAGCCCTCCCGTCGGCATCACCCGCCCTCTCGACGGAGAGTGGCTGGTCTCGGGAGGCACCCTTTACCTCCTCACCCGGAGCGGTCTCCGTCCCGTGGCGCATCTGGGCCACGCCCGACACGTGGTGGGTCCGGTCGAGACGACGGATGGAACCGTGGCCATCGGCGCCGGCCGGACGGTGTATCTGCTCCCCAATGCTCGAGCCTATACCGATGCCCCAGACCGCGGCCGAGAGGCTCTCCGCTATCTCCCGGTCGGCCGCGAGATCCGGGTGCTGTATCCCGCCGAGCGAGGCTCCCTTTGGGTCGGCACCCCTGGACGTGGCCTGCTCCGATTAAAGACCTCGACCTATCTCCCCTGGAGCATGCGACGCGAGCTGACCTCGGGCGCGAAAGGTGTCCTGCCCCATCCCGAGCGAGGCTTGTGGATTCTAGAGACCTGCGGAGGGGTCAAGCATTTCGTCGGTCGGGAACGGGTCCGCACGCAGTTCGAGAATGAGTGTCTGAAGGCCATGGCTTGGCACCCCCGCACCGAGACCCTCCTCGCGGTAGACGCTCGTCAGCTCTTCACGTGGCGAGAGGAGGAGGGGGAAGGCACCCTTCCTCTATCGCTGGAGCCCCACGAACGACTCTCGATCATCATCACCACCGACGCTGGAGAGGTCTGGATCGGGACCAGCTCGGGAGTTCTTTTTCATCGGTCCGTCGAATCCGAGGACTTCGTCCGAGTAGCGACGCCGCTCAACCACATGCGTATCTCCGCGCTGAGTATGGCCCCGAGCGGTGAGCTGTGGGTGGGGGGGCACGGCGCGATCGCGCGACGCAAGCCAGACGGCAGCTGGCGCAAGCTGGCTGAAAGCGAAGGCGTGCCTCCGGGCTACGTCCGAGCTTTCGCCTTCACGGATGAGCTGGCCTGGATTGGCACGTACGGTGGGGGTCTGGCTCGCATAGGGCCGAGCTTCACAGCGCGCTACGGGCGGGCTCAGGGGCTCGCGGACAT
Source organism: Myxococcota bacterium (assembly GCA_039819565.1). Lineage (GTDB taxonomy): Bacteria > Myxococcota > Kuafuiibacteriia > Kuafuiibacteriales > Kuafuiibacteriaceae > JAHQVK01. The sequence continues at coordinate 7,950 of JBCBRU010000091.1, read as the reverse complement.
CTTCATCGCTCATATTCAACCCGATGGGGCAGGACACCTCTGGTTCAACAGCAACCGTGGTGCCTTCGTGACCTCCCTGGAGGACCTCGAAGCGGTCGCTCACGGCGAGAGGCGGAGGGTACGGGCCCGCTTGTTCCCCACTGGGGAGTCGGAGAACGGCGCTCCCACCGGGCTGCTCATGCACGGCGTCCTCCATCTCCCAACGATTGAAGGCCTGGCTGCCATTGACACGCGCGCCATCGGCGAGGAGCCCCAACCCCTTCGAGTGGCCATCGAGTCGGCCACCCTCGACGGACACACCTTGCTCGACGATGGACGCCGTCCTCTTCCCCCGGGTCCGGGTCGTCTCCACGTCCGGTTTACCACTCCGAGCTTCGACTGGCCGCAGCTCACCTCGTTCGAGTACCGACTGGACGGCGGCCCCTGGTACCCCACCCAGGAGCACGAGCTCGTCGTCGAGAGGCTTCCTCCCGGCCCCCATCAGCTCGAGCTGCGCACCATCGGGGCGGCATCCCGCCCGGGACCGCGCACCCGGCTTCGTTTCCGGCTCGGAGCCACCTTTCCGGAGCGACTCGAAGTTAAGCTCCTCGCCGCACTGGCCATTCTCGGTCTGACCCTCGCCATCCACCGCGGCCGTACCCACCTCCTGGCTCGGCACTCTCGACGACTGGAATCTGAGGTCGAACAGCGGCGAAAAGCTGAGGTCGCGCTTTCGGAGCGCGAGAGCCACTATCGTCAGCTCTTCGAGAGCTCGTCGCAGGGATTGGTGCTCGAAAATGGAGTGGGTCAGATCGCCGATCTCAACCCGGCCGCGTGTGCGCTCTTCCGGGCCGAGCGAGAAGAGCTCCTGAGCTACCCTGTCGCGGAGCTCTTCGACAGCTCGGACGTCTCCGCTCGGGACCGCGCCACCCTAGTGCGTCGAGATGGTACCCGCTTCGAGGGCCGGGTCGTCCGTCGAGCGCTCGAAACCGGCGAGAGTCGAACCTGGCTCCACACCATCCTCGATCTCGACCCGGTTCTCGCCGTAGAGCGCAAGGAGTCGGAGATGGCTGCCAAGCTAGCCAAGGGACAGCGCCTAGAGGCGGTCGGTCGCCTCGCCGGAGGCGTGGCCCACGACGTGAACAACATGCTCACCGTCGTTCAAGGCCAAGCCCAGCTCGCTCTCGACGCCCTCGAGGACGATGACGGCGACGAGGTTCGTATCTGCCTGAAAGACATCTTGCAGAGCTCGGAGAGAACGGGAAACGTCACCCGTCAGCTTCTGGCCCTCGGTCGGCGGCGTTCGGTTCCCAACTCCGAGATCGACCTCGCCCTGGTTCTCCGAGAGATGCGATCGATGCTCAGTCATCTCACCCCGGAGACGGCAACCTTGGAGTGGGCCGTGCCCGATGCGCCCATCGTGGTTCGGGCCGACCGTGCGCAGCTCGAACAGCTGGTCGTCAACCTCGTCATCAACGCCACGCAGGCTCTTCCCCCCAGCGGAGGCACGATCTGGATCGTCCTCGCCCTTCAGGGAGACCATGCGAATCTGTCCGTCGAAGATGACGGCAAGGGCATGAGCCCCGAGGTGCAGGAGCGCATTTTCGAGCCCTTCTTCAGCACGAAACCCGAGGGAGAAAACTCCGGCCTCGGTCTCGCCGTGGCCCACGCCACCGTCATCAACGCCGGGGGTCGCTGCGAGGTCACTTCGGTCGAGGGCGCGGGGACCCGCTTCGACGTGATTCTCCCGGTGCAGCAGACCGCCGGCGTCCCCTCTTCGAGCCGCAGCGAGCCGCTCCCGCTTCGGGAGCCCCGCTCAGAGCGGGTGCTGTACTGCGAGGACGAAGCTCCGGTGCGCAAGACCACCCTCCGGATTCTGGAGAGCGCCGGCTACCGCGTGACCGCCGTGGAGACTCCGCAGGAGGCGCTGGTCGCCCATCGCGAGGCGATTCAGCCCTACGATCTCCTCGTCACCGACGTCATCATGCCGGAGATGAACGGACGGGAGCTCGCTCAAGCCGCGCGAAACCGTCAGCCCGGTCTGAGGGTGCTCTTCGTCTCGGGATACGCCTCGAACCTGGTGGGGACGCTAGCGCCCGGCGAAGCCTTTCTCGCCAAACCCTACCGGGCGCGGGCTCTGCTCGAGGAGATGCGGGCCCTCCTCGCGGAGACGGACGTCACCGAAGACCTCGACCCCGCACCCCAACCTCAGGTCTGAGGCGGGAGTCAGGCGCTCTTCTTGCCCTTCTTGCGGGCCTGCTTCTGCTCGGAGGTGAGCTTCTCGGGCTTGGGGCCGAACTTTTGCCGGGTCATGTCGAGAAGGCGGGCCTTGGTGTAGGCCGAGATCTTCTCCCGGAAGGTGTCGTCGGCGGTGTGACCGGCGTTGCGGCGCGTCTCGATCAGGTGCTCGACGAGTTTGTCCTTGTCGCCGTACTGCTCTCGCACCGTCTGCTCAACGCGGTACAGGCGGAGGAGCTTCGGGTTGGAAAGCCCCAACAGCCGCGACTTCACGGCGTCCGTGGACTCGTCTCCGTGCATCTTGTCGACCATGCCAGCGAGCTCGCCGGCGAGGTCCTCACGGGATCCGAACTTTTCTTTCACGATCTGAAGCGGAGTTGGCTTCATGATGTCCTCATGCGCGCCGGATCTCGCGGCCCCGACGTGGGGCAAAGCGGCCCGGCATGGCAGGGGGAGGGTGCTAAACGAGACCTCCTCGTTCCGCAACCGGAATCCGCTCCGCCCGAGTCGAGAGAGGTCCGCTCGCGAAGGGCCCTGAGGCCGCGGGTGACGGGTCGCGGCCTCGTCGCCTTGTGAGACAGGGGCGCCGTGACCTAGTCTTCGCTACGATGGCGGGCGCGCGCGGGACGGGACTCCTCTTCCTCTCACTTCTCGCCAGCGGGGGGTGCACTGTCGACCCCACCGGACCCGACATCGCGGCCCCCGATACGCGCGGCATCTTCGTCTTCTTTCCCGCCGGCGCTCAGGTCACGGAGGGCCTGGTGAGCGGTCGGGGTTTCCCGGGAGCGATGCCGGAGCAGGCCACGCATGCGCTCATCGAGAGCTACCCGACCGGCTTCGAGGCCGTCGTCCCCGTAGCTCCGGACGGCAGCTTCGAGTTTCGGGTGGTGGCCATCAGCGGAGACGTCCTCGAGCTACGGGCGGCCACCTCTGCGAGCCTCGATGAGCTCGGAGCGCCCGCTTTCATCCGGGTGCCGAGGACCGTGGTGGCCCCGCCGGAGTACCTTTGCTGCCCGGAGACGAACACCTGCCAGTCCGAGTTTGAGCGGGAGCTCGGTGATCCGTGCCCGGTGGCGGCGCCCGGAGTCCGCACCTGCTCGCAGGATGTGGACTGCGCCGTCTTTGAAAACGAGTACCTCATCTTCGAAGAGGGTCAGGTCGAGGTGACGGCCCCCGACGAAAACGGAAGCATCGTGGTGACCGGCGTCGTCGAGCCCGAACTTCTGGTCACGCTCGCGAATCTCGGCAAGTCCGCAGTGGGGGCCGGCCTCGACCCAGAGGAGCGTCGGCAGCTGGGCTTCGACGATCCGGGGGTGAGGCGCACTCAGATCTCAGATCAGAACGGGCGCTTCCGGTTCGAGAGCGTCCCCGCCGTGGCGGACGACGAGATCATCGTCCGCCTCCAGAATCTCGGCGGCTACACCTCTCCACCCTACGCCCTCCTCGTTCCCGACCCGCCGCTGGCGGGCGTAGACGTGCTCGACGTCTTCCCGTGGGAGCCGCTGACCAACGGAGAACCCGGCCGGGTGGGGGTGCGAATCTCCCCTTTCGGCACCGACGACCGGGGGATTTGTCCGGACGCTCCCAATGCGCCGGACGGGCTGGAGCTCTGCATGAGCGGGGGCTTGACCCACAGCATGGTGCAGATCACCCGCGCGCAGCTGGACCGCGAGGCGGATCCCGGGTTTGCCCTGCAGCCCAAGGCCGCAGCCACCTCCGCCACGCTTCCCCATAACCGGGGCATCGAAGGAAACGTGCGCTCGAAGTCTCTGGACCTCTTCGTGGTCTTGGACCTCACGGCGGCGGCCGCGCGCGACGACCCCGATGGCTTCACCTTCGACGCGGCGCGCTCCTACGTCCGATACCTCCGAGCCCGCGATCGAGCCGGAATCGTGACCTTTGGCCCCGAGGGCGTACAGCTTTGGAGCAATCTCACGACCGACCGGTCGGCCTTGGATCGGACCCTCGCCAACCTCGCTTCCGCGCCCCGGAGCGGGGAAGCCTCACTCTTCGAAGCGACCGAACTTGCCGCTCGACAGCTGAGCGCCCGCACCTCCCGAAACCCTGGACGCATCGTCGTTTTGACCTTTGACCCTCCCTCGGGCTCCGAGGAGGAGGCGCGAGAGGGCCTCGACCAGGTCTTGGATCTGGTTGAGCGGAATCCATTGGCCGCCTTCGACGGTTTCACGGTCGACGTGGTGTACGTCAGCCCCGCCCCCGTGGGCTCGAGCCCAACCGCCGACTTTCTCAATGATCTTGCGGTCTTCACGCGCGGACAGCGCGTCGAAGTCCCCAACGCGAATACGCTCGAAGAGTCGCTCGCCAACCTTCGCGGGGATCAGGTGGGCAGCTTCATTCTCCTATACGACATGACCATTCCCGCCGACGTCGGAAAGGCGGGAACCGTATTTCTTGACGTCAGCGTCAGCATTCCTGGCTCGGATGGCCCTCGGGTAACGTCCTACCGAGGGCCATTACGTATCGCCAATGCTCCGAACCCGTAGACCCCGGGCCCAGGGCTGGTTCAGCATGTGCGGAGGCGCCGTCTCATGAAGTTGCTTTCTCGTGCCCTTCTCTTCCTCGTCTCGTGCCTCACCTTCGGGTGGGCTGGCTTCGAGGTCTCGAGCCTCCGCGCCGGTCGCTCCACCGCCGCCACCGAAGCGTTGGCTGCTGCTGGGGGACAGCCGAGCTTCCTCGGGGGCTCCGGAACCCTCGGCGGCGACGACCGATATCGGCTCTCCGCCCTCTCGGTGTTCTCCAACGTGGCCCTTCACGTGAAGGATCACTACGTGGATCCCGACCGGGTGCGGCCGCGCGACATGCTCCTCAGCGCGCTGGAGGAGATCGAACGACAGATCGCCGAGGTCCTGGTCGAGGTCGAGAGCAACGACCACATACGGGTGGAGGTCATGGGAAAGTCCAAGGTGGTCGTCAACGACGTCGACAACCTCTGGGAGATAAACCTCAAGCTTCGCGACCTGTTCCGGTTCTTCGAGAAGCACCTCCCCCCGCAGGATGACATGCGGCTCATCGAGTACGCGGCCGTCAACGGGGCGCTCTCCACGCTCGACCCGCACAGCGTCCTGCTCAAGCCCGAGGCGTTCGCGGAAATGAAGACCTCCACGAAGGGGGAGTTCGGCGGGCTCGGCATCGTGATCTCCATTCGCGACGGAAAGCTCACCATCGTCTCCCCCATCGACGAAACGCCGGCCGCACGAGCCGGTCTCCAGTCCGGAGACGTGATCAGCCGCATCGGCGATGTCTCTACCGTCTCCATGCCTGTCGAAGAGGCCGTCCGTCTCCTTCGCGGGCCCAAAGGCTCAAAGGTCACGATCTGGGTGGACCGCGAGGGCTGGGGCAAAGCCCGCAAGTTCTCCATCATCCGCGAGCGCATCAAGCTCGAGTCGGTCGAGAGCGAGCTGCTCTCGGGAAACGTCGGCTACATCAAGATCAAGAACTTCCAGCAGAACACCGGCAAGGACCTGGAGGAACACCTCGAGAAGCTCGAGGACGAGGTAAAGAAGGGGTCCCGGTTGAAGGGACTCGTACTCGACCTGCGCAACAACCCGGGCGGCCTCCTCGAGCAGGCCACGCGAGTGAGCGACAAGTTCGTCGCCAACGGCGACATCGTCACCACGGTGGGCTACGGCAACAAGCTCCGCGAGCCGAAGCGCGCCCGGTGGTCGGGCACCCAGACCGAGCTCCCTGTAGCGGTGCTCGTCAACCGGGGCTCGGCCTCAGCGTCCGAGATTGTCGCCGGAGCCCTGAAGAATCTCGACCGCGCGACCATCATTGGCGAGACCACCTTCGGCAAGGGGTCGGTGCAGGTTCTCTACGACTTCTCCGACAACTCCGCCCTCAAGCTCACGATCGCCCAGTACCTGACGCCCGGGGACATCTCGATTCAGAACGACGGCGTCCAACCCGACATCTCGCTGCGTCCCGCCTGGCTGCGCGAGAAAGGGGTTCGCATGTTTTACGAGGACGACAGCCATCGAGAGGCCAGCCTCGAGCAGCACCTGGAGAAAGCGGGCACGACGAGCAGCGAGCAGGCCAAGCCAGCCTTCACCTTCACCTATCTGGTTCGCGAGAAGAAGAAGGACGAGGGCGAAGAAGCCTCCGAGCCCCCCGAGGACTTCCCCGTGGAGTTCGCACGGGAGTACCTCCTCTCCGCCGGTCGCGACACCCGCTCGGAGAGCCTTGGGGCCGGCGAGCGCTTCGTGCGGCACACCGCGGCCAAGGAAGAGGAGGCGCTCGCGGCCCGACTCTCGACCTTGGGGGTCGACTGGCGAAAGGGGAGCTCCCGCAAGCCCGCGGCCGTGGACGTACAGCTGGAGCTCGTCGACAACCAAAACGACGGAGTCGTGAAGGCCGGCGAGGAGGTCAAGGTGCGAGCCACCGTGACCAACCGCGGCGACGAGCCTCTCTTCCGCCTTCGAGGCGAGCTCCGTTCGGAGAACAATGCTTTCGAGGGACGTGAGCTCCTGTTCGGATACCTCGAACCCGGCGAGTCCGCCGACTGGACGGTGTTTTCGCGCGTCCCGCGCGAGGCTTCCTCTCGCACCGACGAGCTTAGCCTCATCCTCCAAGACGCCCGCGGACCCATCGAGATCGACAGTCAGCTTCGCGTGACTTCCGAGCGGGTTCCTCCGCCGCAATTTGCCTTCACTTGGGCCATCGATGACGCCGAGCGTGGGGATGGCGATGGCGTCATCGAGGTCGGCGAGGGGGTCGAGTTCGACGTGCTCGTCACCAACGTAGGCCCAGGTGCCGCCGACGCCGTCTCTCTCCGATTGAAGTCGGCGGCCCAGGAGGACCTGTTCCTCGAGCGGGGTCGCGTGCGCATCGGCGAGATCGCTCCTGGCGAGACGAAGCGGGGACGCCTCCGCTTCCGCGTCCCCGAGAAGCAGTCCGGGCGGGACCGCCTCCCGCTCGAGCTCAGCATCTTCGACAGCCCCAGTGGCGAGTGGCTGGAGGCTCAGTTCGACCTCCATCCCCATCGCGCCCGCCGCGCCACCGAACGCTCTCGTAAGGGCACGGTTCGGCTTTCTGGGGGAGCCGCGCTGGAACGCTCGACCTCCGCCCAGGCCCCGACCCTCGCTCGGGTCGAGACCCCCGGCGCCCTCACCGCCGAGGCGGTCGTGGATGGACACGTCCGGGTCCGGCTGCCTTCGGGCGCCCCGGCCTTCGTCTCCACCCAGGCCGTCAAATGGGTGAAAGGTCCTGCCAAGAAAGTGCCGGGCCTCAAAGCCACGCCGGCCCTTCGACCGCCCGCCATCGTGATTGACCAGACGGTGGGAGGAAAGGTGCTCACGGGCGACCGCTTCCGCCTCACAGGGGCGGTCACGGCGCGCACCCTCCGGGACCTTTACGTTCTTCTCAACGGCGACAAGGTCTACTTCGACCGCCCCTCGAAGGCGGAAGCCGAGGATGCGGGCGGCGATGAGGCCGTACGGGTTCCCTTGGCCGTCGACCTCACCCTGGAGGAGGGGCTGAACAAGGTCGTGGTCGTAGCTCGCCTCGACGAGACCATCATCAGCAGTCGATCGCTTTTCATCTCTCGCGCCCCCGCCCCCGCCGTGGCGGAGCGGACCACGCCCAACCCCGAAACCACAACCACCGCGGCCCACCTCCGCACGCTGCACGAACGTACGAGGGCCGGAATTCCCTCCCGGGAACGTCACGGGAGGCGATGCCGGCTTCGGTCAGACCTCAGGGGGTCGTGGTTTCGGG
>JBCBRU010000090.1:0-19782 GCA_039819565.1 Myxococcota bacterium | reverse complement strand
TTTGCGTATCGGTCCCCGGTCGCAAAGAGCGGCAGGAAGCCCTTCGCCGCGAGTGGGCGGAGCGCGGGGGCGAGAACGGAGGCGCAGAGACCATCCGAATGGATGAAGTAGCCCGGCCCGTTCGGGACGTCGATCTCCCTGTCCTCGAGGACGAGATCCTCGAAAAGAAGGATGTAGGGTATCGCGTCCGAGAGCGGCTTCGCGTCCGCGACGGCCACGGCCTGGAGTGTCATGAGGACTCGCCCTTCTGAGGCTGCGAGGGCCCGCCGCACCGCCTGAAGGCTGTCCTTCCAGACTGCTCCGGCGCGAGGGGACCCTTCTGGTCCCTCGGCGGTGAAGCGGCGCGCAGCTCTCTCAACCCTCCCGCTTCGCTCGGATCTCGACCGTCCGTATGTATTTCGTCCCGCCGTCGAGGCTCATCTCCTGGGCCCACGCAAACGAATCCTTCCGGATCTCGAAGAAGCGGATGCGCGCGTGGAACCCCCTCGCTCCCTCCGAGAGGAGGGTGGCCTGCCCGTGCATCTCATCCCCTACCCGGCGCGCCACGAAGCGCAGCGGGAGCATCGGCTGATGGGCGACGACGAAGGTCATCTCCCATTGCCGCGTCGCGGGGGCGTAGCTGCGCAGCGTGGCCATCGACGCGATCTCGCGACCCTTGGCGTCGTACGAGAGGGTCTCATCGAGGACGATACGGCCTCCGTGGAGGGGGCGGGCGATCCAGCGCCCCGGCTGGCGCCGACGCACCTGGCCGTCGGGCGCGTAGCGGATGGTCTCCGTCGTCCATCGTCCCAACAGGAAGTCGAACTCCGCGTTTTCGGGGGGAGGACCGGCTAGATAGGTGGCGATGCTCTCTTCGGTGACGAGGTCGGTGGGCGGCTCATTCATGGCGAAGTCTCCTCTTGGGGCGCGGTCGCGCCGGCTCACGAACGAGTCTCCGGCAGAAGCGAACGCGCTTCGATTCCCGAATCGGGAGGCGTCGCGCGGCCGGGCAGTACTAGGTTCACGGCATGGACTTCGAAACCCCGGCGGGCGCGCCCTTCGGCGGCCAGCTCCGCTATTGGCGGCAGGTGAAGGGTCTGAGCCAGCTCGAGCTGGCCCATCGGGCCGAAACCACGCCGCGCCACCTCTCCTTCATCGAGACCGGCCGCTCGCGCCCCGGGCGCGACGTCGTGTTGCGGATCGCCGAGTGCCTCGAGCTCCCGATGCGCGCGCGAAACGACCTGCTCCAGGCCGCGGGTCTCCCGCCCGCTTATCCGGAGCGCGATCTCGACGACGACGCGTTGGCCCCGTTCATAGATGGGATTCGCGCTCTTCTCGAAGCCCACGCGCCGAATCCCGCCGCCGCCTTCGATGAGCTCGGCCGCGTGCGCTTGGCCAACGCGACCTACCGACGCCTCTCGCCCGGCGTGGAGGAGCGGACGCCGGAAGAGATCGTCGATCTCTTCTACGGCGAGGTTGGGCGCGGCCTCGTCGTGAACTGGGCAGAGGTGGCGTGGATGACGGCGCAGCGGCGGTTGCGGAACGCGATCGCTTCAGGGAGCGCGGAGCAGCTCCGATTGGCGGAGCGCGCCCGGGCGCTCGTCGCGGAGGTGGCGCAGCCTGACATGACCGGATCCGAGGCCTCGCCCCTGATCTGTCCGCGGCTGCGGGTCGGAGCGGAAGTGGTCGAGACCTACTCGGTCGTGGTGCGCTTCGAGACGGCGCAGGACGTCACGCTCAGCGAACTTCGGGTGGAGCTGACCTACCCGACCGATGCCGCGGGGGCGGAAGTCTTTCGAAAGCTCGGAGACGAGCCGCCCTAGGCATCGGCCTTGGGAATGGCCGGGCTCGGCGCGGTCGGGCCAACTCGCCAGGGGGTTGGGCCACGCTCCGCCGAGCGAAGCCAAGGGGAGCTTCAGAGATCCTCGACGGAGCGAAGCGAACCCGGTTCCCGAATCACTTTTCGTAGGCGCCACGAGGGCGGAGGGGCCCCCCTGTGGAAGTCGGCGCGTGGGGCCGGCCGATCGGGCTCCAAGCTCTCGAAATTCTCGAACCCACGAAGCCCCACCCCCTTCTCGAAGGGCATTTCGCCTATCGAACGAACGCCGAAGGGCAAATCTTAGCCCTTTTTGATCACCATTCTCAAAAAAGGCGAATCCTTTAGGGGGTCCAGGGTCGCGAACGAAGCCGATCGGGCTAAAAGAATAGGGGTCGTCTAAGATATTGAACGAGTGGGCGATCCTTTTACTGCTATCGCGTACGCCAGGGCCCTGGACCCCTAAGCGTAGCCCTCCGAGCTCAGGCGTGGGCCTGGACCCCTAAGCCTAGCCCTCCGAGCTCGGGCGTGGGCCTGGACCCCTACGCGTAGCCCTCCGAGCTCGGGCGTGGGCCTGGACCCCTACGCGTAGCCCTCTGAGCCTCGGGCCGGGGTCACTTGACCTCGTCGATGACGGCGGCCTTCGTGACGTAGTCGAGCTTCGGGAAGTCCTGTTTGAGGTAGCTATTGCCCTCGCCCTGCAGGCGTCCCTGCGAAGGGCCACGACCTCGGGGGGCGCCCTCTCCGTAGCCGGCGTAGAGCTTTTTGACCGTCTCCATGTCCCGCACCCGGCCGAAGGGGGCGAAGCGCATGGTGTCGAGGCGCGCGTTGTCGCCAAAGTTGATGAAGAACTGGGTGGTTCGGCTGTTGGGCATGGCCGCCGCCGCGAAGGTCACGTAGCCAGCCAGGTTGCTCTGCTTGACGGGGTCATCGGGGATCCGGGCATCCCGCCACACCTTGTTCACGGACGGGTCGCCGCTGATGCCGATCTGAGCCATGAAGCCCCCGATCACGCGGAAGAAGGCGGTCTCGTCGAAGAAGCCCGCCTTGACGAGGTTGTAAAAGCGGTCGGCGCCGTTCGGGGCCCAGGCGCGCGTGACATCGATGATGATCTCGCCCTTGGTGGTGTCCATCTGCACCGAGAACTTGGTGGGCGCGGTCAGCGTGGCCTTGGACGGGTCGAGGAGGGCCGGGGACTTCGCAGGCACCTCCGCCGCGGCGGGCGCCTGGGCCGCCTCGGCCGCCGCCGGGGCCTGGGCCGAGGCCGGCACCTTGGCCGGCTCGCCGGCCGGAGTGCCGCTCTCGGAGGTCTTGCTGCACGCGAACACGGCTACGCCGACCAGGGCCGCCGCGCCGATGAGGGAACATCGCATGGCGCCGGACCCTACCCGACCGAGCCGCCGAAATCGACGACGCTCGCCCGCCGACGGGCTCTACTCCGCGTCCGCGCGGAGCGGAATGTCGTCCAGGTCCGTCTCGAAGCCGAGGTGGACCATGCGTGCTCCGGACGCGCACACGGGGTCGGTGCTCTTGCCCACGACGATGGCCCGTTCGGGAGCCGCGTATTCGGCCACGACATCGCCGAAGAGGTTGCTCACTCGAGCCAAGACGCGGCCGCGGTCCACGATCTCGCCCACGTCCGGGGGGACGTCGAGGAGCCCCCCGTGCTGGGCGATCATCCAGCCGGCTCGTCCGCAGACGAAAGAGCGCGGGTCCTCATCGGGCCTCTCCGTCGAGGTGACGATGCCGAGTCCCCCCAGGACGCGGCCCACCCCGTCCAGGGCTCTCTGCACCGGCTCCCGCTGAAATCGCTGCGGAGCCCCGATCTCTATCGTCAGGGCCGGGATGCCGACCGCCTCCGCCGCCCCGCGAACGCTGCCGCTCGGGGCCTCCGCGTGGACGATGATCTCGGGACGCGGCCAGCCGGCCATTTTCCGCACCGCGGGCCAGCTGAGGTCTGCCCGAACGTACACCGAGTTGACGCGACCGTAGCCGGCCGTGTGCAGATCCAGAAGGGCATCCAGCTTCTCGATGAGTTGGGTGCGAAGCCGAAAGGCCAGTTGCTCCCCCTCCCCTCCTCTCTCCCGGCCCGGCATCATCCGGTTCAGGTCCTGCCCGTCGGACAGGGTCCGACGGCGGCCCAGAAAGCCCTGAGGATTCGCGATCGGCACCCCAACCAGGGTCCCCGAGAGAGCTCGAGGATCGAGGCTTTGAAAGAGGCGGTGGATCACCGCGACGCCGTTCAGCTCGTTTCCGTGCACCGCGGCCAAGATCCCTAGGGTCGGCCCCGGCCGCGGCCCGCGAGCCCACAGGACCGGCACCGAAACGGCTCGACCCAAGCCATCCTCTCCGAGGCGGAGGAAACACCGAGCCCGGCGGCCAGGAGGAAGGCTGGCAAGGTCGAGTTCGGTCTGCTCGGGGGCGGGTTCGGAGGATTGAGCCGCGACTCCAGGGGCCGAGAGGAACGTATCCAAGCCCCAAGCCTATCCCAGCTCGTTCGCGGAGACGGATTCGCTCGACCGCGACACTCACCGTTTATGGGCCGGCTGAAGCTTCTCACCTTCACCACTCTCGCGATCGTCGGGTGTCCGAGCGGCGACGATCCCCTGGACGACCCGTCCGGCGGGGGCACGCCCTCGGACGTCGCGACCGCCAATTGTGGTCTGGCTCCGGCTTCGCTCCCGACGAGCCCGGAGTGCATCGACTTCACGGACTGCGGAGGTTCCGGCAACATCGTCGCCACCCCGAACTGTGAGATCTGCCCGAGGCAGGCGGCCTTTCAGGTCTGTGAGGCGGGAGCATGCCGAGCCACGGACCGGACCGGCGTCATCCGGGTGGCCTTCGAGGCGCCGGTCACCACCGTGGGAGCCCGGAGCATCGTGACCTTGGCCTATCTCGACGCCGCCGGAGATGGCACCCAGCTCACCTGCGCAGGTCTTCTTTCGGCGGGCTGTGACCGCCTGGCGGACGAAGCGCTGCCCCTCGTCAATGCGAACATCCTCGAGCCGGTTGGCGGTATCAACGACGCCACCCCGAACTTCTTCACGCCGATCATGACCAACGTCGGCGAAAACCGGGTTGTCGTCGTTCTCATCACCACCGCATCCAACGGGGCCGGAGAGGTCCGCGCCGTAGGGTGTGCCGACGGCCTCACCGTCACCGCCGACATGCAGACGGAGGTCTTGATGCCCATGACGATCGGTCCCTTCGTCGGCCCCTAGATGCGCCCGGCGCAAATTCTGACACCCCTCGGCCGCGCCTCTCGCCGCGTGCTCGCTCGGCCGTCGCTTCGCGACTCTCATCGTCGCCTACCTCGGTAGGCTTCCTCTTCGCCGAACGACCACGCGGCGAGATCCATCACCCGAAGGGGCGGCTCACAATTCACGCCGGGCGCATGTAGCCGCCCGTTGATTTGGCACCCGCTTGATCTTCCACTTCGCGGCCGAGCGCAGGCGCACCTCGACGTGAACTTGAACCCCGATGCGCTTGGCCTGCACCCGCCCTTTTGGGGCGGAAGTAAAGGAGGCGGGACCGACGCGCGCCCGATTCAGGCGGCGCCTTCGCTCTCGCCCGGTCCGGACAGCGCTTCGATGACGAGCTGGGAGAAGAGTTCGGTGCTGTGCTGCTGCTGCGCGGTGATCAATCGACCGTCGCGGATCGCGAAGGGCTGCAGCGCTTCGGCCGACTCGAAGCGGGTGCGAGGGTTCTTTCGAGCTTCGGTTTCTATCGTGTACTCGTTGACAGTCATACCCAGCGCTTCGTTCATCATGGCCTCTTCGCCGTCGGGGTAGCCGGTCCACGTCTTGCCGTCGGCGAGGAGGGTTCCGTCGCTCAGCCGGGTCCACAGAAGTAAGCAGGTTCCGTGGCAGATGAGGCCCACGATCTTTCCAAACTCATAGAAGCGAGCGATGAGCTCGTGCAGCTGCGTGTCCTCCTTGAAGGTGACCAGCGGCCCGCCCCCACCGGCCACGCAGACGGCGTCGTAGTCGCTCGGATCCACCTCCGAGATGGGGGCGGTATTGGCCATGAGCTCTCCCAACGTCGCGTGATGCTTGAAGCCGATGGTGATGAGATCGAGGCCGTACTGCGTCGCCTCGTTCTCCGGGTCGGAGAAGCCGTCAAACGCGACCGCCCCGCCCTTCGGAGAGACGAGGTCCACGTCATGACCAGCCTGGATGAAGTCGAAGAAAGGCCGGGTCATCTCCTCGGCGAAGAAGCCGACGGGAAAGCCCCGGAGCGTGGCGGGATTCGAGACGATGAAGAGAATCTTCTTTTTGGGATAGGTCAGCGGCGCGCGGCGCCGCACAACTTGAGTCGGGCTCATGTGGCGCGGAAGCTAGGACCTCGCGGTCACGGCCACACTCGCTAGATGGGTCATTCGACTTGCTCCACGCGTCATGGCTCGCCCTCGAGGAGGCCGCCCGGCCCGGAGTTGTAGACTGAGCGGGCATGTCGATTGACGCGTTGGGCAAGTGAGGATGAGCTGAGGGCAGGACGGGGGCAGGTATGCTTCCCGGGCGGAGGTGAAGAGGTTGGCGGCAAGCCGGAGAGTCGGAACGCGGCCGGAAGGTCCCAGCGTTCACGTAGGCAGCGCCTGGCGGTTGGTCTTCCGTGATCTGGCGCTCGACGAAACCGCGATCCTGAAGAGAGCGGGCCTGCCCCCGAAGCTTCTTCAGGGAGACGGCTCGCATATCTCCGTCGACGAGCTCTACGCCCTCCACGAAGCGGTCGAAGCGGAGGCGGGGCCCTCCGCGGTGGCCCTGCGGGCGGGGACGGTGTGGTCCACCGAGCTCTTCGATCCGGCGATCTTTGCTGCCATCTGCTCCCCCAACATGAACGTCGCCACCACGAGGCTCGGTGAGTTCAAGCGGCTCGTCGGCCCCTTCAGCCTCGAGGTGGACATCGCCCCCGAGACGACCCGGATCCGATACTTGTGCCGGGTCCGGCCGGATCTCCCCCGCACCCTCGCCCTGTCCGAGATGGCCTTCCTCGTCGGCTTCGCTCGGCGAGCGACTCGGGAGGACATCACCCCGCGTCAGGTGAGCTTGCCTCGTCTTCCCGAAGATCTTGCTCCCTACCAGAGCTTCTTTCGCTGCCCGCTCGTCGAAGACTCGGCGTGCGCTCTCACCTTGGCGGCCCGGGACGCGGAGCTTCCCTTTCTGACCCACAACGAGCGGGTGTGGGAGAGCTTCGAGCCCAGCCTGCGGCGCCGCATGGCCGACGCCCGAGAGACGCGTTCGACGAGCGAGGAGGTCGAGGCAGCGCTGTTGGAGCTCCTCCCCAGCGGCCGGACGCAGATGACGGACGTGGCCAAGGAGCTCCGCGTGGGCACGCGAACCCTCCAGCGCCGGCTCGCCGCGGAAAACACGACGTGGCTCGAGGTCCTGAACAACACCCGCGAGCGGCTCGCCCGCCACTATCTCGAGACCACCCGGATGAGTCCGGCGGAGGTCGGATTCCTGCTCGGCTTCGAGGATCCCAACTCGCTCTTCCGCGCTTTTCAGCGGTGGACGGGAACGACCCCGGAGTCGTGGCGAGCCGACCCTTCCAACTCCTAGTATCCCGTCAGGGTGATTCCCTACAGGGGACTAGGCCACGGGATGGGGGCCGATAGGGCGAACCAGGCCGACGGGCGCTCCTACCTCGACCGCGCCGACGTCCACGCCCGGGTGCCCCGCCGCTGATCAGTGGCGGACCACGAGGCTCTCGAAGCCGCGCGGTCGGGGGGAAGAAGTCGCGGGTGGCGAAGCCTTCTGTGCGGGACAAGTATCCGTCTGAAGCAGCGAGAGAGCGGCCGCGAAAGACGCCTCAGCCGGATCCCCATACTGGCGAGAGGTATCGTCCGCCGCGAGGCAGTCCGGCGTGAGCCCGTCGAAGTACTTTCCCTCCCCTAGGCCGTTGAGCATGTACGAAGTAATGGGCACGAACACCTGATCGCAGGCGTCGTTGCGAAAGACACCGCCCGCGACGGCCTTTCCGCGGGTTTGGGAGCCGACCAGTCGGACGGGGATCAAAGGCGAGAGCCCGTTGATCAGCGCCTCGCTGGCCGACCCGGTCGCATTCGAGACGATGAAGACGATCTCTTCGAGCGCGCTGAGAGGCACGTACTGCCTGGAGCAGGAGGACTCCGTACAGCTGCGGGGGAGGATCTTGAACCTGAAATCATAGTCGGACTTGGAAGGATTGTAGGCGAGTCGAATCACGGTCTCGAAGATGTGTTCTTTGCCGAGCAGCTGCCCCGCGAAGGCCTCGGCCACGTTGAGCCACCCTCCGCTGTTGTAGCGGAGGTCGACGATCACCCGGGTGACCCCCTGCCGCTCGAACCGGGTGAGGGCGTCCAGGAGCTCATCCTCTGCGCCTTCGGTCGCGAAGCTCCTGAAGACCATGTATCCGATTCGGTCCTCTTCGGTCCCTACCGTCTCGGCCATCGGGACTTCGCGAAACGTGACCGGCCGACGAACCGGGCTCACGGAGAATGGGGTGCCGTCGATCCGTTCGCCCACGAGGCCGATGGCCACCCCCTCTCCCTCCTCGCCGAACGCGGATGCGACCACTTCGGCCTCCGAAGTCCCCTCGCCTCGCCGCGCGATCTGCTCGGCGATGTCCACCCCGTTGACAGCGAAGATGCGGTCGCCGCGGCGGAGTCCGGCTTCGCTTGCCGGGGTGGGGGGCTCGAGCGGCCCGCTGCCGAAGACCTCGACGAGACGGAGAAAACGAGCCCCTTCCTCTCCCTCGATGACGTGATTGGTCCCGACCCCCACGTAGTCGCCATCGCGCGCCTGTTCGAAAGCCTCGACGCTGGTGAGATAGGTGAACCGATCCTCTCGGACCGTGCTCGACTCGGGGTCGAGGTCGACCGCTTCGATCAGCTCCTCCAAAAAGGCCTCCGCGGCTCCCTCGCGAAGCTCCAAGTCAGGGAGCTGATCCGGCTGCAGATACCACTCGCGAGCCACCCAATCGACGAAGGCGGTGGGCTCCTTGTCCTCGCACGTGGCGTCCTCGAAATCCTCAGGTGCAAAGGACTCGTCGCAGGCGGACAGAGAGATGAGCGCGCAGGCGACGGGGAGGAACCGCATGCCGCCTACGTTAGCAGCTGCCCGCACCGATGCGCGCCTCGCGGGCCGGCGAGATTGTCCATTGAAGGCCACGGCTCCGCCTCTATGATCGAACGTGGCGGAATCTGACGCCGGAAGGTAGAACGTGGCCCCCTTGGTCGTTCAGGCTCCTTGCAGCGCCGAGCTCTCTTCGGCCCCGATCTCGGTGGTTCAGATCCGTCAGAGCACCACTGGGGTCTTCTCCGATCTCTTCTTTCGTCTGAGCTGCTTGGTCTTCGTGCACCAGGGGAGCAAGCGGGTGTCGCTCCCGGACGACGTCCATCTCGAGGGCGCATCGGGCGACGTCTTTTTGTTCTCGGGCCACGGCCTGGCCACCGTCATGAATCGAGCGTGGTCGGGAGAAGACTATCTCGCCACCCTGGTGGCTTATCCCGTAGCGGACCTGCGGACCGTCTTTCCGGATCTTGGCTCGACACCCCCGGTGCAGGTCGCGACGAAAGCACGCAGCCGAGTCTTCGCTTCGCTCGACGGGGTGACGGCCGCGATGCAGGCTGACCTTCCGGAGGACGTGCGCCGCCATCGCCTCCTGGAGCCGCTGCACTGGCTGAAGGCGGAAGGATACGTGCTGGCGCCCGCTCCCCCCGGGCCGGCGGAGCGGATCCGGGCCTTGTTCGAGTCCGATCTCAGCCATCCTTGGCGATCCGAAGATGCCGCCCGCCACCTCTCGGTCAGCCCCGCCACGCTGCGGCGAATGCTGAGCCGGTCCGGTCAGAGCTTCTCCAAGCTGTTGACCACGACTCGCCTCGAGCACGGCCTAGCCCAGCTCCAGACCTCCGACCGCAGCGTCTCGGAGATCGCCATGAGCTGCGGCTTCGCCAACCCTTCCCACTTCTCGGACGCGTTCAAGTCCCGCTTCGGGCTCTCTCCTCGGCAGATCCGATCCGCAGCTTGAGCGGCCGGCCAAAGTCTTTGAGCGTTTCGCGAAAGCTCGATCTCAGCCGGATACCTAGGCTGCGAGCACATGATGCCTCAGAGCTTCCGCCTTTCCTTCCTCACCGCCATGCTCGCCTTCCCCGGGCTCGCCTCCGCGGCCGACTTCGAGCTCCGCAGCGACGACGTCGCCGAAGGCCAGCCTCTCGACTTACGACACGTCTTTCGCGGCTTCGGCTGCGAAGGGGAGAATCTCTCCCCTCAGCTCTCCTGGTCTGGGGCGCCCGCGAAGACCAAGAGCTTCGTGGTCACCGTGTACGACCCGGACGCGCCCACCGGGTCCGGCTGGTGGCACTGGACGGCCTTCGACCTTCCCGCTCGAACGCGATCCCTGCCCCGGGGCGCTCGCGCTCACGGCGGCCTTCCGAAATCCGCGAAAGAAGCCCGCAACGACTACGGCGCGGTGGGCTTCGGGGGCGCCTGCCCTCCGCCCGGGGAGGTCCACCGCTACGTGTTCACCGTCTACGCCCTGGACGTCCCCGAGCTCTCCGTGCCGGAGGGCGCCAGCAATGCGCTGATCGGCTTCATGACCCGCGCCCATGCCCTGGCGACGGCGC
The DNA here is from genome assembly GCA_039819565.1 of Myxococcota bacterium. Classification (GTDB taxonomy): domain Bacteria; phylum Myxococcota; class Kuafuiibacteriia; order Kuafuiibacteriales; family Kuafuiibacteriaceae; genus JAHQVK01. Next base: position 9,385 of record JBCBRU010000090.1, on the reverse strand, counting down.
GGATCACTGCGATCTACACCCGCTGAACGAAGGATAAGTTGCCGAGCGAGTCACGCACCGTCGTCGACGAAATCCACCGCGATGGTGGTGCCCACCCGCTTGATCTTCCACTTCGCGGCCGAGCGCAGGCGCACCTCGACGTGAACGTGAGCCCCGATGCGCTTGGCCTGCACCCGCCGCACCGGTCCCGGGAAGAAGCTCGTGTCGAGGGGGCGGGTGTTGTTCTCGATGGTGATGTCGGTGTCCTGGAGCTGCAGGACGAAGGTGTCCCGGGCGGGATTCGGGAGCTCACGAAAACGCGCGCGCCCGTCGAGACGCATGAACACCCGTGAGGTCGCGCCCGCCTGCTGAAAGCCGATGTAGGTGAGCACGCGACGACCGGGCGAGCCCTCGGCGTCGCCCGACGGCTGCGCCGCGCTGCGCTGCCAGGCGGGGGGCGCGGGGGGCGGCCGCCGAGCCGGCGAAGCAGCGGGGGGGCCCGACGCCGAGCGCACGGACGGAGGACGTGCGGGGGGGGCGAAGGTCGCGAGCCGAGAGGGTTCGGCGGGGCGCGCCTCGGCCACGGCGGCCCCCGAGAAACGCGCCAGCGAGCGAGCGGGGGGCGCGGGCTCCGGGGCTGAAGCCACCGCCCCCTCTCGAGTGGGCAGGCTCCGCGCGGGGACCTTGGCCTCGGGACGACGGAGGGTGGGCGACATCGGCACCGGTATGGCGGCGAGGGGCTCGAGCTGGGCGGGAGCAGGCAGCCTCGGAACCGCCTCTCGAGGTTCGGTCAAGGGCCCTTGCGGGTGGAGTCCGGCCGGGAGAGCGGGGAGCGGGGGCGCCTCCACCAGGAGACGCGGGCGCGGAAGGCTGGCCTCAGGTCGGGGCTCGACGGTGGCCCCGCCGACGGACGACGTCGTCCAGCCCGATGACCTCCGACGGGTCGAAAGCTCCGGGCGCACCGAGGGTGGGGGCGACAGGGCGACCAGCATGGGCCGCTCGAGAGCCACCCGGGGAGGCTGCTCCGGGATCTCCACCCGGGGCTCTTGGAGGGGCCCCGGCACCTCGGCGAGCCCGTCCGGAAGCGGAAACGGCCCGCGGAGGGACGCCGGCAGCTCCGGTCGGCCGGCGGGGGTCGCGAACGCGGGCGGGGATGCGCCGGCGGGCAGCTCCAGCCAGAGCTCGGCCGCGGTGGCCTCCGTGCGCACCCGGTAGCTCACCGGGCGCTCGCACTCCACCACGAGACGGCTCACCGGCTCGAGCTCTGCGCGACGCTGCTCGAGCACGACGGAGCGGACGAAGCCCGGCTCCAAAGTCGGGACTTCGGCCTCCAGCCGGCTCCCGAACCAGTCGAGCTCCACGCGAAAGGGACGGGTCCGGGCATGAACCGACAGCCGCGGAGGGGCCGTACCTTCCAGTCGAAACACGAGGTGGCCAGGGCGACGCTGAAGCTGGAGGTCCTGCACCGCGGTCGACGCGCCCACCGCCGCGAGGAGCAGGGGGAGCATCACGGTGCGCCCCCCGGGGACGGACCCCATTCCGCCGCCCCGATGAGCTCCGCCCGAACGTCGCCCACAAGATAGAGCGAACCGCACACGACCACCCAACCGCCGTCCTGCTCGGCGCGGCGCTTGGCCTCCGCGAGCGCTTCGCTGGGGCTCTCGGCCACCGTCACCGGTCCCTCGAAGCCCACGCCGTCCCCGAGCAATCGAACGAGCTCGTCGGGGTCACGGGCGCGGAGCGAGCCCGGTCGAGCCAGCGCAAAAGACCGAGCCCGAGGGGCGAGCGCTTCGAGCATCTCGGGGGCGTTCTTGTCGCCGAGCACCCCGAAGACGAAGTGGCGGGGCCCGGCAAAGCGAGGGTGTCCGAGGGCGCGGGCGAACTGGCGCGCGCCGTGTGGGTTGTGGGCGCCGTCGAGGAGGATTCGGGGCTCCCCCTCACGGTGAAAGATCTCCATCCGTCCCGGCCACACCGTGGTTTCGAGGCCCTCCCGGAGCGTTTGGTCAGAGAGCCCAGGGTCGACGAGGAGGGCCGCTTTCGCGGCGAGGACGGCGTTTCGGCCCTGATGCTGGCCCAGCAAGGCGGGCCGCACCCGCTCGAGGGTCCGGGAGCCGAGGTCGAGATCGAAAGCGCCATCCGGGTGGGCGGCGAGATCGACCTCGCGACCGAGGCGATGCACCTCCTCGACGCCGATATCCTCGGCCAAGCGGTCCATGACGCGCATGGCCGGGCGCGGTCCGTCGGCCATCACCAGCGGGCGGTCGGGGCGGGCTACCTGCCCCTCTTCGCCCGCAATGGCCTCGATGGTGTCTCCAAGGATGGCCGTGTGCTCGAGGGAGAGGTCGGTCAACACGGCAACTTCGGGCTCGATCACCCGAGTCGAATCGAGCCGCGCACCCAGCCCCGCCTCGATGACGGCGATGTCGACGTCGGCCGACCGAAACGCCACCAGGCCCAGCGCCGTGAGCACCTCGAAGAAACTGACCTCGCCAAACCCGGGCTCCGCCGCCTCGACCTCCGCCGCGGCGCGGAGGAGCTCTTCTTGGGAGATGGCGCGGAGGCCGGCGCCTTGGAGAAACTGGATGCGCTCCGTGAGCGAGATCAGGTGAGGCGAGGTGAAGAGGCCGACCTTGCGTCCGGACCGAGCCAAGATCGTGGCCAGGAAGGCAGAGGTGCTGCCCTTGCCGTTCGAGCCGGCCACGTGGATGGTTGGGAAGGCCCGCTCCGGATGGCCCAGACGTCGAAGCAGATCGCGGATCCGCTCCAGACCGAACTTCGTACCTCGACGGGAGAGGCTGTAGAGACGCTCCAGGAGCTGGCGATAGGCTTCGCTGGACTCCGATGGCGCGCGCCCCGGCCCGTCCATCAAGACGGGGTGAAGGGTCACGCCGCCTCCGCCGGCCCTACTAGAAGCTCGATCAGCCCGGCCGTGCGCGCACGGAGTTCTTTCCGCGGCACGATCTGATCGATGACCCCGTGCTCGAGCAGGAACTCAGAACGCTGGAAGCCCTCGGGGAGCTTCTGACGGATAGTCTGCTCGATGACGCGCGGGCCCGCGAAGCCCACCAGAGCCCGCGGCTCGGCCAAAATCAGATCTCCGAGCATCGAGAAACTGGCGGCCACCCCGCCGGTGGTGGGGTCGGTGAGGATCGACACGTAGGGCTGCCCCACCTCACGAAACCGAGCGATGGCAGCGGAGGTCTTGGCCATCTGCATGAGGGAGAGGATGCCCTCCTGCATGCGGGCGCCGCCTGAGGCCGAGAACACGATCACCGGGCAGCGACGTTCGTAGCCGAGCTCGAAAGCCCGGGTCACCTTCTCCCCCACGACCGATCCCATGGACCCGCCGAGGAACTTGAACTCGAACGCTCCGGCGATGACCGGACGCCCCTGCAGTCGACCGCTGGCCAGGACAAATGCGTCCCGCTCGCCCACCTTGGCGTGCGCGCCTTCGACGCGCTTCGGATAGGGTTTGGAGTCGACGAACTCGAGGGGATCACCTGAACCGAGCTCGCGCGCCTCTTCCTCGAGGCTGTCCTCGTCCAGGAACGAATCCAGACGAAACCGTGCGCCCATGCGGAAGTGCGCGCCACATCCGGGACAGGTTTCGAGATGCCGTGCCACCTCTTCCGCCAAGGAGGAGGTCCCGCACTCGTCACACAGACGCCACAGCCCGGAGGGGACCGAGGTCTTCTGGTCGCTCTTCACCTTGGGGGCGGCGAGTCGCTTGAACCAGGCCACGGCTCGTCTTCGCGTGGTGCCTCGGGTTTGGCAACCGAACCCTATCGAGACGCGACTCAGAGGACGCTTTCCCCGGAGCGTACGCTGCCCGTAGGATGTTCGCGATGAGCGGCGAGGAGAAAGACGAGCCTTCCGGACTGGAGCTCGCGCCGCCGTCCGGCGTCGACGAGGCAGGGTTGGGACTGGGTCCTTCCCTCCACCCACGATTCGACCCCAGCGAGGTTTTCCGTAAACATCACGAGTCCTTGCGGGCCGCCCTGGCGGACCACCCGCACCCGGGATTCCTGGCCGGAGTCATCCATGATGACAACTTCGCGACGACCTGGGTGGCCGCCACCGAGGATCGCGTGCGCGCGGCCATCATAGGACGGCACACACGCGCCACGCTGCCGCTCCCGCGCACCCACGCCACCGCCGCCCTCCGCCATCTCGCCCTCCTCGTCCGCGCCGAAGGACCCAAGCCTGTCGCTCGGCTCCTCGACCTCCAGACGGAGATTGGATTCGCAGACCCCCTCGGGCGTCGAGTCGAAGCCATCCGCACCGACGGCATTACTTTTCTCTCCGCCGGGGGCGCCGTTTTGGTTCTGGCCCCGACCGGCCGCAACCGCGGACTCGACTCCGATCCGGAGACCGCCTGGGCGTCTATCCCTCCCCAGAGGTGGGTGGAGTCTCGTCGTGGACATGCCTCCGTAGAGGCCCCCTCGGTGGAGAACGCCGCCCACGAAACCACCATCGAGGCTCAGGACGGTCCCCGCGGCTGCCGAAGCGCTCTGTGCCGGGCCCATGAGATTCCCGTGGGCCTCGCGACCGTGGCCGCCGGCACCGACGAGACCTACGTGCGGGTCAGCGGCCGAGCCCTGGACGAGGGGTTTCTCATCGGCCGCTATGACCGCTGCGAGGTCGGCGGCCCCGAAGCCGACGAGAGCCTCTCTCGCGTCCACCTCTTGGTGGTGCGAGAGGGCCAACGGATCATCGCCGTCGACACCGCGAGCACGAACGGCACCTATATCGGCGAAGATCGCGTGCACCTCGTCGACCTCGAAGAGCGCACGCGCCTGGACCTCGGTGGGGTGCTCGACCTCACCTGGCACATCTGCAACTGAGCTGGCGAGCTCAGCCGAGGGCCGCGAGGGCCGCCGCGTAGTCGGGCTCCTGAGCGATCTCCGGAACCAGCTCCACGTACTTCACGACGCCCTCGGCGTCGACGACCATGACCGCCCGAGCGGCCACGCCGGCCAGAGGCCCGTCGGCCATCTTGATGCCGTAGTCGTCCAGGAAAGAGCCCCGGAAGGTGGAGACGGAGACCGCCTTGTCGATGCCCTCAGCTCCGCAGAAGCGGCCGTGGGCGAAAGGAAGATCGGCCGAGATGTTGAGCACGGTGACGTTCTCCTTGCTGCCAGCTTCCTTGTTGAAGCTCCGCACCGAAGTGGCGCAGACCGGAGTGTCGATGCTGGGGAAGATGTTCAGGAGCCGCGTTCCCGGGAAATCCGACAGGCTCACGTTGCGCAGGTCGGTTGTGGTGAGGACGAAGTCGGGCGCCGCCGAGCCCACCGCGGGGAGTTCGCCGCTGGTGGAGATGGGGTTGCCCTTGAGAGTGATGCTGGCCACGGACGCAGTATCGCGCCCTCCGAGCGCCGAGGCTAGCTCGGGAAGTGGCTAGGGATCGAAGCGAAGGCGGTAGCCCACGCGGACCTCGGCCTGGGCTTCGTCGAGACCGCCCACCACGTTGCCCACCACCGCGCCCACCGAGAGCTCGTCCGGCCCGAGGATACGATGCCCGATCGCCGCCTCCACTTGGTACGCGAGGCCGTCTCGAGGCCACTGCCAGCCGATCCAGCCGTCCACCCGGTAGCGGAGCGCCCGCAGCGGGGTGGGGACCTGGCTGAGGTCCCCCCGCGACCAGCGCACGCCCACCCCGACGTTTCCGAAGCGGGCGGGGAGGACGTCCTCGGGACCGCGGCCGGTGGCGGCGAGGGCCGAGAGCTCCGGCCCCAGCGTGGACTCCAGCTCTCGCCAAGAGGCTCGCGCCGAGCCGTAGACCTCGAAGCGGTGATCTGCGAAGACCCGCCAGCTCCGCGCCCCGAGCACCTCGGCGGTGAGGCCGCCCCCCAAGGTCGTGCCGGCCCGGTCTCGGTGATGCTCGCCCTCGAGCTCGACGGTGGCCCGCCAGCCCGGGCGGGGACGCCAGGCCACCCCGGCGCTGGCCCGGTCCCGAGCGGCGAGGGTGTACATGAGCGGGGTCTCGGCCACGACGTCGCCCACCCCCACTCGGAACCAACCATCCAAGCGCGGATCCAGGCGGCCCGAGACCTGCAGGTTAGCCTGCGGGATGGCCGGACCGCGATCTCGAGCGTCGACGCCGAAACCTATCCGGAGGCCCGCATCCCCCCACCGCAGTCGCGCCAGGAGCATGGCTCGCGCCGCATCCGTGCGCTCGATCCCCGCGTCCCGCCCCGGACGATCGGTGAGACGGAGCCATCCCCCCGTGACCTCGAAACCCAGATCGTCGAAGGCGTACTCCGCCCGCGCATCCACGCCGAGCCCGTCCAGGCCGGCGAGTCGAATGAAGACGCCGTCGAGGCGGGCCTGTCGGGGGTGATCTCGGGTCTCTGCCTCGAGGTAGCGAGCGACGGTCGTCCGGGCCACCGGACCGCTCCCGTCCACGCGGCTCGCGAGAGCCACCGCGAGGGCGGTGTCGAAGTCTCCCAGAAAGGCATGAGCCTCCGCGATCAGGGCGGCCGGAGCTCGCCCCGAAGCCACCGGGATGAGGGCGGTCACCGCCGCGCGATCACGAAGGGCCAGAGCCACCGCGAGCTCTGCCGCGGGGAGGTTCGTCGTCAGGGCCCCGCCGACCTCGCGGCGGGCCCGCTCCACCTCGCCCACGTCGAGGAGAATGCGCGCGGCCCAGCGCCGCTCGCGCGGCGTGCCGTCGACGAGGAGGCGACGGGCTCGGGCCGCTCTCCCCGCGTCGTCCTCGACGGAGGCTCCGGCCACCAGCAGGCCGAGGGCGTCGTCTTTGGGGACCTGGGCCAGAGCGTAGCGACGGAGCCGGAGGGCGGCATCCCGGCGTCCCACCCGCTCTAAAGCCTCCGCGTAGTCCAGCCAAAAACCCCATCCTTCCGGCTCCCGTTCGGCCTCGAGGGCGTACCAGCGAATGGCCTCTCGATGACGGGAGAGACGGGACGCGGAGGCGGCCAAAGGGGGCCACAACGAGGGGCGTCGGTCCGCGCCTTCCGCCGCCTTCAGGTACCACTCGCCGAGCCCGGGATCCGACAGATCGAGGAGGAGCCAGAGCAGATCCGCCATAGACCGGGCGGAGCCTCCGTCGAGGCTCACGACCCGCTCGAGCGCGTTTCGGGCCGCTTCCGGGTCCCGCTGGAGCCGGGCCAGCTCGGCTCGGGCTCGCCAGAACCCGGGCAGACCCTCCGCTCGAGCCCAGACGCGAGGAAAGCGCGCTTTCATCGCGAGGGCTCGCTCCGGAAGCTGGCGCTGCACCGCGAGGGTGAAGGCGAAGATGAAGAGGTCCTTGGACGGGGCCTCCTCCAGCCCTTGCTCCGCCGCCGCGAGGGCCTCGTCGCCTCTTTCCCCCGCATCGAGGAGCTGGGCCAGCCGAAGGTAGTGAAGCGAGGTCGCGGCGCCGCGAGCGACGAGGAGCCGCAGGGCCACCACGGCCGGCCCGCGGCGGCCGCTCAGCCAAGACAGGTTCGAGAGGAGCTCCAGCCCCTCACGACTGAGCTTCTCCGGGGGCACGTCCTCCAGTGGTCCCCAGGCCGCCTCGAGGCCGCCGGCCCGCCAGGCGAGCGCCGCCGCTTCCTCGGCCTCGTAGGGGTGCAGGCCAAAGCGCCGCTGGATGTCTTGCCACCGGCCGACGGCGGCCGGGAGCTGCCCCATGCGCGCCTCAAGCCGTACGAGCGCAATCCAGACTTCACGAGCGACCTTGGGTCTTTCGATCGCTTGCAATAGGACCTGTCGTGCCACCTGTGGGCGACCCGCCTTCTCGGCAAGGAACAGGAGTTCTCGAATCCCTTTCGAGGTCGGTCGGCGACGTAGACGGCGGGCGAGCAGCTTCAACAGCACGTCCTCGCGGCCCAGCGCCCGGGCCAGACGCTCCGCCTCGCGCTGGCCCTCGCGGTCTCCCGACCGTGCCAAACCCCGCCACACCGAAAGCGCCTCCTCGAGGCTTCCCGTCCACTCCGCGATGCGGGCGCGACGCACCTGGGGAGCCCGGGCTCCCGGTCGGAGCGCCGTCCAGCGTCGGACCGACGCCAGCCCTTCTTTCGGCCGACCGCGTTCGAGGGCGAGCTCGACGTGAACGCGGTGAACCTCGGGGTCGTCCGGCCGGACCTCGACGCGGCGACGGCTGACCGCGAAGGCGCGATCGAGCTGTCCGAGCCCGCGCTCGAGCTGGACCGCGTAGTCGAGCGCGGACCCGCTGCGCGGAGCCCGACGAAGCCAGGCGTAGACCAGCTCGAGGGCGTCGCCCGCTCGGTCGGCGCGAAGGAGACCGTCGAGGGCGCGCTCGAGGACGTCGGTTCGACCCTCGCCCTCGAGCTCCGTCTCGGCCAAAACGAGCCAGCGATCGCCCGCGGAGGCCGGGTCTCCTCCCGCTTCCAGGTAGCGCGCCCCCCGCTCGAGACGTTCGTCGAGGGGGAGCTGGGTGGCCCCCGCGATCAGCTCGGCGGCGAGGTCCATGCGCCCAATCTCGACGGCGCGCTCCGCCAGCGCTGGGCGCCGATCCACGAGGGCGCTGTCGACGATGGCGCGGGCCAAGAGCGCGGCCAGCCGCTCCGCCCGAGGGGCCCAGTCTTCGATCGTGGGCGCGGCTCGGAGCCGGGACGTGGCGAGTTCGACGAGGAGGTCGTAGGTCTCCTCATCGAGGCGGTCCTGGAGCTCGAGGGTCCGGGCCGCTTCGTAGGCTTCATCGAGTCGCCCAACCCCGCGAAGCTGATGAACGTAGGCCGTCCGAAGGGCGACGTCCTCGGGGGTACGACGAAGCTCGAGCTCGAGGTAGGCCAGCGACACCGCGTCCGCCTCGGTGATGGAGACCCAGGTTCGAAAGCCGAGGGCGTCGGGGTGAAGTGAGAGGGCGACGCCGATGAACACCACCCCGATGAGGGCGAGGAAGGGCCGGGAGATTAGGGTCAGCCCGTCTCGGCGAGCACCATCGCCGCTCATCGAGTTTGTCCTTCGCACACGAGCTGGGCCCCGCGAAGGCGGTGCCGGCGCCCTTCGTGGGTCGACCGACCGCGCCCCGGACGGCACTTGCCCTCACGCACCACCGCCTCAAAAGGCGGCACCCCCTCGAAACGAAGTCTGAGTTGACCGGAAGCGACGGTACTCGAGGCCACGGCGGCATTCGCAGACACGAGCCGGGGTCCCGACGCCTCCCCGAATCGGACACGAAGGCGGTCCCGGCCATCGAGGTGGACGTAGCTTCCGGCGGCCGTCTCGCGAGCTCCGAGAACGCCCCCCCCGACCTGCACGTCGTCGGCGCGGGCGCCGGCGGGGAGGCGGAGACTCCGGAGCCCTTCGGCCCGCCGCAGGCGAACTTCGCCCTCCCCTACCGCGATCACGGTCCGCCGGGAGGGCGAAGTTCGCCTGCGGCGGGCCGAAGGGCTCCGGAGTCTCCGCCTCCCCGCCGGCGCCCGCGCCGACGACGTGCAGG
>JBCBRU010000089.1:0-19840 GCA_039819565.1 Myxococcota bacterium | reverse complement strand
GAGCTCGACTTCGTGGGTCGATACATCGCCCTTCAGAAGCTGCGATTTGGCGACCGGTTTCACGTCGATCTGGACGTTGAATCCTCGACACACTCCAGCTTCTGAAGGGCGATGTATCGACCCACGAAGTCGAGCTCCTCCCGCACGCTCACGAGCGAACGCTCGCTGGTCTCGAGCGCGTAGCGGAGGAGGTCTCCGAGCTGGGCAACGGTACGCACGACCCGGTCCGACTCGCCGCCTCGCGCCAGACCGCTGATCGAATTGAGGCAGTTGAAAAGAAAGTGTGGACTCAGCCTCAGCTGCAGGGCGCGGAGGCGCGCCGATGTCAGATCACGCTCCGTTTCGGCCGCGCGCTTGGAGAGAGACAGGGCGGCCAAGCGGTTTTGCTCCAGATCGCGTTGGTAGGTGAGGACCGCGCACGTAGCGAAGACCACCACGTAGAGTACGCCATGAAAGAACAGGACGGCCGTCGCGGTGCCCACCACTCCCGGGAGCACGGTGCTCCACGGCTCCCCCTGCACAATCGCCGAGAAGGTCTTGTCCAGGAGGAGAATGAGCGTCTGCGACACGAAGAAGCCCACCACCCCGATCAGCACCACCTGACCCCAGCGGCGGGCCACAATGGGCTTTCTAAGCAGCGCGAAGAGCACAAAGGTGAGCGGGGCCCAGCTGGTGTACACGGTCGTGAAGAGCAGCGCCGAGCCCGGGGTCACGCGAAAGCCGGTCCCGAAGCGGTAGGCGTCGAGCCGCAAGCTGCCGAGATAAGCGAGACCAATGAGCAGCCAAAAAACCACGACCGCGATGGCGGTTCTAACCCGCATGAAAAGGGTTTCGAACGGTCTACACCTGAAGGCAACGCCCCGGTGATGAGAGGCGTCGCGGCCGGGACGAACGTTGCGGATCCGGCATCGAGGATAGGCAGCTGAGCATTCATCATCGAGGTCTAGAGCTTCGAACCATCCACGACGGCCTTCGTCCCAGCCGGGTTGCGGTCGTCGGGAGCCCAAAGGATGCCGGACGCCGATGAACCCATATACAACTCTCGCTGTACTGGCGCTGAGCCTGCTTCCAGCCTCTGAGGCGCTTGCGCAACGGACGCTTCCGATCGCCTTCCTTGGCTTCGACGGACTCCATGAGGCAAGCAACGGAGACGTACTCGCCGCAGAAGGCTTCCAGGGAAGCCGGATTTTCCGCATTGCGCCCAGCGGTCAAACTCAGGTCGTCGCCGAGGGGCTCGCCGGACCCATTGATATGGCTGAGGACGACCAAGGTCGAATCTATGTCACGACCTTCCTCGATGCTTCCGTCTATCGGGTCGACCCCGACGGCACCGTCACGCGCTTCGCTCAAGTTCTGCCTTTCCCCTCCGGAATCGTCAGGGACGGGCAGGGCAATCTCTTGGTTGCCCACTACGGGGTGACGGATCCCCTCACCGGTCTAGGGACCGGAGACACCATTCTTCGCATCGATCCCCAAGGCGTAGTGAGCACCTTCGCATCCGGGGGCCTCCTGGCTGCACCCGTGGGCCTGGCCCTTGACCCCCTCGGCACTCTCTACGCCGGAAACTTCCACGATGGTCAGGTCGTGGCTATCGATGCGCTTGGCCAGCAGCGTCTTCTCGCCGACCTCACCGGCCCCGAGATCTCCTTCGCTATCGGGCACCTCGCCTACGCAGGGGGCCGCATCTACGCGACGGGAATCCAGACCCAAAGTCTATATCGCATCAACCCTCGCAACGGCCGCTTCCGGGCCCGCGACATCGGCGACCGCGCGCAGTTCCCGAATGGGATCACATACCGCGCCAGCACCGGAGGGATTGTCGTCGCGCGAGGGTTCAGTCCCAACCCCGACCTCGTCCAGTTCCGCGTGCGGCAATACTAGCGCGGAACGTGTCATGACTCCTGATTCGGCTATGGCCCAGGGTCGTCACCAGGGGAATCGTCCGACGCTCGGTCAGTTGCAGCTTTCGAGCGAGTGTGATCAGAAGTGAGGCACGAACAGGTGTATCCGCCTCGTTGAAGCCACATGGATGGGTAAGAATCCCCACTTCTAGGCACGGGCCCCGGCCCCCCGAGCGCGGACGGCAGCCTCACGAGACACGACGAGAGTCCGCATCGTGACGTTCTCAGTTGAGTCGTAGATCGATAGAAGGCGACCAGGAGCCTCGCGTCTATCGGGATTGGCGTAGCTCGGTGGAGGGTCCGCCAAACGTCGTTTGACCACAGAGAAGGATATCCGTGATGTTCCCTACATGTCGGGTCGGGAACTATCGTTTGTAAAGCTATCGAAGGTTCACTTGCGCCCCGCCGGGCCCGGCTCCGACAGCCCCCTCGACCTCCGCGCAGCGCTTGTTGCGGGGTGGATCGACTCCTTGACCAAGGCGCTTCGGGGCGCGCGGGTCTACGCAAAAAACAACGAGATGTATCGGCGTTTCGTGGACCGCACCCACGGCGAGCTCTCCCGAGTCCTCGAGCAGCTTGGGGAAGTGAGCCTGAGCATCCGCGAGGATCGTCTGCTTTTCGAGCAGCAGGTCGTTCACCAGGATCCGGACCTCCGCGAAGGTTTGCCCTTCAGTCTGTACAACAACGCGTTTCGGCGGCTGACTTTCCTTCCTGGTATGTCTCGCGAGGAGATCGTAGCGCTCATCGCAGCCCTCAACGTCGACTACCAAGGTCTCGACTTCACCAGCGAGGACTTGGTGAGCGCGCTTTGGCGGCTTCGGCTGCCTCACCTGCGCTATGTCACCATCGACGCGCTGAACATGACCCGTCAGTCGTCGGAGGAGCTCAGCCCCGAGCAGCAGGACATGCATCGGCTACAAGTCGAAGTCGAGTCTCTGGTCGCCGCGATCTACCGAAACGGCGCCTCGGAGGACGAGGTCGTGGCGGGAGTTTCGATCGGTCCCGACGACCTCGAGGCCCTGCGGGAGCTGCGCTCCGGCGCCCAGGGTCAGGTCGAGCTGGATGACCTGGATTCGGCTCCCTCGGACGGTGCATCGTTGGATGACGCAGCCGCGACCTCGTTGAACGGGGATGACCTCGATGCTCTGACCCGACGCCTCATGGCCATTCTCGCTCGCGCCCTCTGTAAAGGACGGTCGGTGTCCGCCGGAAGCGCTACTCTCGAGCTGTTCCAGCAGCTGTATGACTCTCTCCTTCTCACGCAGCGCTACGTCAACGCACGAAGCCTCGTGGACTGGCTGAGGGCGACGTCGGAGTACGGAGAGGATATGCAGGAGATGCATATCTCGCGACATCTCCTCCGGCTTCTCGCAGCCGAGCGGAGGGTCCTCCCCATCCTGGAGGGACTCAACGATGGCTACTTGACGGTCCCGGCCACGGAGCTCGTCGACTTTCTCCGAGTGCTGGGACCGCAAGTGGTGCCGGCCTTACTTCATGGTCTAGAGAGCGTCGACTCCGCGGGTCATCGCAAGATGATTTGCGAGCTCATCGTCGAGCTTGGAGTCCCCGACGTGCACGTACTCGAGGCGCGCGCGGTCGACGCAAAGTGGTTCGTAGTTCGAGACCTCCTGCAGCTCGCCCGCCAGCACCCGGTCGGACAGATTACCCGCCTTGTTTACGCCGCCCTTAGACATGACCATCCCAAGGTTCGGGCCCAGGGGGTGAGGATCCTGCGAGACTACGGTCCCGGGGTAGCGGACAGACTTCTTGCGGAGCGTCTCCGTGACGACGACGCCGAGGTCAGGGTGTTAGCGGCCCGAGTATCGGCTTCTCGCAGACCCGCGGACATGCTGGAGTCCTTCCGCTCGCTCTTGACGGACGAGACGCTCGGGCAACGCGGCGAAGGAGAGCTACGTATGCTCCTCGGCGCGTTCGCCATCCTCGGCCAGGGCGTGGCCGTGGCCCCCTTGGGTACCTTCCTCGATCGCTCCTTCTTGAACCGAATGATCAACGGCGCCGACCTTCAGGTGGCCGCGGCTTATGCTCTTGGTCGCATTCCGCGAGAGGCAGCCCGAGACCATCTGCGCAAAGGCCTGCGGTCGCTCAACAGCCGGGTGAGAGAAGCTTGCCGCGGCGCCCTCACTCAGTCCCTTCGAAGTCCGTACGAGAGCGAGCGCGGGCGCAGTCCAGGGGGCTCGGAGCCGGATCCTTTCGAACACCTTCCCGCCGATACCATGAGCTTCGTGCCCGAGGCCGCAGCTCGCCCCGAACCCCCGTCTCAGTTGATTGACGAGGCCTCGTCGACCCCCACGCCTCGGCCCGAGATATCGCATCGAGACATCTATCCCGTCCCGGACGAGACTCTCCGACGCCGCGAAGTGGTCTCTCGCATGCTTCCCCCGTCCCCGGCGGCGCGGTCGTCAGACGGAGCGGATACGCGGGACCTCTGGCCCCAAGGTCGACCCCGTTCCACGCCTCCGTCTCCTGCAGCCCCGACCGGTGAGGTCAGCGAGGGACCGCGGCCCCGCCGGCGACGGGCCGAGGCTCCGCCGGGAGCTTTCACTCGACTTGGTTCGATAGCCCCATCAACCGAGCCCGAACGGCCGTGCGAGGCCCGGAACGGAGGAGACGAGTGAAGGCCGCGGCGTTGACCGCCCAGGACCGGCGCTTAGCCTCTCGCACGGTCCTGCAGCTGTACACGGTGCTCAGAACGGTGCGTTTTCACGATCCGAGCAATAAAGCTCTCCTGATCGCCACTGAGAATCTCAAAGACACGATCAATACGCTCTGGGCAGCTCTGGACGGCTCCGTTCGGCTCCAGTTCGTGGACGGGGTGGTCTTCCTCAACGATCAGCGGATTCAGATGGACGGCTCGACCAAGAACCAGGTCGACTATCTTCAGGAGGAGCTTGGCAAACGTGAGTTGGGCGGACTGGCCTTTTCACGCCCGGTAGATGGTGCGGCTCTCCGCGAGTTCCTCGTGACCCTGGCCCATCCCATCAGCGATACGGTCGACCTCGAGGCGCTGAAGAAGTCGCTCCTCGAGCTCAAAGACCTGGCCGTGGAGCTCCTCGACCCGAACCACTTCACGGAGACGGACGAGGAGGAGCCTGAGGTCAGGGTCGACAAGCGAACTTTCGCGGTGCAGACCTACGCTAAGGCGGTGGTGGCCCTGCGCGAGTTCATCGACGGGCTCCGCGCGGGGCGTGAGCCCAACCCACGACTGCGGATTATGCGCATTGTCCAGGACCTTGTGGATATCGCAGACGAGCGCTCAGACTATCTCGTGCGTCTCTCTTCGACTCGGCGCGTTCCCGAGTATGCCCACGGTCACGCCGTGAACACCTGCGTCCTTTCCATTGCTCTCGGTCGAAGCCTGGACATCGACCGAGTAGCATTGGCGGACCTCGGTATGTCTGCCATCATGGCGGACTTGGGCTTCGCGCTCCTTCCTGCTGAGCGCACCGAGACACCGTGCCTGTTGTCCTCGACGGAGAAGGAGGCGTTGCTCGAGGCCATGCTCGCTCGACTGACGGCCCTGGTCGGACAAGGTCAGGTCACTCACGCCCTCGTGCGTCGACTCATCGTGGCCTACGAGCATCATCTCCCCTTTCGGCATCCCGAGACCGGCGAGACCGGCTACACCCATCTCTTTTCGCGTATCGTTCAGGTTGCAGACGCCTACGATGCCCTGACTACGCGTCGACCGTGGCGGGCCGCCATGAGTCCGGGGGAGGCGCTCCGCGTGTTGGCCGATGAGTCGGGGCATCACTTCGACCCCGCGATCGTCAGGGCCCTCGGTGAGCTCCTCAGCTGGGGGGCGTCGCGAGAAGAGACTGAGCGCCGTTCGGCGCTGTAGGCCGGGCACGCCGGCTCCGGGCTCAAGGGAGGGATACGCGGAACAGGCTCTCGCCGCCGTTCACGGCCGACACGAGGAGGTTTGCTCCACCGGGCTCGACGGTGATCCCATTGGCCTGGGAGATCCCGCCCTGAACTTCCGTAGGAGCATCCCCCGCGGAGAGCTCGACCCGGAAGATCTGGGCCCGAGAGATGAGGGTGCAGAAGATAGCGCCCCGGGCCAGGACGAGGTGGCCCACTCCAAATCCGACGGGCGCGTCCTCGAAATCGGTAAGCACCGTCTGTGCGCCGTTAGCGTCGATCGCCAAGATTTCGCCTTCGTGGAAGTTGGCCGCGTACAAAGTGCCGTCGGGGCCCAGGTCCAGCCCCACTGGCGCCTGGAGCTTATCTCCCCGGCTGAGCGTAGTCACATCGCCCGCCGGTGAGATGCGAAGGATGCTATTGCCGGTCCCAAGTCCGGTCGTGCTGTCGGCAGCGCCGTAGTGGGCCACGAAGAGGCTTCCGTCCGGAGCTGCGACGATACCGGAGGGGAAGGGTTCAACGGTGGCGAATCGGCTCACCTGACCGTTGCGGTCGATGCGACTCACGCTCGCGCTCCCGAAGTTCGTGACGTATATAGCCCCGTCGGAGCCCTCGGCCATATCAATGGGGCCAGAGAGACCGTCGGCGAAGACCTCGGTGGTCCCGTCCGCCTGGATGCGGAAGACGCGCGTCCCGTTGAAGCCTTCGGCGGCAAAGATCTCCCCGGCCGAAGACGTAAAGAGGCCATCTGCAGAGACGGGCATCGAGAGCTCGAGAGTGGGGGTCTCGTCCTCCTCGCTGCAGGCGAGAAGGGCCGTGACGGCGATCCCGAGCGTCAGGGCCCTAAGGCTACGGAAAGCGATCGACATAGAGCAGGCAGGACACCGGAACTGGAGCTCGGGACAACCGGCGGGGGACGAGAGTCGAGGGTTGCGGGGTGAAGACCGTCGAGGGTGGGACGAAGTGGCTACGAGCACGAAGTGAACGTAGCCCTCGAAGGGAGCGCCGTCCCTGAAGGCTAGCCTCCGGCCGCCCAGCGCTGGACCTCGTCCGACGAGACCTGCCCGTCCATGGCCGCGATCACGCGCTCACCCAAGAGCGGTCCAAACTTGAACCCATGCCCGGAAAACCCCGCCATCATCCAGCTGCGAGAGCTGAGCGGTCGGACCACGAAGGCTTCGTAAGGGGCCACGGCGTAGTAGCACGATGTCCCTCGCAGCACCGTGTAGAGCGCTGGCGACCGGAGCCATCGGCCGGCCTTGTTCATCAGCTCCTGTAGTTCACGTGAAGTCAGCTCGCGGTCCTGATCCGGGTGCCCGCCGGGGTTGAAGGTGTGGTCCCCCATCTTGAGGGTCGCTCCGGTCGCCGACGGGACCCAGTAGCTGCCTGAACTCCCGGGGTCGATACTGAGGGCGAGGGGCATCCGAGACCAGGCGGACGCCATTGGGCTGGGTACGGATGCGTAGAGGACCGCTTGACGAGAGGGTTGGATCGGAGCCGCATCTTTCATCAGGTCCGGCGTCCAAGCTCCCAAGGCGAGCACGATACGGTCGGCGTTCACGACCTCACCACTCGTCAACGTGCAGCTTGCGTCCTCCAGATCGACCGTCGCCACTGGGGCATGGGTGCGAAGGGTGGTGCCGTGGCGCTCGGTCCACCTGAGGAGGTCTGAGACGATGGCCTTGGCGAACAGGACTCCGCCGGTGTCGACATAGAAACCCCGGGCGGACGCGGGGGGGGCGAAGGGGGCGAAACGGCTTTCGATCTCGGCTCGGTCGAGCCATTCGACGCTCTGGCCCGCCTGTCGTACGCCCTCGGCGCTTCGAGCCAGCGACGGCGAATCTCCCTCGCCAAGGCATAGGGTGCCGGTGTGGCGGTAATGGCGAACTCCGAGATCGTCCCAGAGTCGATCCCACGCCGCGTAGGCGGAGTCGATCATTCGGGCGTAGCCGAACATCGCTCCGTAGGGATGGCGAATCAGCCGGCTCTCATCGACCGACGCGATGCGGTCGTCGACCCCCGGTCCCCGCTCGAGCACGGTCACTTCGTGCCCTGCCTTGGTGGCCGAGCGGGCGACCGAGAGGCCCATGATGCCCGCCCCTACGACCACCAGCTTGGCCATCAAATCGCCTCGGTCGCGACTCGAGCGGCCACGAGGTCTTCGAGCGCAGTCCCGACGGATTTGAAGAGCGTGACCTCCTCATCGCTGCGGCGTCCGGAATGGGCTCCGCGGGCAAGCGTGAAGAGGTCTCCGGCGATGTCGTCCTCGCGGATGACCCCGGTCTCGATGGGGCGGATGATATCCCCCGCTTCGGACAGGGCGCCGTGGCGGGTGTCTACGAAGAGCACGGCTCTCAATATGGCCGCGTCGTCGGCTTCGCGCATGTCTCGGGTGAAGCCTCCGACGAGGTCGATGTGGGTGCCCGGAGTCAGCCAAGCCCCCTCGATCAGAGGCTGAGTGGCCATCGTCGCGCAGCTCACGATGTCGGCTCGGCCCACGGCGCTGGGGAGGTCTTCCGTGAAGCTGACGGCGAGGTCCTGCCGTCTCCATTGCTCAGCGACCCGACGCGCCTTCTCGGGGCTTCGGCCCCAAAAGACCACCTCCCGAATGGGCCGCACCGTACTATGCGCCGAAGCTAGGTAAGGGGCGAGCGCGCCCGTACCCACTACGAGCAGGCGCTGCGCTTGTCGTCGGGCAAGATAGCTGGCGGCGAGCGCGGACGCGGCCGCCGTGCGTCGGAGAGTGAGCAGACGTCCGTCCATGACCGCGATCGGGGCGCCGGAACGGGCGTCCAGCAGGATATAGGTGCCCATCACGGCCGGTCGGGCGTGAGCTGGGTTGCCGGGATAGACCGTGACGGTCTTGACTCCGATGTGACCGCCTTCCTGCCAGGCGGGCATGATGAGGAGCGTCCCGTCCGGGGCTTCGCGGTTGGGGATTCCGTGTTGTTGGCGGACCGGGGCAGAGATGTTGGCAGCGCGAAAAGCCTCGCGAAGTCGGTCGACCAAAACCGGAAAGGTCAGGGTGCGTTCGAGCTCTTCCGTGGAGATAACGCGCACGCCGAGGCACGATACCGTTGTCCTGCGACGAAGTCACCAGGCAAGGCCCTCGCACCCCCAAAACGCATGGGGATACGAGGGCCAAGTATCTATCCAGCTCGCCGGAGGAGCTCCGGAACCAAGCGCGCGGGAGCCGCGACGAAGCCGTCGGTGACGCTCGACCAGTCTCCTCGGCCGTGCGTGACGGAGGCGAGCTGGCTCGCAAACCCGAAGAGCTCCGCGAGGGGAACGCGGGCTCCCAGGGTGGCGATATCCTTCGCCTCCGACAAGGCCTCCACCGTGCCGCGTCGACGCTGCAGCTCGCCGATCGTCGCTCCCACGACCTCCGTCGGAACGGACAGCTCGAGCCTCATGCGGGGCTCGAGCAGGGCCAACTTGGCCTCTCCGAGGGCGCTCTCAACCGCGCTCCGAGTGGCCAGAGCGAAGGCGATCTCGCTCGAGTCCTGGGCGTGGGTCAGAGCATCCCGCAGGATGACCTTCACGTCGACCACCGGCCAACCGCCGTGCGGGCCCCGAGCGAGAGCCTGACGCGCGCCCTTGTCGACCCCGGCCAGGAAAGCCGCGGGAATCACCCCGCCCCGAGTTCGATTCTCGAGCGCGAAGCCGGTTCCCGCTGGGGTCGGGACGAGCTCGAGGTGAACCTCAGCGAACTGGCCCGGCCCTCCCGACTGTTTGGCGTGGCGATAGGAGCCCGAAATCGGTTCCAGCAGCGCAGACCGCAAGGAGACCTTCGGAGCTCCGGTACGCACCCTGAGGCCGCTTCGCCGTCGGAGCTTCTCCAGAGTCACCTCGAGGTGAAGCTCACCCAACCCACCCAGGAGCTGCTCCCCCGTTTCAGGGTCTTTGCGAAGCTCGAGCGATGGGTCCTCGGCGAGGAGCCGCACCAGCTGCGCGCCGAGACGTTCGCGATCGGACGCCCGGGGCGCCTCGAGGGCGAGATGCACCACGGGCTCAGGACGTTCCAGGCCCGGCAGAGCGGCGACTCCTGCCTCATGGGCCAACGTGTCCCCCGTCTGAAAGCTCCCGCCCAGAAGGGCGCCAATGTCCCCGGCCTCGAGTCGTTCCACGTCTTCGAGGTCGTCCCCGAACACACGGACCAGTCGCCCGACGCGAGTGGGTTGGCTTCTTCCGTTCCGCCATACCTTGTCTCCCTTCCTCAAGCTTCCAGAGTACACTCGGGTAAATGCGAGCGTCCCGTACTCGAGGAAGCTCACCTTGAAACAAAAAGCCGAGAGCGGCGCCTCCAACGAACCCTTCGGGCCCGGTAGGAGAGAGGTCACGACATCGAGCAACGGGCGCACGCCCATGTCTCTCATCGCGGATCCGGCCAAGACGGGTAGAAGCTGTCCGCTGGCTACGCCAACCCGGAGAGCTTCGAGGAGCGCCGCCGGGGGCACCTCGCTCTCATCTATCCACGCCGCCGCCACCGTCTCGGAAGTCTCGACACAAGCCTCGACGAGGAGGGTTCGATAGTGCTCCGCTTCCTCCCGCGTGGGATCCGACAGGTGAGAGAAGTCTCCGCTGACGATATCGACCCAGCCCTCCGTGGCCGGGTAGCCGACGACCGCGGGGGCAGCGCCAAGACGGTCTCGAAGGCTCTGGGCCGCGAAGTCGATCCGAGCGCCGGGCTTGTCGATCTTATTGACGAAGGCCACTCGAGGAACTTCGTGTCGGTCCGCCTGCCGCCAAACCTTCTCCGTTTGTGGCTGCACCCCAGCCACCGCGTCGACCACGATGACGGCGCCGTCCAGAACCCGGAGGCTTCGTTCGACTTCAATGCCGAAGTCAGCGTGCCCAGGGGTGTCGAGGAGATTGATCCCGTGGCCCTTCCACGGGAAACGCACCGTGGCGGACTGAATCGTAATGCCCTTCTCTTGCTCCTGGGGGTCAGAGTCCGTGACCGTGGTTCCGCCGTCCACGGAGCCGGCCTTTCGAATCATACCCGCCGCCTGGAGCATGCGCTCGGTGACCGTGGTCTTTCCCGCGTCCACGTGGGCGATGATGCCGATGTTCCTCAGTTTCACGTTCGATCTCATATTTTCTCGCTCGTATGAGCGGTCAGGCTGCGAACCGGGAAGGGCGGAGGCCGCCGCCGCTCCACGGCTCGAAGGGCGTCGAGAGATGTCGGTGACGGCCGCGCGCCGAGACCGGCGCTGACTCCACGGCGTGACTCTGGGGATGGCGCAGGAGCCCGTAGGCTCCCGGCGCTCAAAGTGAAGCTCTAGCCGAAGGAATCAGCCGGACGCTAACCGGCGAGGAGCGCGCGGCTCAGCGGCTTGCGGGGACCACACCCAGCGCCGCGTAGGCGGGACGCCGCGTGGAGGTGACATATTGAAGAGCGAGAGGCTTCATAATGGTCCCGGCTCGAATGATCGAGCTTCCGTAAGCCGAAGCGCCAGACGCAGACCGTCAAGGTCAAATTCAGGTCGTCGTCCACGGGGGGACACCACACCCTCCCGAGGAGGGGCGGCTCCGGGTATCGGGGAGGGGAGAGGAGAGGTGGCCGAGGATCCCTTCATCTCATCTCTCTGGGTGAGGGCACGCGATCGCTGAGCCGAAAGACCGTGGCCGGGCGCATCTAGGAGCCGGTCCAGAAGGCGATATATCCAGTGGTTGAGAGTCCTTCGGCAACCGTATCGTGGGGCAGCGTGTAGAGCACCTCGATGCCCACGTCGACGCTTCCGTCGAAGCGATAGAGCCACTGCGTACCCACCCGGTTCTCAAACTCGGGTCGACGCGCACGAGGGTCGGGTTCGAGCTGATACCGCCCGCGCCCTGAGGCGATGGCCAGCACCGAAGATCCCAACCAGACGCCGGCGTCGGCCGACCAGATCGCCTCGTGGCCGGCGTCTTGGGTCCTGAGGCGCAATCCGGCGCCGGTCTGTAGGAAGACGCGCCCGCGGGCTAGGGTGGTACCGGCCAGGACCTGGTTGGTGAGGTCGAAGACACCCCCGGACAACGGAAGGCCCAGGTCCGATTGGAGCGCGAGCACGAGCGGTCCGCGGAGGAGCTGGTACCGCAGGCCGGCGGTAGGAGTAAGTGCGAAGAAGTCCTCCCCAGGCAGCCCATTGGGGCGGTCTCGGGAGGCTTCGGAGAACCGAAAAGGGATGCTCGCCACGAAAGCCCAGCCGCTCCCCAGCCCATACTCTCCGTAGTAGCTGGCTGCGTATTCGTCACGGTCACCGACGTTCACGGTGTTGAGCGAGGCTTGCTGATAGCTCGTCCCTGAGGCCGGGCTCCAGGGGCCGGCCTCGGCCACCGAACCGACGAACGTCGAGCTCAGTGCCACCGCGAGTGAGCGAAGGCCCCGTCGTGATCTCATGCCCTCACCTATGAGGAGGCAACGTCCGAGTTACAAAGACCTCCGCATAGATGACGAGCCTCCCAAGAAAAATGAACGGGGCTGCATCCTTTTGGGGCTCCCCTTCGTAGGGCTGGCATGAAGACGCGGTCAAGGCGGCGATGGTTGGCATGGAGCATGGGCCTCGCACTCTGGGGGTTCTACGCACCGTCGGCCGAGGCCCACATGGCGAGCTCCAAGACCATTCGGGCCCACGTCGAGGGAAGCCTCACGCGGCTCGACGTGGAGCTGCCCCTGCTCGACGCGGCGGTGGCGCTCGGGCTCGGGGCAGACCCGGACCTAGCCGAGCTTCGAGCCAAGAGCTCACCCCTCACGGCCTGGTTCGGGGCGCGGCTAGAGATCTCGAAGGGCTCGCGGCGCTGTGCCTACCGCGAGGGCTCTGCCTCAGTTCGAGCGAAGTCCAAGCCTTCCGTTCTCGTTCTATCGCTCGCTTACGTATGTCAGGGCTCTGCGGGAAGAGTCCTCCTCCGCGACCGGTCTCTCTCCGGCCACGAGGACCACGAGACTCTCGTCATCATGGGCGGCCAACTGAGCGACACCCTTCGCGACGAAGAAGCCCAAGCCATCCTTGCCGCGGGCGATGCTTGGTCGACGGCCCGGGGGTTTCTCTGGCAAGGGATACGCCACCTCGCTACCGGCTACGACCACCTTCTGTTCCTGCTGTCCCTGATTCTTGCTCTGGGGACGAGAGACGCACGTGAAGGGGTACGCCAGGTGGGATGGGTCGTCACGGCCTTCACCTTGGGCCACAGCGTAACTCTCGTCCTGGGGACCCTGGGTTGGCTCGTTCTTCCTCCGAGCCCCGTGGAGGCCGCGATCGCGCTCTCGATCGTCGCCGTCGCGCTGCTCAACCTCCTCCGTCCGACCGCTCACCTACTTCGACCTCGCCTCGCCTTTGTGTTTGGCTGGGTTCACGGTCTCGGCTTCTCCTCCTTCCTCTCCCAACTCGAGCTCCCGTGGACCCACGAGCTCTTGGGACTGCTCGCCTTCAATGTGGGTATTGAGCTGGGCCAGCTCCTCTTCGTGCTCGTCCTTGCCGTACCCCTCTACCACCTGGGTCGCCATCGCTGGTATCGCCCCGTCGTCCTTATGGGCGGGTCGACTGTGATTGCCCTCGTGGCCTCGAAATGGTTCGCAGAGCGAACCGGTCTCCTCTAAATCAAAACCTACAACCAAAGAAAGGAAGTTCTCATGCTGAAAAGGATGAGTACGGCTTACTGCGCCTCGATGATGTTGCTCGGGTCTGCGTGTAGCCAAGATGATAACGCT
Organism: Myxococcota bacterium; assembly: GCA_039819565.1. Classification (GTDB taxonomy): domain Bacteria; phylum Myxococcota; class Kuafuiibacteriia; order Kuafuiibacteriales; family Kuafuiibacteriaceae; genus JAHQVK01. The sequence goes on along the minus strand of JBCBRU010000089.1, from coordinate 6,370 downwards.
CCGGGTCAGCCCAGCCCCGAAGTACCTGTCGCTGAGTCTCTGCCTCGAACCCTCACTCCGGTGGCCACAGAGGGGTTTGAACAGCCGGGGGATGCCGTATCTAGTCACGACGGGGCGCGCTTTTACTTCACCGGCATCGTGACCCGTGAAGAAGAAAAGCTGCCCGCGGTGCTCACCGTACCTGCTTCGGGCGGCGAACCCGAAACGCTGGCCTCAGGAGCACCCTTCGGACAGCTCTCGGGTCTGGTCATGGGCTGCAACGATGCAATCCTATATGTCGCGGACCTCGGTGCGGTAGCGGACCCGAACACGGACCCTGAAGTGGACTCGGGCACTGAACCGGACTTGCCGCCCGGTGCGCTTTTTCGTCTCGAAGTATCGACCGGAGAGGTGGTTCGTCTCGGAGCTCGGGAGATCGAGAGCCCCACGGGAATTGCGCTCAGTGACGACTGCGAGAGTCTCTATGTCACCGGGACGGACTCGGCGGGGGCGCCCGCGCTCTTTTCCCTTCCTCGGTCGGGAGGCCCGGTGAGGGTCATCCTCAGCGGGGACCCGCTCATCGCTCCAACGGGACTTCACGTCGACAAGGACGGCGTGGCCTGGGTCATGGACCACCTCGCCGAGGGCGAGCAGGGAGCCGGCGTTCTCTTTGCTATCGATAACGAGGGCACGGCCACGGAGGTCATGAGTGATCTGCGCATGGGGACCCCCGGTGGGGTCTCACTGAACTCCAGCGGAAGTACGGCATTCATGCCCACCATCGACGAAGATGGCGCGGGTCGCCTCACGTCCATCTCGCTCTTGACGAGCGAGGTGGTGCACATCCCCGCCCCTGATTTGACGGACCCGGCCGGAATTCGGACCGCCCGCCACGCCTCCGTGTTCGCGGTAGTAGATGCCGAGAATCACACCATTTACCGAGCTGAGTAATCCAGAAAGGAAACGACATGAACTACCCGAATCTCGAGACTTCCATCTCCCTTCCTCACGCCGTCCGAGGCCACGCCAACTCCGGACCTCGCACCGCTCGCACCGGGGGCACGTGCTCCCGGGCCATCCTTCTCGCCGTCCTGACGGTCGGAGCTATTGGGTCAAGTCAGGCCTTGGCGTCGAGCCATCGCGAGGCTCCGGCGATCGCCGAGGACCAGTACGTAGACAACACCGACGTCTACGCTTTCATCAGCCCGGAGGACTCATCAAAGCTGGTGATCGTAGCCAACTACGTACCGCTCCTGCTTCCGGCCTCGGGCCCGAACTTCTATCGCTTCTCCGACGATGCGCGATACGAGATTCGGATCGATAACGATGGGGACGCCCGCACCGACCTAACCTACCGTTTCGACTTCGAGACGACGACCCGAAACGGGAACACCTTCCTCTACAACACGGGCTCGATCGAGGACATCTCGGACCGGGACCTCAATGTTCGGCAAACCTACCGACTCACCCGTATCGCCTCCAACGGGAGCCCCCGGCGCAAGGTCCTGGCCCGGGAGGTTCCCGTCGCCCCGTGGCACGTGGGCAAGCGCAGCTTCCCCAACGCTAGCTACGAGGCGGTGGCTCGACAGGCCATTCGGGAGACGGACGGCGTTCGGATGTTCGTCGGGCCGCGAGACGAGCCCTTCTTTGTGGACCTGCAGGTCTTCGACCTTCTCGGGGTGGCCGGGGTGCCCACCACGGACGGCGTGAACGTGATGTCCATCGTTCTCGAGCTTCCTATCGCGGACGTGGCCAGGGATGGCGTTCGGCCCACCTACGCCGATGGAACAGACTCGGTCGTGGGAATCTACGCCCGGGCCCTCCGACGGCGGGTCCGCGTTTTGAACCGCAATCGCGATGCGGGTCACTTCGGAGGCTACGCACAGGTATCCCGACTCGCTTGGCCGCTCGTGAACGAGGTGATCATTCCGCTCGGAAGTAAGGATAAGTACAACCGAAGCTCACCCCACGATGATGTCGCGAACTTCGGAACCTTCATTCTCCAGCCGGAGATCACTGGGCTCCTCAATGCGGTGCTGGGCCTGGGATGCCCGGCTACGCCCGCCGGGGGTCGAACCGACATCGTGGGGCTTCTCTCCCCGAACGGAACGGTGGCGGCCGATCTGCTCCGTATCAACATCGCGGAGGGGCAGACCTTCGCCGACAGCGCCTTCCCTAATGGCCGCAAGCTCACGGATGACGTTGTCGATACGCTCCTCACGGTGGCTTGTAACAGCGGCTCGCCCGTCGGCGATGGCGTAGATACCAACGACCTGCCTTTCACGGACGTCTTTCCGTTCCTAGCGACGCCCCACTCCGGGAACCCATAGGTGCCTTCGAGCGTCGCGTGAGTCGAGAGGGCGATTCGATGTTGTATTTCAGGACGTTCCTAATCTGCCTGGCCGTGGGGGGGTGCCTTCCTTCGTTCGGGGAGCCCCCAACCTTCTCCCCTCCTCGAGGGGCGGGGGAGCTTGCTCTGAGCCCCTTGTCGGAGGACCAGGATTCCGGAGGGGGAGCTCTTCGGAAGGCTCAGGACGCCGTCCGGATGCGACCATCGGCCCGAAACTATCTCGACCTCGCGGCGCTCTTCATGCGAAGGCGGCGGGAGACCTCGGCGCCAGTGTTCATGCTCTACGCCCGAGACGCTATCGAGGCGGCTCTGCGGCTCGAACCCCAGCCCCCCCGGGGGCGCCTTATGCGGGCCATGGTGCATCAATTCGACCACGAATTCGACGCGGCCCGAACCCTTGCGGAAGAGCTCCTGCAGGAGGACGAGGAGAACGCGGACGCTCATCTGGTTCGAGGAGACGCGGCCCTCGAACAGGGGGACTACGGAGCGGCGGCGGAGGCTTATCAAGCGGCCGTCGATCTCCGCCCTGATCTCCGAAGCTACAACCGAGCTGCCCACCTCCGATGGATATCTGGCGATGCGGACGCAGCTCTCGATATCCTGGAGCTTGCCATGGACTCGGGAAGCGCCTCCGACCCGCAGGCGACGGCCTGGTGCTTGGCGGACGCCGCCGATATCTATCGCGCCACCGGACGTCTCTCGGATAGCCTGTCGCGTTCAGCCGCGGCCCTCGAGTTGGCACCTCACTATCTCCCCGCGCTCATGACCCGGGCACGTACGCTAGGCGCCCAGAAGCGGCTCGGCGCTGCCGTCTCGGCGTACCAAGAGGCGCTTCGCATCCTGCCCACCGTGGACGGGCTCGTCGAAGGGGCGGAGGTGGCTCTCGAGGCGGGTCGCCTGACGAGAGGGCGCCGCTGGCTTGAGCAGGCGCGAGCTCTCGCTCGCGACGACCCACGGCCCCTGGCGCACTTCCTTGCCCGACGAGGATGGGAGGCCGATGTCCCCATGGCCCTATCGTTGAGCAAACGGGCCCTCGGAGAGCGGATGGATATCGCCAGCTGGGATACGCGAGGGTTGGCGCTCATCCGAGCTGGGCGTTGGGACGAGGCGGAGGCGGCCCTGAATCACGCCCAGGCGCAAGGAAGCACAAGGCCCGAACTTCAGCTGCACCGAGCCCTGCTCGACGCTTCGAGAGGGGATCACCGGGCGGCGGAGAGGCACCTAAAGGCGGCTTTGAGGGTCAATCCCCATGTCGATCGCCGTCTCGTTCAGGAGCTCGAGCTTCACTTCGGGGTAGACGCCGTCGCGGTCGAGGGGCGCGCTCAAGGGGAGGGGAGAGCCCCTGGATCGCCTCCCGTCCGTCGAAGCCCTTGATTCACGTCGTCGTCCATCCGCCGATTGGCCGAGCGTCATCCACCCGTCGCCGAAACGTCTGGGAAGGTCTATCCCTGTCGAAATGAGTTCGCCCGTCCGCAATCTCCTTCGACGGCCGGGGGCGATACTCTCGATGCTCGAGCGCTGGGCTCGGTTCCTCGCCTACCTTCCGACCCAAACCTTCGGGATCTGGCTCGGTGGGGGCGGATGGAGGGCTAGGAGTGCGCGCGTGACCGAAGGGAACGACACGATGGAAATTGACGACGCCCGCCAGCTTGCAGAAGCGAGTCTCGAAATCACATCATCGCTTGGGGACCGCGCCTGGTCACCGGGTCTCCGGGACGGGATGGCAGAGATCATTGCCGAGGAGGGGCTGGACCAGCTCACGGGGCTCGTATCCTTCGTGGCCCTGGCGGGGGCGGACGAGCTCGACGTCGACCCTCGCCAGCGCGACGTGGTGGAAACGGTGGCCAGGCGGGCCATCGACGTAGCCCGAGGGCGCGGGGCTCGCCTTCACGGGCAGCTCGACTGCGAGAGACGCTTGGTCGAGCTCGTCACTCGGCTCGGGGGGCATCGAGCCTAGCCCCTACTTTCGGCCAATTGGTCTCGCGACGCCCGGAGGTTAGCTTCCGGGCGTGGCCTACGCGGGACTCGTCACAGCGCTCTGCATCACTGCGGTGCTCGAGGGCGTGCTTCGAGACGACCTCACCTGGCCGCTCTTTACGACGGTGTACGCCGTGGCGTGCATCGTCCTCACGCTGTGGCGCAAACAGAGCCCCTCCCTGGTGGTGCTGGGGGTCTTCGGTTCGCAATTCATCCTACGTTTAGTCTCCGATCACTATCAGGCGGGTTGGGATGCGCCGTGGTCCCTGCTCATCCTCGTGGGGCTGCCGTATGCCCTCAGTCGTTGGGGTTCTTCGGCTGTCGAGATAGGACTCGGGGCCTCGGTCCTCGCTCTGTTTCCGGGGTGGCTCGCCTTTCACGGGAGCTCCTCGCGGGCCGGGGGCGCAGCCGTGGTTCTCTTTGCCCCGGCGGCGGTTGGGTTGTGGTCTCGGGTGCGGGCGCAACGAAGGGAGGCCGAACAGGCTCGAGTTCGGGCGCGCGAGCGCACCGAACTGGCCCGCGAAATTCACGACACGGTCGGGCATAGATTGGCGGTTATCGCGGTGCAGGTTCAAGCGGCACGAAGCGGCCCCCTCGACGAGGAAACGGCCGAGCTCGTCGGGATCATCGAGGAGCAAGCCACGCATGCGCTCGCGGAGATGAGAACCCTCGTCGGCGGGCTCCGCAGCCCCGAAGCCCAGGTGTCGCCCCTCCCCCGCCTAGAGGATTTTCGTCGCCTCGGGGATGGCTGTGAGGTGGCGGTCCAGGTCCACATCGAGGAGCCTCTCGAGCCACTCGAGCCTTCACTCGTCGCCACCCTCTACCGAATCGCGAAGGAGGGGCTTACGAATGCGCTTCGTCATGCTCCGGGTCTGACGAAGGTCGATATCTATCTCCGTTCTGAACCGGACAGCGTTCACCTCGAAGTTCGCGACGATGGTCGAGCCGGGTCCGGACTTGCCGTCCCGGCTCGCGACGGCTTCGGTCTCGTGGGCATCGGCGAGCGCGTCAAGCTGTGGGGAGGGCATCTGAACGTGGGGCCTCATCCGGAGGGAGGCTGGAGGGTCGCCGTCTCTCTGCCGAGGACCATCGAGGGGAACTCGTGAGTATCAGGGTCCTCATCGCTGATGATCAACCTCTCGTCCTTCGGGGACTCGAGAAGATGGTGAACGGCGATCCTGAGATGTCCGTGGTGGGCACGGCAGAAGATGGGGCAGCCGCCGTGCATCTCGCCCGAAGCCTCCGGCCCGACGTATGCCTCCTCGATATTCGTATGCCTTCGATGAACGGTATCGAGGCCACCCAGGCGCTGGCAGGCCGCGCCGTGGATCGGCCCCTCGCCGTGGTCCTCATTACGACCTTCGACCTCGACGAATACGTGCATCGTGGGTTGAAGGCGGGTGCACGCGGCTTCCTACTCAAGGATGCAGGTCCGGAGCTCGTGCGTCAGGCCATCCGGTCGGCGGCTCGAGGGGACGCTCTGATCGCGCCGAGCATTACCGCTCGATTCCTGGCGGCATTTGCCGAGGCCAGCGCCCGGCGCCCCCCGGAGCCCTCTACGGAGCTCACGCGGCGAGAGGAGGAGGTCCTACGGGCTCTCGCTCTCGGCCAGACGAACGCCGAGATCGGCGAGGCGCTGTCGATTCGACTGAGCACCGTGAAGGCTCATGTGGCGAGCCTCATGGAGAAGATCGACGCTCGTAACCGAGTGGAGCTCGCGATGTGGGCCCACGAAACCCATCGCTTGTTGCGGTGAGGAAGGGAAGTCATGCTTGAGGTCAAGAGGAGAGAGCAACCGTGGGATGAGTGGAGTCGGCGCGCTCTACGAGCCACTCGGTCCGCATGGTACGGGGTCACTTTCGTCGGTCAGTGGTGCTTCGTCGCCTTCATTGTCGGCTTCTACTATGTCCGCATTCTCTCCACGAACTTCTCCGCTTGGAACGACAAGCCCCTGATCACCGGCTATGTGGAAGGCGACGGTCTCGGCAATGCCGCCTTCGCCGTTCACGCGCTCCTGGCGGCCGTCATGACTGCCTGCGGGACCCTTCAGTTGCTACCGGGGCT
>JBCBRU010000088.1:0-19895 GCA_039819565.1 Myxococcota bacterium | reverse complement strand
GGCCTCTCCGACGGATCCTGAGTCTCGGGTGACACGTGTGAAGGATATCGGACTTTGCTGGGATGCAAGGCCGAGCACACCCTGCTGTTTGAGCTCCGGGCACAGGCCGCCCCCTCCTGCGGCGCCGAGTCTACGCGAGACGCTCCAAGCGAAGAGCCCGACTCCGGAGACAACGGGCCCCATAAAGAATAGGGTCGCCACAAATCTCCTGCGAAGCCTGAGAGCGCGCCTAGAGCGGCCTGTAGCGACCCCACCCATGCCTTTCTTCGCGGGAAGGAGTAGCGAGAAATTCTACGCGTAGCGGGCGGGGGCTGCACCATGGACACGAGGCTCAATCCTGAGGTTCCATTCGAAAGCTCCTTCGCGATCGGGGCTAGGTCTCGGTAAGGATCCGACCCTTCCTGCATTTTCGGCCGTATGCGGCCGCAGCCGCCAGAGCTGCCGCGATCGTCCCGGCAGAAGTCCCCATATATCCCGAGGATCGAACTCTACGCAAGCTTTGTGACGGCAGACGGAACCACGATGCCGCGCGCGGCGCCTCATCCAGCTTTGTTGAGAAACCCATCCCATCCCTCACTCACCGCTGGCGCCAAGAGTGAGGTCACCGTCGGACGACGGCGGCATCTACAAGGCTGTATATCTCCGATGTTGCGTGAGCGCCTTGGGCGTCACGCGCGACCTCTACTGTGTCGGCGGAATCGATGGTTGAACCTCACATCTTCGGGGGAGTGCTCACCGTCTTGCACCCGCTATCCTTGAGCGCAGGATAGGCCCGAATACCATCACGGCTTCATTTAGCGTTGAACCGTGACAACGCCGTGACTGGATCAGCCTATCGGCTATCCGCCGAAGTCAGCGCCACCGGAGACTCCACCGTCCACCCACCGGCGCCACGACAGAGCCAGACATCGGGAGCGGGTTCGTCACCGCCCAGACCGAGCCTGAGATTCGATGACCTATCGTACGCCCGGTACGCGCTTGAAGTCGCGACCCGTAGAACCCTCCTTATCGTTCGCGGCTCGCACGTGGAGTCACCACAGCATCAAGGCTGGCAGCAATTCGACGCCATTCCGACGAGCCCCCCCCGCCCCCTTGCAATCTCTCCTGTGACGGTGTGTTTCTTGCACTTCTCTAGCCAACGCATCAGGAGAGCCCGGACCGAGCCCCACCCTTCATCTAGCCTCCTCGACGTAGCCGCCTCCGCCTAGCTGAAATAGATGCCGATTCTCAGTGAGAGACGCTCAAGACGGCAAACAAACCGAAGTGAGTATCTGTTCCTTCTGGAGCGTCTCGACCTTCGAGTTCGGCCGAGCGAGGCTTAGCTCGTGGCTTCAGAGATCAGCGGGTCGAGCCTACTCTTGGCTCTTTTCGAGGAGGAGCTGGTCGAGAGCGGCTTTCCAGTGCGTGGGGAGGAGTTGGTCGAGGTCGCGCGCGGGCCAGTCGTCAATGTGCTCGATGATGCTGGGGAGGTAGAGACCACAGTCGACGCCGGCAGCGTCCGCGGTGGATACGATGGACAGCATGTCGGCGAAGCGCTCGGCGCCGTTCTTGGAACCCGCGAAGAGCCATGCCTTTCGACCGGAAGCAATCCGGCGGAGCCGGCGCTCAGCTTCTCCGTTATCGATCTCAAGTCGACCATCGATCTCGAACGGGACGACGAGCTTGTCCCACTGGTTGTTGAGGTACGTGACCCCTTGCTCGAAGGGCTTGAGGAGAGGCATCCCTCGAAGGTCCCGCGCCCGCGCCCGCATCTCCCGCAGGACCGGGAGGCTCTCGGCCTGGCGCAGCTCGAGTCGCTCGTCCGCGAGGAGGCGTCGGTCTTTCGCGATCTTCTCGATGAGATAGATCTTCTGGAAGCCTTCGACGAAGGGGCGTGCGGCGGCATCGCCCGACTCCAGTGCCTGCCTGAAAGGCCGACGCGCATGCATGGCGCAGCCCGCAAGCAATCTTCCGATCTTGTCGCCCCTCTCGGGCGAGGCGATGCGCTCATATCCTCGATAGGCGTCTCCTTGCAGTATGGCCGAGCTGCCCCGCAACCAGTCTTCGGGGTGCACCGCTTCCCATGTCGGGGCGTAGGCATAGGAGACGTACTCGATGGTCTTCGACAAGTCGCCGCCCGGGTCAAAGTATCGCCCGCAGAAGGTCCAGATCTTACCGTTCACGACGCCGCCTTCGACGGTCTTGTCACGTACGCGTAGCCCCGTATCGTCGAGATTGATGAGGTGCGCGCCGCGCACCAGGTCGGCGATACGCATGCTGAGGGGCTCGAGGAGCTCATGCGCAAAGCCCTCCCAGCGACTCAGCGTGGAGCTCCCGAAGTCCCCACCTGCTCGCTTGAAGCGCCTCTGTGTCCTCCGCAGTGGAAGCCCATCGACCGCCTTGTTGATGATGAGTGCCCCAAGCAGCTTGGGTCCAGGCCACGCGCCTTCACGAGCACGCGCCTTCGGAGGCTCAGACCGGGCAATCTCACCTTCACAAGGCTTGCAGGCGACGGTCTCCCGAAGATATTCGATGACCTCGAACTTCGGAGGCGTGTACTCGACAACCAAGCTGCGTGCGTGACCGATGGTGCATCGAGGCTCTCCGCACTGGGGGCAGGGACGCTCATCCTCGGGAACCGGGATCTCGATGGTCTGAGTAGGCACCAGCGGCTTGCGGCGCGCCTTCTTCTTCCTCTTCTCTTTGGGCAGCGGCGTCTCGTCCTCCTCGGGCTCACGCTCCGGGACGCGCTCGGCCACCGCCTTCAAGAGTTCGGCAAAGAGGCTCAGCTGCCCGGCTGGAACCTTCTCCGAACGACGCCCGAAGAGCTGCTTCTGGAGGTGTGAGATCTCGACGCTCTGATCCTCAATCACCTTCTGTGCGGTCTGAAGGACCGCCGTGAGCGTCTCGCGAGAAGGCATGTCGCCGTCCCCAGAGGTGAGCTCACTCAGCAGGTCCGTGAAGTCCACGAGGGGCTTGCTGGTCGAACGTGGTTTTCGGGAGGACGAGATGTAGAGGGCCTACAGGACCCGGCGTCCGAGGGCAATGATTAAGTCAACTAAGATTGCACGATAGTCAGGGCTCTCTTCGCTCGGCTACGAGAGCCGCCGCGCGAAGGAGCGACAATGTCATCTAAGAATTGCAGCAATGCCTGCGCGTTCGTCTCCCAACACGGACAACCCTCCTCGAAAGCCCGCGCACGAAATCGACCTCGGTCGAGCCGCTTGGCAAGGATGCACCACCCGTGAGGGTCACGGAAGAGGACGCGCACCTGGTTACCTCGGCGATTCATAAAGACGAACAGCCCGCCCTCCCCAGGATCTCGGCCAAGACGCTCAAGCGTCGTGGCCGCGAGGCCATCGAAGGAGCGGCGAAGGTCGGCAGGCTCCGTCGCAATGTAGACCCGCGTCCCCGCCGGGATCACGCCGGAGCCTTTCCTAGCAATGCGAGAATCTCGGCCGCCCGACCGGGGCGGTCCGGTAGGCGTAGGAAGACGTCCCCCACTACGAGCTCGATCGCCTCCGCCGAGGCCACCACTGGTGAGTCGGGAGAGCCCTCCTCGACCACGGCCTCGATGAAGTTGGTTTCGGCAACGGTCCTGCTTCGCCAGTAAGACAGGCGATTCACGGTCACCCCCCGACTCCGGCAGAACTCACTCGGACCGAGGCCGCTTCGTCGCCAGGCCGTGACCAAGGCTTCGCCTTCACCGCGGGTCATCCGTCTACGAGGGGTCAGACCATCTCTATCAGACATGGATGCAGGCTGCCCTCCGCCGCGCCACGTCTCCAGACGCCCCAGAAGGAACAGTTACCGAAGTGATGGTACGCAACAACGCTCCGCTTAGGAAGCCCCACATCCGACACAATCTACACGGGATGCGCTCTCAACGCGGTCTAAGTTCGACCGCACGCGCAACCCTGAACAGTGGGAGGTTCGGGAGAATTCTGGACACAAAGGGTGACTTCCCAACCCATGATCCGGGCTTGTTGCGCTGGATGGGGCGCCCCGGTGGGCCGATGGACGGAGGCTCGTCGGTCGCAGCAGGAACGATGCCGTCAGGCTTCGTCTTCTTCGGCCAGTTCGTCGATCACGACGTCACCTTCGACACCACTTCCAGCCTAACGGGAACTGGCATCAATACACCTGGTGAGGTCGAGAATTTTCGCACTCCGTGCCTGGACCTCGACTGCGTGTACGGGCGCAACCCGGAAGCAAGTCCTCACCTCTACTTCCAAGGGACGGTCGAGGAAGAAGGTATCTTTGCTGGAGCCACGGTGCTTTGGGACCTCGTCAAGGACCTCGAACGCAACTCGCAGGACACGGCGCTCATTGGGGACCCCCGCAATGACGAGAACGCCGTGGTCTCGCAGCTGCAGCTCAGCTTCATACGTTTTCACAATGCGGTAGTGGCCGAAGTCCACCGACGGGAGCGCCTGGAGGGGCCAGAACTCTTCATGCGCGCCAAAGAGATCGTCCTCCGTCACTACCACTGGATCGTCGTCCACGACTTCCTCCCTCGAGTCATCGGACGCCGTCGACGAAACCGGATACAGCTGCGTGGACGCGTTCTTTACCGGCCGGAGGATCGCAAGGGCGGGAGGCCCTTCGTCCCCGTCGAGTTCTCGGTGGCCGCCTATCGCTTCGGACATACCCAAGTCCCCGGAACGATCGACTTCGATCAAGAGCACCTGGGTCTCGGACTCTTCGACCCTGAGTTGGGGGGAGCCTTCGGACCTCGTCCCGGCCTCATCGACTGGACGCGCTTCTTCGGGTCGGCGGCCAAGAAGGCTCGTGCCCTCGATACTCAGCTGGCCTCAACCCTCCTCGAGCTACCGTTTATCGCCGAGGGAGATCGCAGCCTGGCGGTACGAAATCTCCTCCGAGGCCAGGCCTTTGGTCTTCCCAGCGGTCAGACTCTGCGTGAGGTCTTGCAGCAGCGACTCGGACGAAGCGTTCCCCTTCCGAATGACATTCTCACCGACGCTGAGAAAACCGAGCTCCAGAAGGCCGGCTATGATCCCATCGACTTCATCGAAGACACGCCGCTTTGGTTCTACGTCCTGGCTGAAGGAGAGTCTCTTCGACGCGGCCGGCGACTGGGACCGGTCGGGGGCCACCTGGTCGGCGAGACGCTGCTCGGGCTGATGGAGCTCGATCCTCGGAGCTATCTATTCAGCGCACCCGATTGGTCCCCCGGCAGCCCCCAGGACGACTTCCCGCTCCTTCCAGGGCGCCCCTCCGGGCGTTTCCGCATGGTCGATCTCCTGCGTATCGCGACCGAATCCAACATCGAGGACGACAACGACCTCGGTGAGGACGACGACGAAGACTAGCGGTATCGCGGGCAGTGGCCACATCCCGCGTGAGATTGGAGCACGGCCGCGCATTTGACACGCTGATAAGCGTAAAGGCCCGCTCTCACCGAGGTCCTGCGCGCGGGGGCGGACTTCCCAGCGACTCGGAACCGGTCAGGAGGCGTGGAGCCCACCGCCGCGGCGGCTCGACCTCGTCGGTCGGTGGCCTTCCTCGTCCGAGAATCAAGTCGGAACGCCGCGGCGCCCCACCTATAGGTGAGGTTCCCCGAGAGCCTGTTGTGCCGGGGGTGATGGCTCTCCACGCTCCGGGCAGTCGAAGGGATTTCGAACTCGTACCGGCAAAAAAGAGAACCACGAAAAACTAAGAGTTAGTGAGATGTAGCCGACAGCCCTCATTGCTCTGCCCGGGAAGGCAAACCAGATGCGGTCGACCCCTGCTGGAGTCGATCTGGCGGCCGTCACGAGCGCTTACGAGGTGTTCAGCAGCGCCGGTATGAGAGTTGAAACCATTTCGGTGCGATTTGGTGAAGTTCTCGAGGCAGAGGCATTGCGACTCATCTTCTACCCGGGTGAGAAGAGGATGCTTCCTGCGATCCCTAAGGCACCCCACCTCGCGTGTAGCCCGCCATGTAAAACCGGGGATTCTCGTCGCGAACTCAGGGAGGCGATGCGGTGGGCGAGATCAGGTGCAGGCTGGCTCAGCGTGTTGAGCGCCGGGACCGTCGCTTGGTCTTGGCCTTTTGGCGTCCAGTCCGTTGAGCCGATAGGAGTCGGCGTCGATATCGACGACGTGACAGTGTTCGGCGAAGCGGTCGATGAGAGGACTCAGGCAGGTGGCTTCGGGAAAGATGGTGCCCCACTGCTTGTAGGGGAGGTTCGTGGTGATCACGGTGGACTTCTCCTCGTGCCTCCGACTGACGATGTTGAAAAGCAGGTCCGCGGCCCGATGATCGGGGGGGACGTGTTGGGTCGGGTCGGGGACTGGCGCGGTGCCGTAGCGCCGGCATATCTGTTGCTTCCCGTTTCCGTTGGAAGTGCCTCACTAGCCGATGCATGGCCCGTTTCCAGTCCCCGCCACTTCAAACGCAGCATGCGGATTTCCCGCACTACGCTTTCCCTGCCCGCTTCGCATTACGGCTTGTTGGACCTGTTCGTTGGACGCGACGGGGACCGATCTCAAAGTGGAAGGTTTTCGTCGTGAGGCTGACAGACGGGGCATCGTGGATCCGCCCGTGCATGTTGGCGATGGCGGTCGAGGCGCTCGATCATCTCGTCTTGGTGGCGACGCCAAAGGGCAGCCGTGACCTGCTCGAGGATACTCGTGATGCAGAGGGCTTCTTCTGCGGTGAGGCCGCCAGGAATCTCGATAGGGATCTTCATCGCGCACTCGGCAGGTTTTGGTAGAGCGGGTGGTGGCCCACGAGCTCGCTCACAAAGCGGCCGTCGATGGTGTCGCGGCCCCGTCGACCTGTTGAAGCAGCGGAATCCACGTGTGCACCTCGCGGCCCGGCTCAGGGTCCTCCTCGAGAGCGAGGGCAAGAAGCGTGAGGATCCCAAAGACGTCCAGGGGGCGGCGACGAATCTCGTCCGGAGTCGTCCGCCGGAGATCGTCCAGGCCTACACGTAAAGCTTCAGGGTATCTGAGTCCTCACGAAGGCATCGTCGAGAGCTGCAGTAGGGTCTGCGAGCGGCCGCAGGTCGGGCGCGCCAGGCCAGACGGTCCCTAAAAGAGTGAAGCCCGTAGGAGACGGGCGCATCGGTGGCCGGTCCGTGGTTTTCGTGGGCCTAGATGTCGAAGATGTCGTCGACCGTCTCGACGGCGAGAATGCGATCGAGCGCGGCCTCGAGCTGGGCGGTGGTTGCGCTGCGTATCGACGGCTCGGCCCTCTGTGCCTCCGCCTCCCCGAACTGCTTTCTCGCGAGCTTCAGAATGACCTTCCGAAGCGCCTCCATTGAGCCCTCGGCATGCCCTTCAGCTCGGCCCTCTGCTCGGCCCTCTACTCGGCCCTCAGCCCAGCCTTCAGCCCGGCCCTTTGCGATCAGTTCTTTGGCAGCACTCATGACGGTTTCCTCTGCGGCAGGCCCCAGCTGCCGTCCCAAGGACCGTAAGTCCTCGGACTGGAGTTGTCGAACGCTCTTCCAAAGGTACTCGAACAGCGCGTGGAGGGCCTGTCGGCCGTCCTCGGTCGAAGCGTCGACCTGTTGAAGCAGCGGGATCCACGTTTGCACCTCGCGGACCGGCTCAGGGTCCTCCTCGAGAGCGAGGGCAAGAAGCGTGAGGATCCCAAAGACGTCCAGGGGGCGGCGACGAATCTCGTCCGGAGTCGTCCGCCGGAGATCGTCTAGGATGAAGCGGAGACGGGGCACGTGCGCGGAGGCCCCCGGAAACGCCGGAACGGCAAAAAGCTCACTCACCTCCGTCGGCGCGGACCAAGGTGGCGCTCCGTTGTAGAGCACAATCGGTACCACAAACGGCAGCTGCCCCCGGTGGGCGCGTGTCTCGACGACGCGGATGACGTAGCGGAGCACCCGGAAAGCCATCATGCGCTCCACGGTGCTCTGGTGCTCGAGAAGCACGAGAAAGTCGATCTCCGCCCCATCGTGGAGCTGCGCTGAGAACAGCAGGTCTGAGTGAAGCTTCTTGAGGTGTTCGTCCACGAACTCCGTAGGCTCCATCGCGAGCGTGCTCCAGTCCACCTGCTCGGCCAATGCACCGGGGATCTCGAAGCGCAGGAGATCGGCCGCGCGCTTCAGATCCTTCAACGCGAACTTCACGAGCGAGTCATGCTTCGCGTCGTTTTTTGGGGAGGGAGGCATGCGGTCGCCCATGGATGAGACTGAACTCTAGCGCATCAGACCGCGCGGGAAGCCATAGTTTCTAGCCTCTCGAACATCGAGACATTCTGGGTCGCGGGCGTCACGTGGGGCGCTCACGGAGGTCGGAGGAGCCTATAGCCCAGGTCCCATCCCACTGCCTCGTTGGATGGAGCCGGTGGCGCTTGACGGACGCCTCAGCTACCAGCTCCCTCACTGCTCTTTTGCTTGATGTGCGGGTGATACGAGCTTTCTCTTGCCCGACAGTCGCTCGAGAACGGCATCTCTTCGACCACGGAGATCTTCGTCGGTAGGGAAGGTTTGCGTGTCGATCCAGTCCCCGAGATCATCGCTCGTCTCGAAGCGGTTGATGAAGTAGCGTTCTCCATCGAACCCATAGGCGACAGGATCTGCCTGAAGACGGCAGAGAAACGGGGAGACTCTCCCTAGCCGAGCATAGGAGTCCCCAAGGACGACCATGTACCGCTCGAAGGCACGAGCGAGTTCGATGAGTTCTCGCCGCTCAAAGTCTGTTCGATCGGCCACGTAGCGACCTCGCTGGTCAGCGGACACGACATCTGACGCGATCCTAAATATTCGATGTTCCAGACCTCCTCGGTAGTCACAGAGGATGTGAGCATACGCGATCTCTACGACAGGGGAGGTCACGAGCGAAACGAGCTGGAAGGCTGTCTTGTCAGACACCGACTCCACCGTCGTTCCTCGAACGTGCTTTGCGACCGCAGCAAGTCGGGGAACGCCATCCGAGGAACCGAACGAAAGCTCGAACGGGTTGATATTCAAAGGCCGCGTGAACGGTCCGAGATCGCGCACAGCCAACTCATCGAGCTGAGCAAAGGTCCCGCTACAGCCCGTCCTCGGGCGCAACGTGAGAGGCCCGCCTGCACGGTCAATATCCACGGAACGCTCCGCAGCGGCAGCCGTAGCTTTGTGCTTCGAGCCAAGCCCGTCCTCTCGAGGCCTCCCTGGCGGAGTTCGATGACCCTAGAGTGGGTTCTCGTCTTGACCTTCGAGATATCAATGGTTGTCCCCCCGGTGCATCAGATTAGATTAGAGCATCTCCCGGGCTGAGGGAAGGGCGGCGCCGTGAGGCTACCCGAGTTCCACAGGCACCCAAGATGCGAAGATAGGCTTCGCTTGGAGCGGACATGATGCGGCGGAGCTTCACGTGCGGGGTCGAAGCAGAGGCCGAGGCTCCCGGTGGCGGTCATCGGGTCCTCCCGGTATGCCCAGGACGCCCGCTGAGTCCGTCTTCGAAGTCGTCGGTACGTCCCGCCAGCTTTGAAGCGTAATGGGGTGGGACGCCGGGTCGTCGCCGCCGGATGCCGCCTGCGACCCGCGATTCAGCACTCCTCGCACGAACCTGTCCACGCTCAGAGCTGCGAGCTGCTTACCTGATTCGGTGGGCCCACGGATCCAACGAGCGCGGTAGCTCCCCACGCGTTCGTTCGGGCGCTACCCAGCAACCACCGAGCGCCGACCGAAGCGCGCACGTCGAACACCACACACCCTCCGGCGGCCTCGCCGTCGGAGGGGTCGTCGAATGGGGAGCGATGCGCTGGGAGCTTCTCGGGGCCCAACGGCCGGATCAACTTCGGCCTAGCGAGTCACACACCGCAGCTTCCTCTCGAGTTATGGCTGAATAGGGAGCGCTATAAACAGCCACGACCTGCTTTTTCGGAGAGCTGTGGCTGATTATGGGTCGTGCTCATCGCGCGCGAACCTGAGAGGCCGTGCTGCGACAGACCCTGACCTTTCGAGATCCATAGCTCGTCGCCGTGTTTGGACGTCGGAGGAGCGGAAAGACCTTTCTCTTTGCAGGAAGCCAAAGCCTCGCTTGATGTTTGTGCGGTAGGGGCCGGGCCTCAAAGATCGCCAGATTGGGACCAGCTCTTCGAAGTTGCGGCGTCACAGGAGCGGCTCTTCACCACCCAGCAGGCATCCACGGCAGGTTACTCGTCTCAGTGGAGAGCGCATCACCTGAGCGCCGGTCGGATGCTGCGGGTCCGACTCAGCCGGAGCAGCGATAGTTCCGAGCCTCTCCCTGCGGAACCCCGAGACCTGGCAAGGCAGACATGACAGAGGCCGCCGTTAACCTAAAGTCAACCTATACCACCGAGTCTGAGCAGGCGCTAAGCTGCGTGACCGCGCATCACGTCAGGTTTCGAACGCCTGACACGACATAATCGGGCTGACGAGACTCTCGCCCCTCAAGATATATCGGCCTACCATATTCCCTTAACGAAGAGGTGACATTCTATTTCGACCAGCCTTGTCCCTGAGGTCAGGGCGAGCGATGCCTGCCTAGACCTTGGCAAGGTTTCCGGTCGTGCTAGACCTCTCAATGCATTCCTATGCCCAGATCAAGAAACCCATCCCAGCACACGAAGTCATACGGACGACATGTGACACGCACCAAGTCATCGAGTCGACACCATGCATCGAGCGCCAAAGTATGTCCTCAAAGGCGGCTTATGCGTGTGGCGTTTGGCGCCTTGATACTCTCCGTCGGCGCCCTTTCAGGCGCCGCTGAGGGGGACCCTGGGGGTGATCCTACTGCCGCGGCGTGCGGACCCGACGCGGCCAACTGGCCCGGTGACCTCGCGGATACGAATCCAGGACTCAGCTCCGTAGTCGTTGACGACATTCCGGAGCTCCCGCCCCCGGTGTTCTTTGAGGATGATGAATATGCCGAGGGTTCGGCCTACGCGATCAAGGGCGCACTCTCGGTGAGCCAAGGCCAGGCATCGTACCGGATTCGCTTTACGCTCCCTCCCGGCCGCGCAGGCGTGGAACCCGGCGTGGGCATCGCCTACGGCAGTGGCGGGGCGGATGGACTGCTCGGTGTAGGGTGGTCCCTTTCCGCCTACTCCTCGATTCACCGGTGCCCTGCCCGGGTTCGGATCGACGGGACTTCGAGAAGGGTCCGCTTTGATGGAGAGGACAAGCTGTGCCTCAACGGTAGTCGTTTGGTCCTTACGGATGGCGTCTATGGTCAGGTCGGCTCGACGTACCGCCTCGAGCAAGATGACCTCACCGCTATCGAGTTCACTTCTGGTGGTCTCGGCCGCTTTCACGCTGACGCATGCTTTACAGCGACGGAGCGCGACGGAGGCACGAGACATTACGGGGCCTGCGAAGACGATGTGGTCGAGCCGGTCGAGCGCCTAGATAACATCAACTACATCAATTCTCCGGGTGGATCCTATGCAGTGCCCTATCAATGGGCCTGGGCCCTTTCTAAAACGCGTGACCTTCGGGGGAACGAGATCGACTACGAGTACACGCACTTCAACGGCCAACACGTCCTCGATCGCATCCGCTACACGGGATTCAACGGTACGGCCGGAGACCGGACCGTAGAGTTCACCTACGAGGAGCGAAGCGATGTTACGTGGAGATTCCTGGCTGGGTCCAAGTTCTACAACGTGGCTCGGCTCTCCCACGTCGACACCTCTATCAACGGCAAGTTCGACCGGCGCTACCAGCTCTCCTATAAGCTGAGCGAAGCGACGAACCGGTCGCTCCTGACTCGCGTTGACGAGTGCGTGAAGCTGACGGGATCGGGCGAGTGCGACGCCGCATTCTCGACGCAGCCGACGACGTTTGCGTACGCCGATGCACCCGTCACGTTTTCTCCGCAGACCGTGAGCAGGGATGTGACGAAAGTCTACCAGTTCCTCGATGACTATGATGGTGACGGACTTCGGGAGCGCAAGATCGCCGATGCTCCTGCGCTCTGCACGCCCCCGTCGACCATCAAGATTCGAATGTCGGCGAGCCAGGTGAGGCCGGACATCCTGAACTCGTCTTGGGATCAGGATTTCTTCCAGTACGAGAAGAACGCTCCCACCTTCAGCATGGTGCCTCTCGCTCGGGATACGGATTTCGACAACGACGGGAGGGCGGACCTTCAGGGCCTCGTCGACGGAAAGCTCGCGTATGCACGTGTGTCCTCTGACGGACAGATTCAGGTCCCCGTCGTTTCGAATCTCGATGTCGGTAGCCATACGGTCGTGGGTGTCTTCGACATGACCGCCGATGGTTTCCCGGACGTCGTCTTGGACACAGGGAACACCTTCTCGATATACGAGCATACTCAGACGGGATTCACCTACGATACAACCCAACCCCAAATCGTCCTGAAGTCGAACTGCCAGACCGTCGCGCAAATCAGCGATATCAACGGGGACGGAGCGGTCGACTTCAGCGCTCGAGGTCCCTGCGGGGGACTCGACGACTTTTGGGTGGTCACGGATGTGGGCGCTTCATCCACGACGTTCGTGAAGAAGACCAACCCGACGCTAGGCCTTCCCGGAAGCGCAGGGCGAGATCCTGAGGACGCCTTCGTAGACCTCAACGGGGACGACCTCCTCGACTTCGTCGACTCGCCCTTCGACAACGAGGCCACTCAGCCGCTCTCGATCTACATGAACTATGGCGGCATCTTCGTCCGTCACTCCGTCAAGACGGGGCTGCTTTCAAACAGCGGACTTTCGGGACGCTGGGAGCACGCGCACAAGTTCATGGTGCCCGCAGACATCGACCAGGACAATCAAACAGAGTTCCTCATTCCGGATGCTGCGGCTCCCAAGGAGGACGGGGGCGAGTGGTGCTATCTACCGGCCCCAGCGACGAGCGACGGATCTGTGGAGAAGTGCACCTCGGGCTCCGGTGCCCACGACATTGCGGCCGTGGCTCCAAGCCAGGACCGCACCGTACGGACGTGGCTCACCTGGCACCTGGAGCTCGGCGCGGACGGCAAGCTCCAGGCCCGTCTCGAGCCCGCGAACCTCACGGCGCCCGTCAACGCCCTTCGCATGATGGCGAACATTAGCGGGAATGGGCGTGACGATGGCTACGCCTACGTGTCGGAAACCTACTCAAGCAATTGCTCGGTCCCAGTGGGCGGCTACAGAGATACCGGAGGAAATCCGTCTAGCCTCTACGGAACGAAACTCTACCGGCGCGACCGATCCGACGTGGATAGGATGACCGGGGTCGACAACGGGATGGGCTCAGCGACATCCGTGGCCTATGCTCCACTTTCTAGCTCAGGCCACGGGCAGTGCGCCGGAGACTTCTATATCCCGGCTTCTGGGGTCCAGCCTGTGCGCGGGCGTCATGCGAGTGATGGGTCCTTGATGGTCGTCTCCCGGGTGGTCAGGAGTGACGGGATCGGAGGTACGGTCGGCCAGTGCTACCGCTACGAGGAGGCGATGGTCGACACCCTCGGACACGGCTTCGAGGGCTTTGCGACCATCCACGTGACGACCGACGTACCTTCGGATGCGGACAACGACCTCCGTACGGTCACGCAATACCATCAGGCGTTCCCACTGACGGGACGTGTCCATCGGCAAGAGGTCTATGCGAAGGAAACGTCCGGAGGGGGCCCGTTCGCGGTGCCTGAGCGCCTTCTCGGCAGGACGGAGACCGTCTGGGCCGAAGACTGCGATGTGGGCCTCAACGGGCCCGAGTTCTGCCGGGTGCGTATGGACGAGCGAACATCGAAGACCTACTCGTTGAGCTCGTCTCCGCTCCTTCTCGAGGAGACCAGCAGCAAGCACGAGGACTGGGTCGCTTCAGCCGACGATCGACGGTGGGGCAACGTCGGCTCCACGGTAACGACGCTCGACGATCCCTTCTCGACGCAGGTCATCACGGAGACATTTGATTGGGACTACAGCGTCACAGGAGACGGCTGGTTTAATAAACTCGAAAGCAAGACCGTCACAACGGGCGCTATCGAGTACAAAACTGCTGCGCCCGTGGAGCTGCCATCGAGCGACAATGTCGCCTCCTCCGTGATCACCGCGTACGAGTACTACACGTCGCAAAGCGACCATCGCTACCGCTTGGTCAAGAAAGAGGAGCTCCAGAAGGGCCAAGCAGATCAGGAGCTCACGACCCTCAGCGACTACGACCTTTACGGGAACGTCTCTGACGTGACGGTCACGACGGCAAGCGGTGACAGCCGGCAGATGCTCATCTCAAACACGTCGGGAGCCTCCGACCCAGGATACTTCATGCGTCGCCAGCGCAACGCGGAGCTACAAGCCACGGACTTCACCGTCAACCCGCGAAACGGAGGCGCGATTCTGACGACCGACCCGAACGGGCTGTCCACTGGGGCGGTGTATGACGGTTTCGGAACCGTCGTGCGGAGCACCAGCTCGGGCGTTCCCCCGACATATCTCGAGCGAAAGCTCTGCTCGGAGGTCCCCTG
Organism: Myxococcota bacterium; assembly: GCA_039819565.1. Lineage (GTDB taxonomy): Bacteria > Myxococcota > Kuafuiibacteriia > Kuafuiibacteriales > Kuafuiibacteriaceae > JAHQVK01. The sequence goes on along the minus strand of JBCBRU010000088.1, from coordinate 5,537 downwards.
TCCCGATCTTCCGGGCGTGAAGCCTGTTTTGCGGGTGAAGACCACTCAGTATCGCGGACCGACGACGATGGCGTATGTGGACGCCCGCGGCCGTGAAGTCGCGACCGCCGTCGAGGCCATGAAGAGCGTCTCGGGAGTTTCTGAGTATGCGCTCAAGGTTGTCGTTCACGACGGTCGCGGACGCGTCGTGGAGGAATGGGATCCGGTCCTTGGTGACCCAACCACGCAGGCGGGCTGGAATCAGGTAGCCCCGGCGGGCAAGGTGGTTCGGAGCGGGTTCGATGCCCGCGGGCGGTCGACGGTCATCACCCAGTATCGTCCGGACTTCGACGATCCCTACGATGTCCTCGCGACGACGATGGCCTACGATGGTCTCACCACCACCGAGACGCGACCTGACACCACGACTTTCGCGCGCACCGTGGATGGCCGAGGTCGTGAGGTCCAGACCACCGACGCACGCGGCCACGACGTCGCCATGGCCTACGCGCCTACCGGTGGGCTCGGGCTCGTCGTGGACCACGAAGGCCATGGGAAATGGCTCGTCTACGATGCGCTCGGACGCCGCGTGAAGACCTTCGAGCCTAACTCCGGCGAGTACACGCTGCGTTACGACGGCTTTGGCGACCTCACCGAGGAGTTCACCCCCAACGGCGACTGGTTTTTCTACGAGTACGACCGCCTCGGACGGAAGACGTCGGAAGCGATCGCTCACGTGAGTCCGTCGGGCCCGGGTCCTCTCGTCCCTCAGGCGAATTGGGTCTATGATGAGACATTCATCGGCGCTCTGACCTACGAGCAGGGCGGGACGAACGGGCCCAGCAGCTACTGCCGTGCCTTCGAGTATGATAGTCGTGGCCGAGTCGTGCAGGACGTCGTCCATCACGATGCGGGCGTCCTCGTTACGCAGAAGGCGTATGACGCTTATGTCGGCCGTCTCAAGGCCGTGGCGTTCCCCGACGCCGTTGGGACTACGGTTGGCCTCATGTACGGTCCCTCAGGGCACTTCTTGGGTGAGTTTGACCCGGGAACCGGTGATGTTTACCGTGAGATTACGTCACGTGACGCGCGTGGGCAGATCACGAGCGAGATCTTCGGGAACGGCCTCGTCGGTGAGTATGACCTCTCTCCGTCGACGTCCTCAACAAAGCAGCTCGTCGTCCGAAATCCTTCGACCGGCGACGTGTTTCAGCACCTCGAGTACGAATACGACGACCCGCGGACCCTCCTGACGAAAAGGCACAATCTGGTGCATCAGGTGGAAGAGCGTTTTGGCTACGACGATCTCCAGCGCCTCGAGTATGCCGAACGGACCTGGGTGCCCTTTCCTCTCCGCCCTGGAGGCACGGAGAGAGTCGACTACGAATACAACAACGTTGGGAACCTTACTTTCAAGTCGGATTACGCGCAGATCGTGGAATACGGAGACGTCGACCGAGACGGCCCGAGTCGCGCGGGTCCTCATGCTATCCGAAGCTATACGGACACGAACGGCGTGGTGATTGACGACTTCGAGTACGACGCGAACGGCAACCTGCTGGTCGGCGACGGTCGAGAGACTGCGTACGATGCCTACAACAAGCCGACTCGAATCGAGACGAACTGGAGCGGCAGCATCGCCGACTTTCGATACGGCCCGAACCGCGAGCTCTACCGACGTAGCGAGGGCTCTGAAGTCACGTGGATGGTCGGGGAGTACTATGAGCGGGTCGACGACGGATCGGGCACGGTACGACACCGGCTTCGTATCGGTGACCGGGTGACGATGCTTGTCGAAGCCGGGACCTCCGAGACCCTCTACCGCCATCCCGACCGACTCGGCTCCGCTGCCCTCACAACGAAAAGCAACGGGACGGTCTTCGAGAGAAGAGGGCATGGTCCTTTTGGCAACCCGCGGGACGGCGACTGGCATGACGTTGGTGTCCTCAACTCCAGCGTGGACGAGCAAGGCTTCATCGGCCACGATCACATCGACTCGGCTCGAGTGGTGCATATGGGTGGTCGGGTCTATGACTATCGGCTCGGCCGGTTCATGAGCGTCGACCCCTTCGCGGAGGTAGCCGACCTCCAGAGCCACAACAGCTACAGCTATGTGCGCAACAACTCGCTGAATCGAGTCGACCCCACAGGATACATCGACGTCGAAGACACGCCGAAGGAGGTCGAGCCCGATCCCGACACCATCGTCATCTATGACGACGGGACGGCTCGCGACACGAATGGCGAGGTGGTCTTCAAGCTCTACGGAATGGACATGGCTCGGTTGAATAACCAGTTCACGACGTCGTTTGGCGCAAAGCAGAATGGACTCCTTCTCCTTACAGATATACCGGATTGGCCCCTCCCTGGAGGTAGCAGAGGTGGAGACGGGAATGCCAATCGAGGGGGGCAAGGGTCCGCGGGAACCTCGGCGAAGAATGGCATCGAGGACACAACGATGTCCATGACCACTGCAGAGCTCGGGGGGCTCACGGTTGCAAAGGCGGCTGAGATTCTGATTGAGAAGGGTATCTTTAAGAGGAGGGCTCTAAGAGACCTGAAGGATAGAACGAAAGTCGCATTGGCCCGTAAAGGCGCGGGTCCGACCGCACCTCGGAAGAAGTTTGATAGCTGGGAGAAGGCTGTGGACTTCGTCAACACTCATGAGGGGTGGTTCCATGCGGGAGGTCTCACGGTAACTAATGGTAAGTCGAAGACCATGTATATATTTATGGGGGCAACTAAGTCCGTGGAGACTATTCATTGGAAGAGGGGGAGAAAAGTTCTTATGACTCCCCGACAATCCATGCTGCACACCGTGCATCATGAGTTCCTTCATTGGGATGGTCAGCCTAGCCATGGTGCTGACCCTTTGGGGAGGAATTTCGTCAGGTGGAACATTAGAGTTAGAAATGAATTGGATTCGTGGTTGGATGACGATTTCTAGACTGATTGTGTGCTGCTGTATAGCCGTCTCGTTTGGTCAACCAGTCGATGCTGCGCCGGAGCCTGTGGAGACCTTCGCCGAAGTACCGCTCTCGGAGTTCGGAGACTTCTTCGAGTACTCTTATTCACCTCATTACGGAGGGGACTTGTTCCTGACGCTGAAGTTGACATTCCTGACGAGCCGTAGATCATCCAAGTGTCTTATCGCGAGCGACTACATAGTGGAGAGAATGCTTGACGAGGGGTCGGAACCGGAGCTTGGTGGGAGGTTCGTAACTGGCTTCGTGCCTTTGGAGACCTCTTTACAGCAGGGCCTAGAGGTCTTTGGCATGGGTGAGAAGGTCGTCGTACGTCTGAGGTATTCTTCCAAGGGTTGCGCTGTAGCCTCAGGTCAGCCGCACGGGGCGAAGGGTGAAGTTAAGTTTGTTTTTCACGACATGCAGAAGACCTTCGCGAAAGCCCCCTCAAACGTGAAGCTCGAGCGGTGAGAGATAGGGCGTCGGTGCCTACGCCCGCGAAGCTTCCAGAAACTCAGTCTCCCTCGCTTTCCAGTGTGCCGAGTGGATCTCATCCATCGGGTCTCTGAGCTTTCGATCATCGGAGGCCAGCATCGCACCGACCAAGGTCGGCATCGATCGTTCCTCACGCCCTCTCACATACCACCGGTCCGGGAGAGTCACTCTATCAGCTTCATGATGGAGGGTAAGACACGGTCCCTTAGGCTCTCCCTCGCTTCGACACGTGTAGCCTGATCCCGCCGGCTAAGAATTGACCCACCCGCCGCTCTAAAACTGACCCACCCCAAACCGGCGGATGGGCAGGGATCCCCCTGCCTGATCTGCGATGGAGGTGCTCAAGGTGGAAGACGTTCACGTCATCCGACACAAGGCGATGGTGGAGGGCCGCTCGGTCCGACGCATCGCCCGGGAAATGGGTCTGTCGCGTAACACGGTGCGGCGCTACCTACGGGGCGCAGAGGCGGGGACGAGTAAGCCTCGCGAGCGGGGAACGCCCGTGCTCGATCGCGTCCGTGGTCGCATGGACGAGCTTCTGGAGGCGTGGCCTTCTTGGACGGCTAAGAAACAGCAGCTGACGGCGGCTCGGCTTCACGCGATGCTGATCGGTGAGGGCTTCGAGGTCGGCTACTCGTTGGTGAAGGACTACGTCCGGGAGTGGCGTCGAACGCGCCGCGAGGTCTTCGTCCCCCTCGAGTATCCGCCCGGGGACAGCGGCCAGGTCGACTTCTTCGAGGTCGTGGTCGACATCGGGGATGAGCGCCAGAAGGCGTGGATGTTCGTCCTGCGGCTGATGCACTCGAAGCGGGATTTCGCTCGGCTGTACCCCCGTCAGGACCAAATCTGCTTTCTCGATGGTCACGTTCGCGCATTCGAGCACCTCGGCGCGATTCCGCAGCGACTCGTCTACGACAACCTCAAGGCCGCGGTTGCAAAGAAGCTTGCAGGGTCGGAGCGCCAACTCACACCGCGCTTCGAGGAGCTGGCCCGGCACTATCTCTTCGAGCCCTGTTTCGCTCGCCCATACACCGGCCACGACAAGGGCGGCGTCGAGGCACGCGGCAAAGGGATCCGATGGCAGCACCTTGTCCCCATCCCCGCCGGTCCTGACCTCGACTCCGTCAATCGAGCGCTCCTTGAGCGTCTCGACAGGTGCGTCGATGCCCCCGGCTTCGAGCGTGAACTCAACCAGATGCTCTCTCTCCCCGCTCGCCCTTTTCGGGCGAGCAAGGCGCAGTCGGGTGCTGTGAGTCGTCGTGCGCTCGTCAAGGTGGAAGGCGCTCAGTACTCCGTTTGGAGCAAGTGGGCAGGACTCGACGTCACCGTGTATATCGGTCCCGACTATGTCGAGGTCGAGGGCCCTGGGAACGAACGGGTTCGGCATCCTCGCAAGCGCTTCGGCGAGCGCTCGGTGGACTACCGCCACTATCTCGCCGAGCTCTCGAAGAAGCCGCAAGCTGTCCGTCAGGTCGCGGGGCCCCTGACCCGAGACCTCGGCGCCCCCTTCGACCGCGTGTGGCGCGAGTTGGTGGAGCGTCACGGCCCGAAGCAAGCCGCAAGAATCTTCGCCAAAGTGCTCGGCGCTCTCCCCGACCTCGGTCGAGCGGAGGTCATATCGAGGTTGGAGGCCGCCAAGGCCAGCGATACGCCTCTTCTCATCGCGCTCCGGAACACGGTGGACGCGAGCGTGCAACTCGATGCGGAACGCATTCCCGCGACGCTCGCCGACGTGCAGATCCTCTACGGTTCTGCCGCCGACTACGACGAGTGGCTCGGTCGAGGTGCCTTGTGACTCGCGAGGATGTCGTCAAGGACATGGTAAAGACCAGGTGTTGTCGCTCAAGGTGACCGGCGGGGGCTTGCTCACGCTGCGTGAGGGATCATGAGGGGTGGGGGAGGTCCACTTTTTTGGTGGGTACGGCCATCGCCCGCGCTGGCGGATGGCCGTGATTGGATAGGTAGTATGGCCCTTCGCCAGCAGGGCGGAGGGCCATATTCAGCCGGACGTGGGTCGGCTGTCCTCGTCGAGGACATGCTCCGTGAGCTCTCGGTCCACGAGCTTCAGCTTGCGCCGAGCCGCGCGCTTCAGGGCGAGGG
>JBCBRU010000087.1:0-20238 GCA_039819565.1 Myxococcota bacterium | reverse complement strand
CCCTCGGCTCCGACGCCGATCGCCGTTCTCAACGGACAGAGCCCCGACCCCAGCGGTGAGGGCGTCGACATCGCCCTCGACGCCTGGGTTCAGCTATGGCGCAACCTCGTGGACGTGTACGTCCTCGCCCTTCGCTGCGACCGCACCCGCTTCGGCAATCTCCTGTTTCAGTCGGCGGGGGAGCGGGTACGGCTCAAGGGGCAGTACCGCTACCAGGGGAGGGACATCTACGACTTCGACGACGAACGGGATCGAGGGCGGGGCGGCTCCAACGGATGCAGCCACGAGTTCTGGCATCGCTACCAAGCCCGAAACGAGAACCGGGAGATGAAGCACCACATCCACTTCATCATGGCCCAAATCGGCTATCTCCTCGGGGCTCTCGACGACGCCAGCTACACCGACGCCAACGGTCAGACCTTGCTCGACAACATGATGCTGATGATCGGAACCGAGCTCGGGGACGGAAATCCGCACAACTTGGACCACGTGTTTCACATGGTGAGCGCGTGCAATGAGCGCATCCGTCCCGGGACCTACGACGTGAACGTGGACGGCCTGGATCTCTACGACACCGTCCTTTCCGCCTATGGGGTGCAGCGGCGCATGAGCCCCAACGGACGCACCCCCGAGATTCTCAGCTCCATTCTACGCTGAGCTGCGCCCCTCCCCGCCGAACGGGTCGGGCTCTGCAATCAGTGCCCTCGGGGCCCCGATCGCAGCCTCAGCTCCTTCTTTGTGTTGCCCGCCTACTCGGGGGATGTCACGAGCGGGGCGATGGAAAGCTTCATTGCGTTCATGGTCGTGGCTGGCTTCGTCGGGGTCAGCGCCCACGCCCTCTACCAAGGCCGAGTCCGCAACACCCCCATCCAGGGAGAGCGCTTCGTTATCGGGCTGTTCGGGACGGCGGGCTTCGTGCTCACCGTTCTGATGGTTGCGTTGATCGCCAGCTAGAAACTATCAGGTCGTCGCCGAGAGAAGGTTCGAGAGCCGCTGAACCTCGCGGCGAAACTTCAGGGGGGAGCTGATCCACGCGAAGGGCTCGCGGGTCCCGCCCGTACCCACCACCACCACCGTCCCGTATCCGAAGATGCGCCCCCAAACCCCTTGGTGAACGCCGATCGTCTCCACCTTGGAGAGATTCATCTCCAGGGTGCGGCGGGTGATGAGGCCTTCCTTCGCGATCACTCTCTTGTTCGTCGCTGCCATCTCGGTGGTGTAGGCCCGAACGAGAGGGAAGAGAATCGTGATAAAACCGATACCTATGAGGAGAAGAGGGATGTGGGGCAGATAGATGATCCAGTGAAGGCGCGCCGAGTACTGCACGTTCTCGCCTTCGAGAAGGTTGTTACTGATGTACCCCATTCCGAGATCCCGCCGTTAGCACGAGCGCTCGATCCTAAGCAAACCGGGCTCTTAGCACCGAAGCAGGCGTGAACTCTGTCACGTGCTCTCGTCGACGCTGGATCGCCCGATCGGGTGAGGCTGGGTGAGGCTCGAATCACATCTCACCCTGGGACTTGCTCTCCTTGTCCGGCTTCGGCGACCGTAGCGAGGTGCGAGACGGAGACGACACGGCTTCTCTCGCTGTCAGGCCCCTCGGGCTCGACGGGCTGGGCCGACGTCGCCGGGCGCGCCGATGGATGGGGCGGACCGCCGTTTTCGGCGCAGCCTCCTCGGTGGTGGCCTCGGTGCTAGCCCCTTGGGCGGCGCCCTGGGTCCTCGCCGGGGGATGGGGAGCGGCCGCCGGCGCGTACCTCCTGGGACGATACGGGACCCGCAGACCGCGCTGGGCCCCGTCTCCCCGCCCCGCGGTGCAGCTCGTGGACATGGCCATCCTCGACGAGGGCGAGAGGGCGAGCCTCTCTGCCCCCCTCATGGGCATGGCGCTGCTGGGACCGCTCACCGTTCAGCTCGTGGTGCTGAAGCTGCTCGCCGGGATCGGGAGCATCTGGGTGGCGCCTCCCTTCGGGGCGGTCCTGCTGCCTCTGAGCTTGCTGAATGTGTTCGGGACCATCTCCCTCTTGAAGTCCTCAGATCGCTTCGCGCGCGACCTCCGCGAAGGTCGCGCCGGGGGCGCGCCGGGCGTCGAAGCGGCGACCCGGGCCTTCCTGGCCTCGCTGTTTCCGGGGCTCCTGCTGCTCGGGCTGCCCAGCGTGTTCTTCGGAGCGGCCGCCCTGGCCGTCGTTCCCTACACTTTCGGGAAGCTCCGGGAGGCTTATGAGGACGAGCGCGACGCCGTCGACGCGCACCAGCGTCGGCTGGTGGCCGAGCGGGCTCAGGCCGCGCAGCGGGAAGCCGAGACGGTCCTCGAACACCCATGCTGCCCCCCCGAAGTGGCAGCCACCGTGATCCGCTTCCTGATCGAGCGCTTCTCGAAGAAGGCGTGGGCCCCGGCCCTCGACCGCCTCTGTCTTGCGCCCCGCGACGACACCGCCGCCACGGCGCTGAGGACAGCTCTCCGGATCGGCCACCCTCCGCCCCCCGAGACCCTGAAGACGCTCGTGCGGAGGGGGGCCCCGGGAGTGAGCGCGGTGGCGCTCGAGCTCTACCTCAAGAAGCCTCGTCCCGGACAGGAAGACTTCCTGCTGTCGATGCTCGAGCAAGAAAACCTGCATCTTCACTGGGAGCGAGCCCTCGAGGCTCTGAATGAGGTGGGTACCGCTCGTGCGCTACCCCGACTGGAGCACTTCATCGCCGCCCATCTTCCCGCCGGTCAGTTCCCAGCCTCGGTCGCGTACGGGGTTCGCGACACCATTCTCGAGCGCCTCCCCGCGGGAAGCGTCGGGCAGCTGTCTTTGGCCGGGTATGACCGAGACGGGGCGGTCTCGGTCATACCCTAGGGTGCTCAGGGTCCGACGTCGCGGACGTCGTCGTTGAGGAAGGCCTGCAGGTACTCGGCGACTGAGGTCTCCATCACTTCGACGTTCAGATACCCATCGTTCCCGGCCAGGAAGGTGTGAGCCTCGCCGGTGACGAAGAAGGTCCCCCAGGAAGGGATGGTGGTGCGCAGTGACAGCACCTCGGTACGGAAGTCCTCGCCGGGGACGGGGGTAGCGCTCCCCGCGCAGTCGTTGAGTCCGAAGGCGTTGAAGAAGCGGATGACCCCGTCCTCGGTGTAGCTGAGGATGGCTTGCTTGGACATGGGATAGCTCGTGGCGAAGTACCGCGACAGGCCCAGGAACCCGGCCTCGGTGGCTCCGCAGTCCGTGCAGGCGGCGGGCGCGTTGAAGCCCCAGAGGTCGTAGAAGAGCTGGCTCAGGCAGTCGGAGGTGACGGAGAGGCCGGGATCGAAGGGCTGGCCGGAGTCGTTGAGCATGTGCACGGGGGTGGTCCCGAACGCGGTGATGACCCGCTCCAGGTTGAGGTTGGCCCCGTAGCCACCGGCGCTGGATCCCGTCAAGAGAACCTGCGTGGTGTTGGGCAGCTCGGCGGCCAGAAGATCACTGAAGAGCTGCATGTTGTTGGCGCCCACGAACTGCTGGGGCTCAGCCACGCCGGGCACGGTCACGTTCTCGGCGGTGCCTCCGAAGACGTCTCCGGAGCAGTAGGGGATGAAAGCCATGTTCCACCCCGCCACGGGGTTATCCATGCTGGTGCTGTCGAAGATACCCTCTACGAGTGCCATGGGGGCCAGCTGGGCCTCCGTCTCGCCGAAGGTGGACGGGTTTTGGCTGCAGGTCGCGGCGTTGAAGCAAGCGCCTCCGCCCTGGAGATACATCACGAGATCCGTGGCCCCGGTCTGGAGCCGCAGCACGAAGCCGGTGTCGGTGCCGTCCCGGCACTTCGCCCCGCCCACGGGTACGTAGACCCAGGTGTCGGGGTTGGCGGCGGCCATGGCGATGGCGGCGCTCTCCGGCGATGTCCCCATGTCGCCCCCCCCCATGTCGGCGACGCCCATGTCCGCCTCGCCCATATCCTCGGGCGTACCCATGTCGGCGGGCTCGGTGCCCGAGTCCATCACGACGCCGCTGTCCGCCGGCGTCGTCATCCCCATATCGTCTGTGCCGTCGTCGTCGCCGCACGCGGCGGACGTCGCCATCAATCCCATCGCGACCCAGATCGGGCCCCTCCAAATCCTCATTGGTCAGCCAACCAACCACGAAATGGATCGCAATGGTATGGGGCGCAGCCTCAGTTGCCCATGATCGTCCACCTTTGCACGGCCGTGGACTCGGCCGTGGCTTCGTCGAACACGAGCTCGAAAGGCTGATTGGTCAAATACTCCTGCAGTGTCCCCTGCGGAGTGGGGGTGTCGGCGAAGTGGGCCTGCCCACCGGGGAGCTCCATGGTGCACCGCACCCCGGACGCGCCGAGGGCACACGCGAAGCGCATCGAGGCCCCGGAGCGGTGGTCATAGAGGTCCTCCGTCGCGCTCTGCGTATTGGCCACGTCGATGGTGAAGAGCCCTCCGTCGTTGGCGTAGGGGCCCTGGTTGAAGAACGGAATACCCACCGCGTCGAAGAGGTCGGCGCGGAGGGTGACGGTATGGAGGCGTCCCCAGAGCCAGTCGCTCGAGCTCGCCCCGAGGGTCGTGGTCAGATACATGCCGGCGCTGTCCATAGCTGCCTCGAACACGTCCCCCGCCGTCTCGGTGACGCTCGCCGTCGAGACGTCGTCGAAGTAGGTCCCGCCGAGGAGGCGCCCGGGGCGCACGATGGCGTCGGTGAGGGCCGCCGTGGTGGGGAGCGAGTCCACGCCCGCCGCCCCGAGCTCGTCGTCGAAGATGGCCGCATAGAGCCGGGGAAAGAGCACGTGGAAGGCGGCGCAGCCCGTCGCGGAGCCCCGCACCGCCATGTCCGCGGTCGGGTTGGACGTCATCGGGTCGATGCCGTCCAGGCCCGTAGGACACTCGAAGTCCCAAGCGGTGAGAGCGTCGGCGACGGCCTGGGCGTTGGCGGACAGGGTACGTCCGGACACCGCTTGCAAGATGGCCGGCACGATATCCTCGCCCACGCCGCTCTTCACGTCCCCTTGGATGGTCTGCATGGAGGCGAGGTCGTGCTGCCCCGCTCCCGAAGAGAGTCGATCCAAGATGCTCGCCTGACGATAGCCTGCGGCCACGAAGTGCTGAAGGGCCGCTTGCCCCTCGTTGGCGTTGTTGCCGTCGGCGAGAGCCCCCGTCATGTCGTTGTTGGCGGTCGCGATGTATCCTTGCGCAGGGTTCTTGGACTGAGGGAGCATCTCGATGGGAACGCTCCCCATCCATTCGAAGCTACCGTCGCCGGACAGAGGCAACCACGAGGGGGTAGCCACGGCCCAGGGGCGGTTAGGGACCCGGTTGTAAGGGAACCAGCCGATGTTCCCCGTTCGGTCTGCGACCACGAAGTTTTGGCCCACCGTCGTGACCTTGCGCAAGGCTACCTGCGCCTCATCCACAGAGGCGGCCTTCGACATCTCGAAGAGGAAGTCGAGGTCGGTGTCGGCGTCCTGGCCGGTCCACTTGATGGTGAGGGCGGTGCCGGCCATGGCGTCGAGGGCCACCACGGGCCCGTGATGAGGGACGTAGAGGGCGGTGCGGGTCACCGGTGCCCCTCCCGAGACCTCGATGGTGAACTGCCGGGTGATGAAGGGGACCACCTGACCGTTGAAGACCACGCCGCTTCCGTCCGGGGCCAGCTGCTCGAGATAGACGTCCGCCATGTCGAAGAAGGCCACCGTCGCTCCCCAAGCGATGTTCTCGTTGTGCCCCAGGATGACGTCGGGGAGGCCGGCGAAGCTCGCTCCGGCCACATGCAGGCCCTCCGCGGAGTCTAGGTTGACGAGGAACCAGATGGAGGGGTTGGTGAGGGCGAGGTGGGGGTCGTTGGCGAACAGCGCGTCGTCCCCGGCCGCGGCGCTCGGGGCCACCACCCAGTTGTTCGAGCCCGCCAGGCCGTCGCCGGTGCGGAGGTCGTTGCCGGAGACGAGCTGAGCCCTCTGAAAGAGCGGGGCGAAGGGCCGTAGCTGGGCCTGGAGGGCCTCGAGATCCGCCACGGTGGGCCGCGGGGAGGGCTTTCCGTTCTGGGGGAGCACCGTGGCTGAGGTCGACGGTCGAATGCCAAAGAGGTCCAGAGCCTGCGCGGCGGGCAGCTGAGCGAACAGACCCCCTCGAGAGATCTCGGCCCCCGACTGGTTGGTGAGCTGCTCGAGTAGGGCGAGGATGCAGGCCACGCTGTCAAGGTCCTCCCAGTCTTCGATCTGATTCTCGAAGGACTCCCATTCGAGGGTGAGCCGCGCTCCGTTGCGCTCCGCTCGGAGGTCCGCGATCCAGGCGTTGACGCCCGCCGTGTAGGCGCTGATCCCAGCCCGGGAAGCCTCGGTGGCGCCGGCCAAGATCTGCTCCCAGAGCGGCTCGCCTTGACGGTTGGCAAAGAAGGTCAGGGCGTTGGCGTCGATGTCGACAGCTGCGTCACCGGCGAGCTCAGACAGGCCGCCGCGCACGGAACGACGGCGCAGGTCCATCTGCCCGAAACGGTAGTAGGCGTGCATGTAGCCTTGCGCCCGGAAGCAGTCGAGATCGGTCTGGCACTTGATGGAGACGACGTTGCGGGCGTCCACCCGCACCTCCACGGGGGCGGACACCCCCGGGATCTGGATGGCGGTCATGCCGGAGCCCGCGTCGGTGCTGCCTCCGCCGTCGGCCACCCCGGTATCCGGAGGGCCGGCGTCCGGCGCGGCGCCCGCGTCCGCCGCTGCGCCGGCGTCGGGCGTGGTGCCGGCGTCCGACGGCGTGTCGTCGTCATCGCCGCATGCGAGGATCACGAGGGACGCGAGAAGCGCCGTGGGGACGTGACGTGATGTCTGCATCCATCCTGTATCTCTCCAGCTGACCCGAGAGTCAAAACAGGGCCCGGAGCTGCCGCGCTCGACGCCGACCCGTCGGTCCTGGCAGGTTGCGCGCATGCGTCTTTCACGGGTGCTGCTGCTGCTCGGGCCGCTCGCCGGTTGCGCGAGCGCCGGCGGGCCGGCCGAAGCCGGCGGGAGCGAAGATCCGCTTGCGCAGCGCGGACCCCTCGAGACCGTCGCCCGCGCACCGGGCTTCGGTTTCCTCGAAGGCCCCCAGTGGTTCGAGGGCGAGCTCCTTTTCTCCGATATCCCCAACGGCCGCATCCACGCCCTTGGTCAGGACGGGACGGTGCGCGTGTTCCGTGAGCCCTCGCTGCACGCGAACGGACTCGAGGTCGATCCCGGAGGCCGCCTGGTCGCGGCGCAGCACGGAGCCCGGCAGGTCGAGCGTCGCGATCGGAGCGGTACGTGGACGGCGGTGGTGACCCGGTTCGAGGGACGTCGGCTGAACTCGCCCAATGACCTGGTCGCCCGCAGCGACGGCACCCTGTATTTCACGGATCCGGAGTGGGGCATCGTTCCCCACCCGGAGCTCCACGAGCTCGACTTCAACGGCCTGTTCCGGGTGGATCCGGCCGGTCGCCTCACCGCGGAGTGGAAGACCCCGTGGCTCGGCCACGGAAAGACCCCCCGGCCCAACGGCGTGGCCCTCTCGCCGGCCGAAGACACCCTCTACCTGTCCGACGACGGCGGCGACCGCATTCTCGTCTTTGCGGTGGCCGCGGGCGGCGGCCTGACCCCGCGCGGGGAGTGGGGGAGCTGCCCGGGTCCGGACGGCATGGCCGTCGACGATGGGGGCAACGTGTACGTGGGCTGCCGCGACGGGGTCACCGTCTACCGCCCGGACGGAAGCCCCTGGGGGCGGATCCCCACGCCCGGCAAGATCAGCAACGTCGCTTTCGGCGGGGCGGACCGACGCGACCTCTTCATGACCGCCGGCCAGGCGGTGCTCCGGGTGCGGCTCGCGGTGCAGGGCCGATTGTGATCCGCTACCTTGCCTACGGTTCCAACCTTCATCCGGCCCGCCTGGGGGCGCGCTGCCCTTCGGCTCGCAGCCTCGGTCGCGTCCGGCTCGACGGTTGGGGTCTGCGTTTTCACAAACGCAGTCACGATGGCTCCGGCAAGTGCGACCTGGTGGAGGCTCCCGACGAGACGGCGTGGGGGGCGCTCTACACTCTGTCCGAGGCGGACAAGCTCGTTCTCGACGGTATCGAGGGCGTGGGTTGCGGCTACGCCCACCGCTTTTTGACCCTCGCCGACGGCGAGGCCCTGACCTATGTCGTGGAGCCCGCCTTCATCGATCCCGCCGCCCAGCCCTACGGTTGGTACCACCGCTTCGTGGTCGACGGCGCCCGGCACCACGGCTTCCCGGCCGACTATGTCCAGCAGCTCGTGGCGGTGCCCACCCTCGTCGACCCCGACTCCGCGCGCCGCGCCCTGAACGCCGAGATTCTCAGCGACGTCTCCCCGGACTGAGCGAGGGAGGCGATCTGGGTCGCCTCTCTGAGTGGCCCGCTCATCGTCAGGTTTCGAGTCAATAAAGCTTGCGAAGCCGCGCCGTTGGGGGGGGGCGAACATCCGAGGGGGGCGGAGCTCCGCACTTCCGGGTCTTCTTCTTCGCCCGCGAGGCGATGGAGGTCCGCCTCCGGGCGGAGCTCTACGTGGGAAACGACGGCGTCTTTGTGGTCATCGTGAACCGGGAGGAATCGGGTCGTTCCCCCCTGAGCGAAGGCTTTCGCGCTCACGCAAAGAGCGGTGGTGCGCATGTTCGATGGTACTTCGTACGCCATGCTGTACGGCCGCCCTCATTCTGTTGGTTATTGCAGACAAAAACCACTTTTAGTCATTTCCGAATATGACTTTCAAAGATTGAGGTTTTCTCAGGCCACATCAAAGTTCACTCGAAAATGATTCAAATTGAGGTCTAAGAATGCCGAGATGATTTGCTCATGGTTGAGAGCATTACTACCCAAACCAGGATGTGACTAGACATGGTTTGAAGAACGAACATCTTCCGACATCTCTATGTATCGTGCCCCGAGGCCCGAGGAACGGCTCGCATCTTCAGCGGTCGCTTCATCGCGAGCGTGATCTGCGGTGATACCGGCGGCCACTCGGCCTCCAAAGCCTCCAGCCGAAAGCTCTGTGCCCAGCGTGCGAGAAGCAAGCTTGCTTCCATGGTGGCGAAGCTCTTGCCGATGCAGGTTCGCTGTCCGGCGCCAAAGGGGATGAAGGCGCGAGGGTGGAGCACCCGACCCGAGTCCGGGAGCCACCGGTCTGGGTCGAAGCGTTCGGGCTCCGGGAACCACCGCGCGTCGTGATGGGCCCAGTAGGGCCACATGACGAGCTCCGCGCCTCGCTCTACCGCGAATCCCCCCAGCTCCGTGTCCCGGACGGCGATGCGGGGGATGGCGTAGACGGGGGGTCTCAGTCGCATGCTCTCTTGCACGATGCGGCCCGTGACAGGGAGCCTCTCCACGTCGCCGAGGCTCGGGGCTCGGCCACCGAGGACCGCGTCTACCTCGGCGTGGAGTCGACCCTCCCACTCCGGGGCGTCGGCGAGGATTCGCCAGGTCCACGACAACGTGAGGGCGGTGGTTTCGTGTCCGGCCAGGAACAAGGTGACGAGCTCGTCCCTGAGGGCGGTGTCGTCGAGGTCCACAGAGAGGAGATGACCCAGGAGATCTCCGCCCTCCGGGCGCTGTCGTCGCTTCTCGATGAGGTCTTGAATCACCCGATTCAGCCGCTCGAGAGCCCCCGCGGCACGGCGATGGGCCGGAGTGGGGACCCACTCCGGAATGGGGTCGAAGCCGGAGGTCTTCTGAAGCACGTCCATGGCCTCGGCGATGGGCACCACGTCGCCGGTGGCGTCATAGCCAAAGAGGGTCCGACCCACCACGTCCAGCGTGCAAGCCATCATGTCGCGGCCGAGATCTCGGTCGGGCGTCTGCCGCCACTCTTCGGCGGTGCGGTCCGCGGCCGCGACCATCACCTCCGCGTAGGACTCGAGCCGCTCATGTCGAAATCCAGGTTGCACGAGGCGGCGGCGGGTGCGCCAGAGGTCGCCATTCGAAGTGAGGAGTCCCATCCCCAAAAAGCGACGCAGGTCCGCCGAGCGCTTCTTCCAGTCCCCGCCCCGGGTCACGAGCACCTCGTGCATGTGATCGGGGTGACAGGTGACAAACAGCGGATCCCCGCGGCTCACCGTAAAGTAGAGATCTCCGTGGGCATCGAAACGGGTCCGCACCGCCGCCGTAGCGTCTTTCATCATGGCGGCGGCGAATCGCAGGAAGCCGAGGGTGCTCGGCTCCGGCCCCGGGGGGCGGTGGGAACTCACGGTTCGAGCATGGCGCGAACTCCAGATGGGGGACAACGCGCGTATCTCTTCGGGTCGAAGCTCGGGGTTGGCTAGGGTCCGCCCATGAAAGCGCTGTGGGTGCTGCCGGTCCTCTTGGGCCTGCCGGTGCTGCTCTTCGGCGGCTGGTACGCCTACCTTCGCTCCGTCGAGACCCCCGCCTACGCCGTGGTGGCGTCGGAGAGGTCTTTCGAGCTACGGGACTACCCGAAGATGATCGCGGCCGAAGTCCGGCGTACGGGTGGCCGCCAGACCGCCGTGAGCCTGGGGTTCGGGCCCCTCGCCGGGTACATCTTCGCCAAGGAGCGAAGCGGCGAGCGCATCGCGATGACGGCGCCGGTGACTCAGGAGCCCATCGACGAGAGCGGCGGCGCGTGGGCGGTGCGCTTCATTCTTCCTGCGCGGTACTCGATGGAAACCTTGCCCCCGCCCGCTTCGGCCGATGTGCGCCTCACCGAGATCCCCTCCCGCCGGGTGGGGGCGGTGCGTTTCTCGGGTCGAGCCACGGACGCCGACTTCGCGGCTCGCCAGAGCGCTCTCGAAGCCTGGCTCGCCCGCCAAGATCTTCACCCGGCCGGAGCCGCGACCTTCGCCTACTACGACGATCCCTCCATCCCCGGTTTCCTCCGGCGAAACGAAGTGCTCATTCCCGTGCGTGAGGGGTCGCCTTGACCCCGTCAGGCGCGGCGGGAAGCTTCGGACATGGGGCCTCGGGGGCCAGCCGAGAGCTCGTGCTGCTCATGGCTGGCCTGATGTCCATGAATGCCCTCGCCATCGACATCATGCTGCCGGCCCTCGGGGCCATCGGTCGCGATCTCGGACTCACCGACCCCAACCTCGGGCAGTGGGTGGTCATCGGCTTCGCCATGGGGATGGGCTTTGGACAGCTCGTCTTCGGACCCCTCTCGGATCGGTACGGACGCAAGCCGGTCTTGCTCGGATCGCTCGCCGCCTACGCGGTCCTCGGGGCCGCCTGCATCTTCGCTCCCGACTTCCGCTGGCTCATCGCGTTTCGCTTCGCGCAGGGGACGATGTCAGCCGGGGCCCGAGTCATCGCGGTGGCGGTGGTCCGCGACCTCTTCGAGGGGGCGGCCATGGCCCGTACCATGTCGCTGGTCATGATGACTTTCATGATCGTCCCGATCATCGCCCCGGCGCTGGGGCAAGGGGTTTTGCTGTTCGGGTCGTGGCGACTCATCTTTTGGTTCCTGGTCGCCTTCGCGATTTTCATGATCGCTTGGTCGCAATCACGCCTGCAGGAGACGCTGCGCCCGGAGCACCGCCGTCCTATTTCTCCCCGAAGCCTCTTCGAGGGCTACGCCGAACTCCTGACCAATCGCGTGGCGCGGGGCTACATGCTCGCCCTGGGCCTTGTCTTCGGGTGCCTGATGGCCTTCCTCGGCATGAGCGAGCAGCTCCTCGAGGCGTTTGGGCGAGCCGACCAGTTTGCCCTCTACTTCGCGGGGATCGCGGGGACCATGGCGGTGGCCAACTTCGCCAACGCGCGACTGGTCCAGACCCACGGCCCCCGTCGGGTCGGGCACTGCGCGCTCCTCGCCTTCATCGCCTTTCAGCTGGGGCATCTTTTGACCTTGGCCGCCGGCGTGTCCGGCTTCGTCCCTCTCTACGGAGTGCTCGTGGCCAGCTTCTTTTGTCTTGGCTTCATGGGGGCGAACTTCAACGCGGTGGCCCTCGAGCCCATGGGGCACATCGCGGGGCTGGCCTCGGCGGGCCTCGGCTTCGCCTCCACCTCCCTCGCGGCCTTCTTCGGGGGCTTCATCGGTCAACACTTCGACGGCACCGCGTGGCCCTTCGCGCTCGGCTTCTTTGGCCTGGGCGCGGCCGCCCTGGTGGTCGTCGCGCACGCCGAGCGCGGTCGGCTCGATGTGCCCTACGTGTAGACCCGTTCGGGCGGTGCACTCGACGCTTTCCCTAAGAAAAAGACGCGTGAAATTGGGAACTACGCCCAAGGGATGGAATCCCGTGCCTTCGGCGTGCGTCATCCCACACGATGGACGGCATGTGGATGGCCCTCGCCCTCGTCGTGGTCGCGTCGCCAGGGCCGGAGACCTCGGCGCTGGCCGACCCGAAGCCCGCCGACGCTCCCTCCGGGGTGGTGGTGCGCTTCTTCGTCAAGACGAAGCACAACCGAGGAAAGGTCCGCTGCGGTCTCTATACCAATCAGAAGACCTGGCTCAGCTCCGGCTACATCAGTAAGGCCACGGTCGTCTCCACCCAGAAGCATGCGGTCTGCGTCTTCGAAAACGTGCTCCCCGGCCGCTACGCGATCTCCGCCTATCACGACGCCAACGACAACGGTCGCCTCGACCGAAACTTCATCGGTCTCCCTGAAGAGGACTTCTCCTTCAGCGAAGGGGCCCGGGCCGGCCTGGGCCCGCCCAGCTTCAAGGATGCTGCTTTTCAGGTGAAGCAGGCGCCGGTCGAAACGCACGGGCGCATGTAGGAGCTCCGGCTACCGACGGGAGTTTTTGAGAGGGCGGAGTCTGCGGCGGTCCGGGGGATCGAGGCTGTCCGCGGCAGCGCGGGCTTCCTCGGCGCGCTCGGCGCGCCCGGCCAGCGCGAAGGCTTCGGCGGCCCGACGGTAGAGGGCCGGGGAGGCCGAGATGCGGGCAGCCTCGCTCCACGCCTCGCCGGCCTTCCCCCAGTTCTTGGCCGCGGCCAAGAGGTCGGCCATGACCAGCCAGTCCTCCGCCTCCGGCCGATCGAAGAGGGGGCGTACGATCGCGGTGGCGAGCGCCTCTCCCTCGAGGTCGAGAGCGAGCCGCGCGGCCCGCCGGCGGGGCTCTTTCCGCTCCGGGGCGAGCGCGATAGCGCACCGGAGGTGCACGAGGGCCCCTCGGCGATCGCCGTCGGTCTCGAGGCTGTAGGCGAAGGCTTCGTGGGCTCGAGGGTTGGTGGGGAGCCGGACGATGGCCGTGGCCAGGTGCTTGCGGCGCGCCTCTTCGTCCGCCCCGGTTCGGGCGAGGACGTCGGCGAGACCCAGATGGATGAGGCCGGAGCGCCCGTCGAGTCGGAGGGCATCCTGGAAGTGTCGCTCTGCCTTGGCCCACTCCGCGTTCTGATAGGCCCGGGCCGCGGCGTCCGCGGCGCTCCGGGAGGCGGTGGGGTTCACGGGACGGGACGGGATCACCCAGGCGGCGGCGGCGGCGCGGGCCACGCAGGGGTCGAGGGGGAGATCGGGCGCCACCGGCGGGGTCGAGGCGACCCGCTCTTGCCCGTTCTCGAAGAGGGAGCATGCGCCCAGGAGCACCAAACTTCCCGCCCCGAGGCGCCATCCTCGACGTCGAGCGCGCGCGTTCAGGGTCTGCGATGTCGCCCGGGCGGTGCGTCCCTCCTCCACTTCGGCATGTCTACCCCAGAGCCCCGGCGTCGTGTACCCGCCGCTCGGCGGCCCCGATCTCCTCCAGCCGGAGGGGGCGGGGCCGCGCGAACCTCGATTCGGGGATTCTCACTTTCCCGACGCGGGCGCCCGGGCTAACCGGGGGCCATGCAGCAGGCGATTGCGCTGCTCGAGCTCGACGAGGTCAAAGCGGCGCTGCGCAGCCGGGCCCGGACCCCCCTCGGCGTGGCCGAGATTCACCGGCTCTCTCCGCTCCCCGACCCGGAGACCGCCCGAACGCGCGTGGAGGCCGTCCAGCAGGCGCGGGACCTCCTCGACATGGCCGAGCCCCCGCCGGTGTTCGGGGCCGAGGACGTCAGCGTGGCCCTCGAGCAGGGCGAAAAGGGCATCATGCTGGAGGGAAGCCAGCTGCGCGCCGTAGCCCGCACCATGGAGGCGGGCTCCCTCGCCCGTCAGCACCTCCTCGCCCACGAGGCGGAGGCGCCGCTGCTGTACGGACTGGTGGCGGGCTTGGTCGACCTGCGCAAGGTCGCGCAAGAGGTCCTGCGGTGCTTCGCCCCGGACGGGACCTTGGCCGACGACGCCTCGCCCGACCTCGGGAACCTCCGTCGCCGGGTGCGATCGCTCAGGAGCTCCATCCACGAAAAGCTCGAAGAGCTCACCCATGACACCAAGCTGGAGAGCTTGCTTCAGGACCGCTACTACACGGTGCGCCAGGGGCGCTACGTGCTCCCCATCAAGGCCTCCTTCAAGAACGAGTTCAAAGGCATCGTGCACGACGCCTCCGGCTCCGGGCAGACCGTCTTCATCGAGCCTCAGGCCGTGGTGGAGATCGGCAACCGCCTCAAGATCGCGCAGAGCGAGCAGACTGAAGAAGAGCATCGCATCCTCTCCGCCCTCACCATCCGGGTGAGCCGCGAGGCCGACGAGGTTCGCAAGATGATGGACGCGGTGGCCGAGGTGGATCTCCTCACCGCCTCCGGTCGCATGGCCAACGACCTCAAGGCGCGGCCCATCCCGCCCCACGACGGACCGGGCTTTTCGCTCAAGCGCGCCCGCCATCCGCTGTTGCTGCTGCAGGCGCACACGCCCCCGCCGAACGAGGACCCCGAGGCTCCGGCCGGTCCGGAGTGGCTGGACACCCCGCGCTTCGAGGTGGTGGGGAACGACTTCGCCCTCGAGGCTCAGCACCGGATCCTGGTGCTCACGGGCCCCAACACCGGCGGCAAGACGGTGGCCATGAAGACGGTGGGTCTCATGGCCCTGATGGCTCGGTGCGGTCTTCACCTCCCCTGCGACGAAGACTCCAGCATCGGCTGGTACGCGGACATCGACGCCACCATCGGGGACCAGCAGTCGATCGCCACCAACCTCTCCACCTTCGCCGCCCACATGCAGGCGGTGGTGGGGATCCTCGAGCGGGCCAAGCCCGGGGTGCTGGTGCTGATCGACGAGATCGCCGCCGACACCGACCCCACCCAGGGCCAAGCCCTGGCCCAGTCGGTGCTCGAGGCGCTCGCCGACCGCGACGCCCACGTGGTGGTGACCACCCACTTCGAGCGCCTCAAGGCCGTCCCCTTCGTGGACGAGCGCTTCCGGAACGCGGGCGTGGGCTTCGACGCGGAGCGGCTGGTCCCGACCTATCGGGTCAGCCTCGACGTGCCTCGGAGCTCGAGCGGCTTCGACATCTCTCAAAAGCTCGGGCTCGACGCCGTCATCGTCGATCGCGCCCGCGACCTGATCGGGGATGGAGCCCAGGAGGTGCAAGGTCTCCTCAATCAGATGGAGAACCGCTCGGCGGAGCTGGAGCGGGCCCGGATGGAGGCAGAGGCGGCCCAGGCCGACGCGGAGCAGGCGCGGAGAGACTTCGAGGCTCGCGAAAAGGAGATGGAGCTCGAGATCGAGCGGGTGAAGCTCGCGGCCCGAAAGGATCTCCTCGAGGACATCGCGGCCTCGCGCGAAGAGGTGCGGCGCCTGGTGGCCGAGCTTCAGAAGGCCCAGTCGGCTCAGCCCGCCAACGAGGCCATGCGCAAGGCCAACCAGGTCGCGGACAAGCTCGGCAAGATCGAAAAGGCCGAGGCCGACAAGGTCGCCGAGGCTCTACCTCCCGAGGCGGCCGCGAAGACCAAGTTGACGGGCGTGCAGGTGGGCGCCTGGGTCCACGTGCCGAAGCTGGGCCGGGACGGCGAAGTGGCCTCCCTGGATGGTCGGGATGCTCAGATCGTGGTGGGGAACATGCGGGTGCGGGTGCCCGTGAAGTCCCTCCGGGCTCCCGCCGGTCGCCGACCCACCAAGTCCAAGGTCAAGAAGACCCCTCCCCGCGCCCCGACCAAGGTCGAGAAGGTGGACGACGGGGAGAAGAGGGCGGACGTCATCGAGGAGATCGACCTTCGCGGTCACACCGTGGACGAGTCCATCGATCGCCTCGACGCCTTCCTCGACTATCACTACGGCCAACCCACCACGAAGGTGCGGATCATCCACGGGCTCGGCACCGGAGCGCTTCGCGACGGCCTCCGCGAGCACCTCCGGCGCTCCGGCTACGTCCGTGAGATGAGGCCCGGAGAAAGAAACGAAGGCGGAGACGGCGTCACCGTGGTGAGCCTCTCGTAGGGCCCCGGCGAGGTCCTAGCTTCGTTCTTTCGGCGTCCTCTCCCCGCTGAGGCTCATCGCGCCCTCGGGGTCCGGCTCGGCGAGCGCCAGGCCCCCTCGCGCCGCGCCCTCCGAGGTCAGGCGCCCGCGCACGAGCTCCACGGTCACGTCGAGCCCCAACGCGCCGTCCGGGTCCACTTTCGCCGCTTGGAGGGCCACGAGCGGTCCCATCGAAGCACGCCCACCGACCGCGGCGATGAGGTCGAGCGCCGCGCTCCGAGTATCTTCCCAGTGCAAGTAGGAGATGGCCGTGGCTTCTGACGCGGGATCCCTAAACCGGAGCAGAGCCTCCACATGCTGAAGGCGCAAACCCTCGGGTACGCGCTCCGGATCCACTCGGAGAAGAGGCTCGAGACGACCCTCGGCCAGCAGCGCCGTCATCGCGGTCTCCCGGACTCCCGCGTGGGAGCTCGTAGCCATCATGGCCAGCAGTCTCGTCTCCCCCCGAGGTCCGTCGTAGGCCGCGATGACCGCGGCCAGCGCCTCATCGTGGGTGTCTCGATGCCGCCGCGCCAGCCGCGACGTCAGCTCCTCGAATGGGCTCTGCCGCCAAAGGATCGAGAAGGCGACGGCGCCTGCGGGCGAGGGCCCTTCGACGTATCGCTCGAGGGTTTCAGCCAGGTTCGGTGGTGCGTTCAGGAAGGGCTGCAGCTTCTGGACTATGGCAGAGAGGTCAGGGGGAAAGGGGGACGGCGTCGACTCGAAGACGAGGTTGCCGTCGCTGCCCAAAAGGAGCCCGCTCGCTGGAAGCTCCACGGGCAGCTCGCCGAACAGAATCTCGCCCCAGAGGTTGGCCGGGTCGCTTGGGTGAAGCGACAGCTGACTTGCGTCGAGTCCGAAGCTCACCCAGGTAGGGAGGGCTCCCCGAATCGTGAGGGTGCTCCGGTACGCATCGCGCTCGGAGTTGCCGTAGCTCTCCGGCCCGACGTAGACCACGTCGAAGTGGACCTCTCGCCCCGAGATGGTCTCGATCCGTCGGAGGCGTTCGAAGCTCGGAAGGCGAAGCGCCAGCGCATCTCTCACGGCCGGCGGCGCTGACCTGTAGAGGCCCGAACGGCGAACGAAGATCACCGTCAAAACGGCCCAGGTCGCCACCGCTGCGAGGGGCATCAAGTCCATTCGACACTGATACCCAGTTCCAACGTCGACACCAACTCGGCGCCTTCGCCCCACCCTCAACGCTGCCCATCCGGGCGCGGTCAGTCGAGTCAGACGGAGCGAAAGCGCCCGGTCCTGGGCAGGATCGACGGCCACCTCGGCCCTCGGGCGGTCACCACGCCGGCCCTCCTCTGTCCAAGGGTCTTCGTGAGGTTCGTCCACGACGCTGGCATCGAGCTACGACCCTCAGGCCGTCAGAGCTCGGGCTCGGTCACCGCGACCACCGCGCTCGGGAGTCCCATCGCGAGACCCACCACGAGCCACATGAGGGCTTGAAAAACGTTCGCGCTGGGTTGCCAGTCGACGAGACGTGCGTCGGCGGCCAGCCAGGCTACCACGAGCACCACGGAGAGCACGGCGACCAGCATTGCGTAGGCCCATCGGTAAGCTCGGTTGCGAACCGCCTCCATCCGCTCGTCGAGGAGCTCCTCGGGAAGGTCCGCCATCCCTCGAACGACCCGGCGGAGGAACCAGCTCGCCCCGATGACGACAAAGAGGGCCGCAGCGATGGCGATGGTCGGGCCCGCCCAGGAGAGACCGACGAGGACGAGCACGGAGGCGAGCCAGCCCGCGACGACCCAGCGGCGGCGTCCAGGGCTGCGCCACGCGTCGAGAGAGCGATCCGTCAGCTCGCGTTCGGCTCGATCGCGGATCTTGTCGAGGGCTTCGGCGCGGAGGGCCCGGGCGCGTTCTTGGTGACTCATGGCAGCTCTTCCTTTCCGGCGCGGTACACCGCGTGGCTGAGCGGGGCGTAGGGCTCGAGCGAGAACACCGCCTCCACCGGAAGGTCGAAGAAGGCGGCGATGCTCAGAGCGAGGGACAAGCTCGGGTTGTAGGCGCCCCGCTCGAGGTACCCGATGGTCTGGTAGTGCACTCCGACCGCGTCGGCGAGGGCTTGGCGGCTCATGCCTCGCTCCGCTCGAAGCACCGGGAGACGATTGTAAACCTCACGCTCTTTGCTTCGTTTCGGCCGAGCCATGCTTTGATGCGTATAATTAATGCTACGTAGCGTCAAGATAATGCTCTTGACCTCCCAGACTGCAGGAGTCAGTGCTGCGCAGCCCCGCGTGCATGAGGGCTCCACACCCATGGCTCGCAGGCTCGGAGCTATGTGGGCGTCGCAAGGAGCCTTTACGCGTCGTCGGCCGCCACGCCACGGTCAGTCCCGAGACGCGGATTGAAGCGAGGCCTGCGAGGTTTCAGCGCTGCCCGGGGAGGGCTTCGGTGGTGGGCGAGATCGTGGCCCGTCGGCAGGCGATGCAGTCGTGGACCACCGTCATCCCCACTTCGATCATGGCCTCGGCGCTTTCGCAGTCGAGAAGTCCCGACTGAAACCAGGCCACCGTGGGGGTTCCCCGAGCGAGGCCATGCTCGATGCTCGGCCATACCCATGACTCCACGCACGGGGAAGAAGTGAGCAGGCTCGACCAGCTCCCAGCGAGGGCGCGGGAGGCCGTCAATATCGCACCCCTCGCGTGGGCGCGGATGGTCTTCGGCGCCGTGATGGCTTGGGAGGTCGTGCGCTACCTCTCGAAGGGTTGGGTGGCGAGGTACTACCTCGAGACCGAGATGCGTTTTCACTACTATGGCTTTGGCTTTTTGGGTTCACCTATATCTTTCTCCTCGAGCGGGCCCACTATCTCAACCATCTCTATCTCGCCTGCCTCCCCGCCCATCGGGCCTTCAGCCTGGACGCCCACTGGGGGCGAGTGGGGGGCGTCGACTCGATGCCCGCGTGGATCCTGTGGCTGCTTCGAGCTCAGATGGGTTTCGTCTACTTCTTCGGCGGGGTGGCCAAGCTCAACGGTGACTGGCTTCGTGGACAACCCATGTTGATGTGGATGGAGAGTCGAAGCGACCGAGGAGAGCTGGGGCCCTGGTTGGCGTGGGATCCCACGGCGTTCTTTCTCAGCTATGGGGGACTCCTCTTCGATCTCCTCATCGTCCCGGCGCTCCTCTGGCGGCGAACCCGCGCCGCAGCTCTAGTTGCCGCCTTCGCGTTTCACGCCACCAACGCCACTCTCTTTCGGATCGGCATCTTCCCGTACATGGCCATGGGTCTCACCCTACTGTTCCTGGAGCCCGGCACTTTGCGCATGCTCCTCGTCCGTTTCGGACGATGGCGGCCCCCGAGAGGCCGCGTCGATCCCCCTCGAGCCATGGCCGGGCTCTTCGTCCTGCACCTCGTCGTCCAGACCGCTCTCCCGCTTCGCCACCATCTCTTTCCCGGGCCGGCGGCCTGGACCGAGGAGGGCCATCTCTTTGCCTGGAGAATGAAACTCCGGAGCAAGCGGGGCCGCGTACGCTATCGCATCAGGAGCTCAACCGGTCGCGTGTGGGTCGAGAATCCGCGGGATCATCTGAGTCGCTGACAGTACCGAAAGATGACCCGCCGGCCGGACATGATCCTCGAGTTCGGACGCTGGCTAGGGGCCGGCTCGAGGCCGAGGGCAAGGGCGAGGTGGAGGTCTACGCGGAAGCCCATGTCTCGCTGAACGGCCGACCTCGCCAGCTGTTGATCGATCCGAGGTTGATCTCATGACCATCGAGGACCGACTCTGGCCGCCTGCCGACTGGATACTCCCCTTGGTTAGCCACGAGAACAGACGGCCGTAGACTTGAGAAGCCTACCTTGCGAAGGAGAAGGTCTCCTGCAGGCTCGAGGAGATCAGGAGCCCCCTCCCCTGAGCCAGGTAGGAGACCTGTGGTGGGCGCACCGCGGGCTCGACGCGCCGCTCGACCCATCCCGGCTGGGTCAGCCGGGTCAGGCAAAGCGAGAGAGCCCGCGGTGCGCCCACCACAGGTCTCCTACCTGGCTCAGGGGAGGGGGCTCCTGATCTCCTCGAGCCTGCAGGAGACCTTCTCCTTCGCAAGGTAGGCTTCT
>JBCBRU010000086.1:0-20353 GCA_039819565.1 Myxococcota bacterium | reverse complement strand
GGCTGCTCGGCGGTGGCCCCGTGGACAAAGGCGTTGTCCACCAGGTTGCGAAGCGCGATGGCGGCGGCAGCAGCAGCGGCGCGGACGGTCATGGGGTCGGCGGCGTAGCGGAGCTGGAGCCCCGCGTTCTCGGCCCGCTCCGCGTAGCTTTCGAGCTGGGCGTCGAGCCAGGCGTCGAGCTCCAGGCTCTCCATGATCTGATCCGCGCGGCTGATCTCGGAGAGCTTGGTGAGCTCGTCGAGGATGGTCCGGAGCTGGCGGATCTTCCCCTCGAGGCGGCCGAGCTTGGGGAGAGCCGCCTCGACGTCGGGGGGCTCCCGGCCGAGCTGCTCCCGCACCCCCTGCATGAAGGCGTCGATGGAGAGGAGGGGCTTTCGGAGGTCGTGGGCGGTGGCGGAGAAGATGCCCTCCAGCTGCTCGACCTGATCTTTGAGGCTCTGGTTCGTGGCGAAGAGCCGCTCCCCCAGGAGCGAGGCTGCCT
Source organism: Myxococcota bacterium (assembly GCA_039819565.1). Taxonomy (GTDB): domain Bacteria; phylum Myxococcota; class Kuafuiibacteriia; order Kuafuiibacteriales; family Kuafuiibacteriaceae; genus JAHQVK01. The sequence goes on along the minus strand of JBCBRU010000086.1, from coordinate 19,872 downwards.
CCTCGGAGTTCTTGAGGGCGGTGACGTCCACGAAGGTCACGACCACCCCCTCCGCGTCTCCCTGCTGGGGCCCGTCCGGCTGGGTCCGGTAGGGACGGGCCCGCATGAGGAGCAAGGCCCCCTCGGCGTCGCGCAGGTGCTGCTCCACGGCGCGGTCCTCAGCGAGGGCTCGCCGAACCGGCTCCAGGAAGTTCACCCCGGTGGCGAAGCTTTCGATGCTCCGCCCGAGGTCCGAAGCCCGAAGCTCCACGATCCGCGTAAACCGGGCGTTGTAGCGCCGGATGGTCAGGTCTTCGTCGAGATAGACGGTGCCCACGTCGAGGGCGTCGAGGAGGTTGTCGAGGTCGGCGGTGATGACCTCCAGGTCGCGGTTCTTTCGCTGAAGCTCCGCGTTGACGGTGTACACCTCCTGGTTCAGCGACTGGAGCTCTTCGTGGGTGCTCTGAAGCTCTTCGTTCGAAGCCACCCGCTCTTCGTCGGTGGACCGGAGCTCCTCGATCGTCTCCTGCAGGCTGGTTTGCGTTCGGGCCAAGGTGGCCTGGAGCTGCGCCACCGCCTCCGCGTCTCCTTCCGCCCAAGGCGCCTCGGCCCGTGGTCCCGCCGGCGCCGCGCGCGCCCCGATGACGAGGAGGAGCTTGGGGGCGCTCCCCTCGGGGACCTCGAGGGGGACGAGGCGAAGGTCGAGGGCGGGGGCGCCGTCCGGGGTCACCACCGGGACGGGATGCGGGTGGCCCTCCCGGAGGTGGTTTCGGGCCGACCATAGGGCCGCCGCGTGGGGGGCGGGTAGGATCCTCTCGACGTGGAGGGAGGCGTCCCCCGTGGGGAGCTTGAACAGCCCCTGGGCGTCGTGGAGGACGGTGAGGAGGCGGTTTTCGTCGTCGATGAGGGCGGCGCTGCGTGCGTCGAAGGCGAAGCTCGCCCCGAGCGCCTGACGCAGGGTCTTGAGCTCGGCCGCGGTGCGGACCTCCTTGAGGGTGTCGCGGCGATCCCGGACCCCCCCGGTGGGGTCCGGCGAGGGGAGAGGGCGAGGTTTGACGAGGGGCGGGGACTTCGAGCCTCGCCGGTAGAGCCGGCGGGCGCTCGAGATCGCGTCGACGTAGGGCTCGAAGGGGGTGGGCATCTCGGACGCGCCGAGCATCAGGATCCCTCGGTCCGGCTTGAGGGCGGACACCAGGCTCCGGAGGGTCTCCTGCTTGGCAGCGTCGGTGAGATAGATGAGGAGGTTTCGGCAGGACACGAGGTCCATGCGGCCGAAGGGAGCGTCCTCCACTACGTTGTGCGAGGAGAAGATCACCCCGCTTCGGATCCGCGGGCTCACCACGAACTCGACGCCCCGCGGCTCGAAGTATTTAGCCAGGAGGCCTTCGGGGAGCCAGGCCACCTCCTCCGCGGAATAGATGCCGCGAGAGGCGAACGGGAGGGCGCGCTCGTTGACGTCGGTGGCGAAGACCTTGAGGTGGCGGTTCTGACCGGCTGCTTCCAGGGCCTCGAGGCAGCACATGACCAGCGTGTACACCTCCTGTCCGGTCGAGCAGGCAGGGACCCAGATCCGGAGGGGGTCCGTGCTCCCGTCCGCGAGGAGCTGGGGCAAGGCTTCCTGCCGGAGGCTCTCGAAGGCTCTCGGGTCTCGAAAGAAGCTCGTGAAACCCACGAAGAGGTCCCGGCGGAGGGCGTCGAGCTCCTGAGGGTTGGTGGTGAGGAGGTCGAGGTAGCTCTCGACGTCGGCTTGCCCCGCGAGCTGGGCCCGGCGGCTCACCCGGCGGCTCACGGTGGTGGCGCCGAGGAAGCGGCAGCTCGGGTGGCGGGCTTCGATCAGGGCGTGGAGCCGCTCCAGCTCCTCGGCGGGCAGGCTCCCGGGGGCGGGGGGGGAGCCGTCGTCGGAGGCTCCGGGCGGCCGGGTGAGGTGACCGATGGTCTCGGCCAGCTGCTCCACTTGGCCCACCACGTCCACGAGTCCCGTCTCCAGGGCGGCCCGGGGCATGCCGTCGAACTGGGCGTCGGTGGGGTCCTGGACGAGAATGGTGCCCCCCTGCTGGGCCACCGCGGGGAGGCCCCCGGAGCCGTCGGTGCCGGCGCCGGAGAGCACCACCGCCGCCGATCTCGCTCCCGCGTCTCGAGCCAGAGAGAAGAAGAAGAGGTTGATGGGGAGGTTCAGGTCGCGTCCGGGGCTGCGGTCCGGAGCCACCAGGCACAGCTGCCCGTCTCGCAGCTCCATGCTGCTGCGAGGAGGGATGATGTAAACGCGATCCGCGAGGACGGCGGCGCCGTCGGTGACCGCCTCCACCGGCATCTCGGTGTGGCGGCTCAGGAGCTCCGGCATGAGGCTCTCGAAGTCCGGTGAGGGGTGCACGACCACCACGAAGGCGGCTCCGGTGTCCGTGGAGACCTTCTTGAAGAAGCGCTCGAGAGCCCCCAGGCCGCCGGCCGAGGCGCCGAGGCCCACCACGAAGGGGGTCTCCATGGTCTGGGTTTCTAGGGGAGCCCCGACCCTGTGGCCAGGGCACCGTCGAGAAAGCGGAACAGATCTACGGACTGCCGAAAGGCGAGCTGGGCCTCGGCCACGATCTCGGCCCGCTCCGACCTGGTCCAGGGGGCTTCGTCCAGGGCTTTATGGAGGGACGCAATGATTGCTGGCGCCGGCGCGGGGAGGTCGAACTCGAGCCATCCCACCCCCTCGGGGCCCACGCTCGCCCCGACCCGGCGGGCGAGCATCTGGCCTCCCATGAGGTCGCCGAAGTACCGGGCGTAGGCGTGGCCGAGGAGCCGGTGGGGCGCGCCTCGGGCGCCGGCCAGGGCTCGGAGGTGGTCCCCGAACCTGCGGCCGAGAGCGGCCGCCTCGGGGTCTCGCGGGACGTTCAGCCCCCGGAGGCTCTGGGTCAGGGCGGGGGCCCGGGCCAGGGGATAGCGCAGGAAGGCGGCGTGAGCGGGCGCCGCGCGATGGGCCCGCAGGCCTTCCTCCAGAGCGGCGTAGAGGGGGAGGAGAGCGTCCAAAAAGGCGGCCCAGCTCGCGGCGTCCATCTCGCCCCGGAGGCAGCGCCCCACGAAGGCGGCCCGCTCCGCCTCCCGATGGAGGGCGGAGGTCTCGCGCTTGAGGGCCTGAGAGAGGGGCTCCGCCGGTGCGCCCTCCGATGCCGGAGGAGCGCTCACTCCGGCTCCAGCTCGGCCTGCACCCGGCGGGCGAGATCGTCTCGGCCGATGGGCTTGGTCATGATCGGGTGGTGGCGGAAGCGGTCCACGAGGGAGCTGGTGTCGCCGTAGCCGGACGCGAAGATGAAAGGCACATTGCGCTCCACGAGGAGGTCGGCGATGGGGAAGCTGAGCTCGCCCCGGAGGTTGATGTCGAGGACGGCAAAGGCGTAGTCGACGGCGCGGGCCCGGGCCAGGCCCTGCATGAGGGTGGCGGCGAGGTCCACCTGATCGAAGCCGAGGTCGTAGAACACCTCCTCGAGCTCCATGGCGATGACGAGGCTGTCCTCGACGACGAGCACCGCGCCGCGGTGGGGTCCGCTCGGGGCTTCCGCCGCACGGGGCTCGTCAGCGGCCCCCTCGGGCTCGGTCGACGCGTCGCGGGTGCGCGGCTCGGAGAAGCAGGCGCTGGGCAGCCAGAAACGAGCCTCGAGCCCCTCGGGCCGAAACTCGAGGTCCGCCGTCCCGTCGAGCTCGAAGGGCACGGTGCGCTCCAGGATGGCGCGCCCGAGGCCCGTGCGGGTGGGCGGGGTGGTGCTCGGGCCGCCGGACTCGGTCCAGCGGACGTCGAGGCCGCCGGGCACTTTGGCCCAGGACAGCGCCACCTGCCCCGCCTCGAACGAGAAGGCGCCGTGCTTGGCCGCGTTGGTGGCGAGCTCGTGCAGGACCAGGGCCATGAGCGGGCCCGCCGTGGACTGGAGCAGCACCGGGGGGCCTTCGATGCGGTACCGGGGGCTCTCGCCCCCGCTTTCGCCTCCGTTGCGGCCCCGGTAGGGGGCGAGCTCGGTGGCGGCGAGCTTCTCGAGGTCGACCCCGGATCCGCTCGAGCCGGTGAGGAGATCGTGGGCGGTGGCCAACGCGACGATCCGCGTCTCCAGAGCCTCGCCGTAGCCTTCGATGTCGGCGGCGTAGCGCTTGGACTGGCGGATAAGCGAGCGGACGAGGGCGAGGACGTTCCGGGCCCGATGGTTGAGCTCGTGGATGAAGAGCTGGAGCCGGTCGCGCTGGCTGCGGATCTGGCTCACCGTCTCCAGAGCCGCCCCGAGGGCGTCGGCCAGCGCCCGCGCGAAGCGGCGCTCTTCCGGGGTCCACGCCCGGGCCTGGCCCCGCACCGTCTCCATGTAGGCGTCGAAGGAGGCGCGGGGGTGAAGCCGGGTCCCGCCGTCGGTGTGGGTGAGGGCGGTCCTCTTGTCTCCAGCCCACGTGATGATCTGATCTTCCGCCGGGCGCAGCCAGATGAGATCCACCGGGGGGTCCGAGGAGATGGCCTCCACCAGGGCCCCGGCCCGCGCCCCCCACGCGACCTCGGGGACGGTGGCTTCGAGCTGATCGGTGGCGAAGCTGCCCCCGTCGCTCCGGGCATGGAGGGCCTCGACCTCCTCGGAGGTGAGGGGGGTGCCCACCGAGCGGTGGCCCGAGGGGAGCGAGAGGGTGACGCCGCTACACGGCAAGGTCTCCAGCAAGGTCTCAAAAGAGGCCGACCCCAAGTCGATCTCCTTCTCTTCGAGGACGGAGGCTTCGAGGCCGAGGAGGATCTGGGTCCACTCCGGGGTGCGGCTCTTTCGCCGGTCGAGGGCCCGGTTCAGCTGCTGCTCGATGAGCATGCCGAGGAGGCTCCCGAGGAGCTGGGCGGCGGTGAGGAGGGCCGGGTCGGGGACGATGGGCTGGCCGTGGTGCCCCGCCACCAAGCCCCACAGCTGCCCCCGGACCACGAGGGGGAGGGTGAGGCTGGCTCGACTCCCCATGTTGCGCAGATACTGAAGGTGCACGGGGGAGGTCCCCCGCACCAGCGCCCAGGAGAGGTCGAGGGGGGGCGCCTCCGGGTCGGCGGCGAGGAGGCCCACCAGGGGGGCGTGGGCGTCGTCGATGAGGCGCACCGGGGTCTCGAGGTAGAGCTTTCGGGCCTGGGCGGGGATGTCCGACTCCGGGTATCGCAGCCCCAGATAGGGCTCGAGGCCGACCTCGACGGACTCCGCCGCCACCTCCCCCGAGGCGTCCGGGAGGAAGCGGTAGATCATGACGCGGTCGAGCCCCGCCAGCTGCCGGGTGGCCTGGGCCGCGTCCCTGAGCAGGTCGTCCAGGCTCTCCCGCTGCGCGAGGTGAGCGAGGGTGGCCTGCACGGCGTCCACGGGCGAAGGGGCGGCCGCGGTGCGAAGCCGCGGGAGAAGCTCGAACAGCAGTTTCCCTTGCGGGTTTCGGTGGACGTAGACCTCGAAGCTCCGACCCGACAGCTCCGTCTCCCCCACGTGTTGGCGGTGCGCATCCCGGACCCCGTCCCGGAGGGCGTTGCGGATGGCGTGGGTCAGGGGCCGATCGAACCAGGACGACCAGGACACCCCGAACAGCGCCTGCGCCTCCGCCCCCAGGATCTCGGCCACGTTGGCGGAGGCATGATGAAAGCCCCGGTCCTGATCCAGACCGGCGGCGAGAAGCACCCCGTAGCCGTGGACCTGCCCCGGAATGTGAATCGGCTCGGCCGCGCAGTGGGCCAGAGCCTCGGCTTCGTCGAGCTCCACCACTCGGGGGGTTTATAGCCCAGGCGGGGGCTGAAGGGAGCGAGCGGGCGCCTGAAGAAACGGCCGCACCTCGGCCAGGTAGGGGTCGAGAGCGTCCAGGTAGGGCATGTGTCCGGCGCCTTCGAGCTGAACGAAGCGGGCCTCCGGGAAGACCTCCGCGTACTCGCGGGCCACGGCCTCCTTCTTGTAGTCGCAGGCCCCCCGGAGCACGAGGACAGGGGTAGCGACGGTACGTAGTCGGGGCCGCGGGTCGTCGTCGCTTCGAGCGAGGCTCGCCCCGGTGATGCGATTCGACCAGAACCCGTAGCCCGAGGAGCGGACACGGGGGGTGCTGCCCCGGCATACCGTCAGCGGGAGGTAGAACGCGTTGGCCACCTCGTCGAAGAACGCGCCGAGCTCGGCCTCGGGCGCGAAGCGCGCGGCCGCTCGAGGGTTGAGCTGGGCCAGGGCGATGGCCGCAAAGAGGCGAGGCTTCTCGATGGCCTCGGAGAAGCGCCGGCGCTCGCCGGGGGACATGCTGTCATCGAGGGAGCCGGTCCCCGAGGCTCGCCACGCGGGCGCGAAGAGGGCGGACGCGCCCGAGAACACGGCCCGCGCCACCTGATCGGGGTGCCGGGAGATGTAATGGGCCCCGAGGGTGCTGCCGAAGGACGACCCGATGAGTACCACTTGGTCGCTGCCGATACGCGCGATCACGGCCTCGAGATCGGCGAGGTGTCGCTCCAGGGAGTACTCGGTCACGTCGGCGAGGCGGGCCGACAACCCTCCTCCGACCTGATCGTAGAAGTAGAGGTCGTGGCCGTCCTCAGCCAGGGTCGAGATGGCCTCGACGGTGGGCGCGAGGCCGACGCTGAAGCCGCCGGGCCCGCCGTGGAGAAACACGATCGGAGGACGCGTGGGTGCGCCTCGGCCCTGGACGCGGAGCACCGCCACCTCCGACCCCGTAGCCAGGGTCCACCGTGTAGCGCCGGGAGGCAGGGCGCGGGACTCGGGGGGGACGGGGTCGGTCAACGGTGGATAGAAGAGAGGCGCGGTGAGGCTGGCCAAGACGAGAGCCACCACGGCCGCCATGACGACGGCGGTCCGGAGGCGCCGAGAGTGACGCAGGGCCCGGGCCGCGGGGTAGGCGAGGCCCGCCGCGATCATCGCTCCCGCAATACATCCTGCGCCCAAGAACACCGGCGGCGAAGAAATTCGGGTGGCGGCGCCGAGGGCGCCCGCGACGCCGCCGAGGATGCCCAGCCCGAAGGCGGCGCCAAGGAGGGCATAGCCGAGCCAGCGGTGGGGACGGTGCGAACGCATGGCGTGAGCCCGAAGCTACCTTGCTCTCCCCCGGAGAAGCGTCAACCTCGAGCCCCGCGCCGGCCCGTTGACGGCCAAAGCCCCGTTACCCTGAGTTTGCTCGGCTCAACCGGTCACGGCTCTGCAGCGGCGGAGAGGGCTTCGGCGATGACCTCGGGTGGCTGGGCGCCGGGGAGCGGGGTCTCTCCGGCCACGAGAAAGAACGGCACGCCGCTCACCCCCATCTGGTAGGCGGCCGCCTCGTCCTCGCGGACGGCGGGGCCGTAGGCTTCGGAGCTGGCTACGTCCTGAGCCGCAGCGGCGTCGAGCCCGGTCTCTGCGGTCAGGCGGGCCAAGACTTCAGGCTGTCCGAGGTGGGCCCCTTCCGTCATGTAGGCGAGGAGCAGGCGCTCCTTGAGACGGGCCGCTGCCTCGCCTCCGGACGTCGCCCGGGCCCAGGCGATCATGCGGTGGGCGTCGAAGGTGTTGGTCGGGACCACCCGGTCGAAGCGAAACTCGATGCCCGCTTCGGCGCCGACCTGAGTCATGCGGTCGATCATGCCCTGCGCCTGCTCCGGAGCGACCTGGTACTTTCGGGCCAGCCGCTCCGCGTAGGGAACGCTCGTATCCACGTCTTTTCGGGCCCGGGGGTTCAGCTCGAAGGCGTGCCAGCGCACCGTAAACTTTTCGGCGGCTTTTTCGGGGAGCTGGCCGAGCGCCTTCTCGAGGTTTCGCTTCCCGACGAAACACCACGGACAGGCCACGTCCGACCACACGTCGATGGGTATCGAGGTCTCGCCCATGTCGGCCGGTTAGCACGCCCGCTGGTGTTCCGCCCAACGGAACCACCATCCCGGGTGATGGTGAGCTCGGGGCCCTCTCGCGAACATCGTCACGGGAGCTCTCACGTGACGCCCTCGGATCAGGACTCGACTCCACCTCCCCGCGTGGCGCGCGGCCGCCCTCTGCCTGCGGCCGAGGCGGCCCTGGAGACCTCCGGCGACGCCCCCATCGGCCCCTTCGACGTGCGCCGGGTGGACGGCACTCAGGAAGCGGGCGTGGCCCTGGAGGCCGAGCTCGGCGCGCGGGAGGTGCTGGGGTGGCCTCGGGTGCCGGTGGTGGCGCCGAGCATCGTGTTCGCGGCCCATCAGGAGGGCCGGGTGCTGGCCGTGGCCCGCATGCGGGTCCTGGCTCCCGAGCACGCGGAGGCTTGGGGCTTCAACCCCCGCCCCCACGCCCAGGCGGTGGTGGAGCGGCTGGTGGTGCGGGCCCACCTCAATCGCCCGGGCCCGGTGGTCTATCGCCTCCTGGAGCGCATCACCGCCGAGGCGGTGGTGAAGCGCGCCGCGGTGCTCTTGGCCAGCGCCGGGGACGCGAGCCTGTCGTTCATGGCGTCGCTCGGATTTCGCCCCGCCCCGCCCTCGTCGTGGACCAAGGTCGGGTCCACCACCATCGAGCTTCCTCTCGAAGCCCCCGAGGGCAACGCCCCTCTGATCCGGGTGGTCGCGCGGGTGCGGCGAGTGGCGAACCTATAGCGCTGTCGAGGGGCTCCGGGCTCTGAGCTCTTCGAGGATCTGGGCGTCGACCCAGTAGATGTTCGACTTTCCTTTCTCCAAATAGGTGTGAAAAAACAGGTATCGGCCATCCGGGGTGACGGTGCCGTATATATTTTCACGTTCGTCATTGATCTCGCCCCCCATATTCACGGCAGGTCCCCAGGAGCCATCCTTTTGACGGAAGCTGACGTATAGGTCCGAGTCGCCGTATCCGCCTTCTCGCTCACTGTCCCAAATGAGGTAGCTCTCGTCCGGCGCGATGAAGGGGTGCGCCGTCCACCGGCCGGCGTTGATCTCGTCGCCGAAGGCTCGGGGGGCTTCACGTCGGCCGTCGATCCTTCGAGAGTATCGGAGGGTGCCTACCTCTTCGCGTTCGTCGAATACGTAGGTGCCCTCGGCGGAGGCGGTGAGGCGCATGATGGGAGTGTCTTCGAAGGGGGCTCCCAGACTTCTCACGGTCGACCACCCAGACGGGGTTCGCTCGATATACCTCGAGCCCAGGTATAGAGTGTTGCCGTCGGGAGAGATCGACGGCTCTCCGATCGAGGCTTCGGGAGGCGAGACCACCGACTCGCTCCATCGATCATCTTCATATCGGAGGACGACCAGCGTCGATACATCGTATTTCCCGCCCTTCCTCTTGAAATAAAACTCTCTCAAATCTGGCGTGAAGCTGCCAAAGAACTCCATGTATTCGGTGGTGACGATTCCCGGGGCGAAAACCTCAGGGGTCAGGCCGGGAGGTTTTTGCCCAAGGTAGGCGGCCTCCCTCGGAGGTGGTCCCGTACGGACCTGGTCAGCTTGCTTGCTGCGGCAGGCACCTAAAGGCACAGCCAGGAGGAGGACTAAAGATAGAGATTCGTGCTTCTTCATCCTGGGGGTGGGCACGATGCCATCGTCATGGGGCGGTCTCAAGAGAAGCGCCACGACCTATGAGCCCTCCGCCGCGGATACTTTCATTCGGGGCGGCAGCCGTTGCCCCGGGTCGGGGAAGGAGGCACGGTCTCGGCGCGATGACGCTGGACCGAACCCTCGCCGCCCGCCTCCCTCGGCTCCACGAGGCTCAAGAGCGACAAGAGGCGGAGAACGTGCTCGCCGCGGCGGCGGGGGCGGAGCTCGGGGTGGCCACCCGGACCTGGTCGGATGGGGTGTGGTCGGTGCGGACCCGCGCTTCACCGGAGCACGAGCCCGGAAATCAGATCACCGGGCTGTCTCCCGAACGGCTCGACCTCTTGGACGCGATCCTGCCCTGGTACGACGAGGTGGGCTGCTCGGCGCGGGTTCGGCTCCCCGGGGCCGCTCTGGAGGTGGACGTCGGCGAGGCGCTCGCCCGTCGGGGCTTCGTGGCCCACGAGCTCGAGGCGTGGATGGCCGCCCCGCTCGACGCCATTCGCCTCGACGCCCCCCACCACGACATTCGTCCCGTCGAGGACGCGGCCTCCCTCGACGCCTTCTTCACCGCCTTCAACGCGGGATGGGAGGTCCCGGAGGCCAAACAGCCCATCGCCCGGGCGGCCCTGGGCCCTTTGCCGGCCCCGACCGGCTGGCACCGCTTCGTGGCCTTCGTGGACGGAGAGCCGGCGGGGGAGGCCATTCTCGCGCTGTTCGACGACGTGGCCTATCTGGCCGAGGCGGCCACCGCGCCCCGGTTTCGGCGCCGCGGGGTGCAGCGCGCCCTCATCGCCCACCGAGCCGAGTTTGCGCGGGCGGCGGGAGCCCAGGTGCTCTTCGGCGGGGTTCGCTACGGCGACGGGAGCTGGGCCAACATGCGGGGCTACGGCCTCGCCGAGACCTTCATGACCCTAACCTTTATCCGTCCCCCTCGTCCGGCCGACGCCCCCCCGAGAGAGTGAGGGTTTGAGAAGAAGGCGAAGGACGGAGCGGGTGAGCAGGTCCGCTCATGCTGACACCACGCTGTCAGTGATCGCCCTCAGGCCGCTTCCCACGAGGGTCGCGCTTCGATACCAGGCGCTCATGACCGACGCCTCTGCCCACCGACACCACACCATCGATTACATCGAGATCTCGGCTCGAGATCTCCCGGCCGCCAAGGTCTTCTATGCTGCGGCCTTCGGCTGGACCTTCACCGACTACGGTCCGACCTATGCGGGCATCGTCGGTGAGGGGCGCGAGATGGGTGGTCTCGCTGAGGGTGAACCCACGGGTCGTGGGGGTTGTCTCGTCGTCCTCTATTCGGAGGACCTCGAGGCGAGCCTGGAGGCGGTAAGAAGCGCCGGAGGCACCATCGTAAAGGAGATCTTCTCGTTCCCCGGCGGTCGCCGTTTTCACTTCGCCGACCCCAGCGGGAACGAGCTGGCCGTGTGGACCACCCGATAGGACGTCAGTTTCTCGAGCCCGTCGACATACAGAGGAGGTGCGAGCGGGGCCGCCGGCGAGCCGCGTCCCCCCGCGACAACCCAGGAGAAACTATCGTGACCAAAAGCAAGGGACAGCTGTCCCATCTTTACTTGAAACGCGGCGCGTTGAGCCTCGTGGCGGTGGCCATGTGCGCATCACCGGCTTTCGCCATCACCAACGGTCGAGTGGCCCCTTCGGGGCCGTGGGAGGCCCAGGTTCAGATCGGGGGCCGGTGCGGAGGCACGCTGATTCATCCGTCGTGGGTCCTGACGGCGGCCCACTGTGTCTATGATGAGCGTCGTCCGGGAGGCATCGACGACGCCGGCGGGCTCGTTCTCCGCATCAATAGTACGCAGCGCCTTCAGGGGACGCGTATCTATGCGGACATGATCATGAAGCATCCGGGCTTCACGGGCGAGGGTTTCATCCCTTGGCTCACCAACACCATCGATTTCTTGAGCCCTCAATCCGTGGATCTCGCCACGGCTCATGACGACATCGCGCTGATTCGGCTCACTCGGCCGGTCAGGGGGGTGACTCCCATGCCGATGGACTTCTCTACCGTCCAGGGGCGGCAGACGATCATCGTCGCCGGCTACGGAGATACTATCCGGTCCGGCACCACCTCCAATACGCCTTCTCCCATCCTTTTGGAGGGGGCCTCGGTGTTCGAGCCCTCCCCCCTCTCGAAGACTCTGGCCTGTGCAGTGGCCGGGACGGCAGGTCTTCTCTGCGGAGATGGCGCCGCCGCGGGCTGCTCCGGGGACAGCGGAGGCCCCATGTCCATCAACGGCTCCCTCGTGGCGGTCTTCTCCGTGGGGGACTGTACCCGCACCACCGCGGGGGTTCGGCTTTCGCGTCACCGCGCCTGGATCGAGGACACGATCGAGCGCTTCCCGTCCGGATCCACGGTGGAGGAGTGCAACGGCTTTCAGGCCACCATCGTGGGCACGAACGGCCCCGATGTGCTCCGAGGCCGCGGGGGCAGCGATGTCATCGTGGGGCTCGACGGCAACGACGACATCGACGGCGGGGGCGGGTCGGATGTGATCTGTGCCGGCGAAGGACGGGACACCGTCGACGGCGACGGCGGCGCCGACACCATCTATGGGGAAGGCGGCCGGGACATCCTCCGCGGCAGCCGCGGCGACGATCTCATCTTCGGCGGCCCCGACAACGATGAGATCTTTGGCGAGGACGGGGACGATGAGGTCTTCGGCGAAGGGGGCGAGGATACCATCCGCGGAGGCAGCGGCAGCGATGAGCTTCACGGCGGCGACGAGGCAGACACCATCTTCGGGGAGTGGGGTCGGGACACGATCTGGGGCGATGACGGCCCGGATATCCTCGAGGGCGGCCGCGACCGCGACACCATCTTTGGGGGGCCGCAAGGAGACATCATCGAGGGCAACGAGCACGACGACGAGCTTCGCGGCGGTCGGGGCAACGATGTCATTGATGGAAACGGGGGCGCCGACGAGATCTTCGGGGGCCCGGACGACGACATCCTGAACGGCGGAAGCGGCGGGGACGACATCACCGGCGGAGGTGGAGACGACACCGCCAACGGGGGTTGGGGCAACGACACCTGCACCGCGGAGCGGCAGAGCAGCTGCTGAGCCGCGTTCTCTAGATGCGCCCGGGCGCATCTAGACTCCGGATCCCCCGCGGGCGGGCTGAGGCTTGGGCATCTCTAGCCGGCTCAATCGGCTGCGTCCGTCGCGGGGGATCCGGCGTCCCGAGCGTTTAGCCGCTGGCACCGACTTTGCCGTTGGAGCTGCCATGCTACGGACTACGGCCGCCCTCTCCGGGGCCTTGGCGCTGACCAGCGCGTGCGCGGCGCCCGACGCGCCCACCGTCGAGACGGTAAATCTCGGCCTCCAGATCGAAAACGGCGTCTCGCTGAACGGGACCACCTTCGCGATGGCCGCGGTGGACACCGTCTTCACCCAGCCCGTCAGCAGCTTCGTGCCCTCCTTCGACCGCTTCCCGATCTGGACCGCGCCGCTCTTTCAGCCGGACCTTCTCAACCCCTACGCGGGGGTAGGGCCCAACGGTGAGAGTCTGGGAGGTGTCCAGGCCGCGGAGGTGACCGAGGTGCGCCTCGACGGTGAACCCATTGAGAGTCTGGTGGGAATGCAGCTCGAAGGGAAGACGACGGACGGCAGCATGACCTTGCTCCAGGTGAGCGGGGTGGCGGCCGGGGGCGAGGGGCAACGCGACCTCCTCTACTACGCGGTGTATGCCGCGGAGGGGCCGAACTGGTTGCCGCTCTGCGGCACCAGCCCCCAAGGTGAGCCCATTCCCGCGCTGGCCGTGCCCGGTCGCTGGAATCACGGCGCGGGCACGGCCACCGGCGGGGCGTGGACCAGCGACGGTCAAACCTTCAACTTCGCGTGTCGGGGCAGCAGCATCGCCAAGTGTATGGAGGCGGGATACCGGCCCTGGGTCGATCCGAACTCCAGCCCGGGCGAGATCAAAACGCTCGCCGAGAGTCAGATGAACACTCCCGGTCATCTGCAGGCCTGTGTGCGAATGATGCGCGGAGACTACTGCGGCGACGGGACCTCCCACACCGTCAACGGCCGGGTCCTAGAGTTCTGGGACACCATGGCTCTTCACGAGCGGTCCCGGCCCGACTTCACCTTCGAAGCCGCCTGGACGGAGAACGGCGCCTCCATCCTCGATTTGCCCCGGGTGCTTCGCCCCGAAGGTCTTCCTTCGTGCGCGTATGAGGTCCCCTGGAGTGAGCGAGAGATCCACCACCCCAACTCCACTCAGCTCACCAGCCTCGGGGCGCAGGGACACAAGGTCTTCTCGGCCTACGAGAGCCAGCTTCGTCTCGGAGAGGGCTCGAACCCGGGAGCCCTCTCGGCCGCAGCGAGCCTCATCGAAATCACCCGCCACCAGAAGTGCCTCAGCCTCCACGGCGGGCTGGCCGTCGACGAGAGCAACGTTCAGCAACATAGCTGCACCGGGGCCGAAGGGCAGATCTTCAAGTTCATCCCCCGCGGCGACGCCTACGAGATTCGCCACGAGCTGAGCGGCAAGTGCCTGGAGGTGGCAGGGAGCAGCGTCGAGCCCGGCGGAAACGTGCTTCTCTTCGAATGCGCAGAGAACAAGGCCAACCAGCTATGGAAGCTCCGCGACAACCCCGCCACCTCTCGCACCGACGACTTCATGCTCGTGGCCCAACACAGCGGTCTCTGTCTCGACCTCGCCCGGGGATTGAGCGCCGAGGGGACCAACCTCAAGCAGTGGACGTGCAGCAACAGCAACGCCAATCAGCGCTTCGTGCAGGCGGTGGTGGACCGCACTCTCACCGTCCCCGGAGGCCGAATCTATGAGGCCGAGCAGGCCACTCTGCACGGGGCGGTGGTGGCGAACCAGCACGCCGGCGCGAGCGAGGGGGCCTTCGTCGATTACAAGCACGCCTCCGGGGACTACGTGGAGTTTCAGATCAGCGCCCCCACGGCCGGTGAGCAGCCGCTCTACCTCCGCTACGCTCTGGCCCGGACGCTTCCCACCCGGACCATGGAGCTGAGTGTGAACGGCGCCGTCATAGGGTCGATCGACTTCCGCAACACCGGAGGATTCAGCACCTGGGGCTTTGCCCACATTTTGGCCCCCCTTCAGGCAGGCCCCAACACCGTGCGCCTCACCGCGACCGGGCAGAGCGGGCCGAACCTCGACTACCTCCTCGTCCCCACCCCGTGAGCTTCGCGGAGCTCATCACACCGCGGGATTGACGGCGTCCGTCCGCTCAATCTCGAAGATCTCGTCGAAGTGGGCGTAGTCGAACACGGCGAGAACGTCGGGATGGCTGGCCCGCAAGACGACCTTCTCAGCTCGCTCTTTGAGGAGGAGGAGCATGCCCAGCGCGTACATGTCGATGTAGGTCGTTCGGGACAGATCGACGGCCAAGACCCCCCGGAAGGGGCGGTTTCGGGTTGGGAGCTCGGAGAGGACCTCTTTAAACGGGCGAATCAAGTTGTTGCTGAACCGCTCCGGGAAGGTCATCCGCCATTCGTGGCTGAGTTTCACGAAATGGACTTCGCCCATATCCTATGGGTCGGCACAGGGCCGGTCGAGTAGAGGTTCCGCGCGTGATTTTTCCTGTCGTCTCAGAAGGGGACGTCGTCCCCCTCCGCGAGGTCGACGTCGAAGCGAAAGAGGTCGGGGCGCCGGTCCGCGCGCTGGCGGACGGAGCCCCCGTGAATGGCCGCTTCGAGGGCGTCGAGGTCTACATCCGTGGTGATGACGGTCTCGGCGTTGGGGCTCGCTTCGACGAGGATCCCGTCCCGGGCGAAGTTGAAGTCGGACGGCGAGAAGACCGCTGACTGGGCGTACTGCAGGTCCATGTTCTCCGCATCGGGGAGGTTGCCCACGGTTCCGGCGCTGGCCACATACACCTGATTCTCCACCGCACGGGCCTGGGCGCAGTAGCGCACGCGCAAGTAAGCCTGTCGGTCGTCGGTGCAGAAGGGGTTGAGGATGAGGTCCGCGCCCTGATCCGTGAGATAGCGAGCGGTCTCCGGAAACTCCACGTCGTAGCAGATGAGGATGCCTACGCGAGCCTTGGGCGTGTCGAAGACCCGCAGCTGGGACCCCGGCTCTACGCCCCACGCGGTGCGCTCATTCGGAGTGATGTGCAGCTTAGCCTGCCGGAACAGCTCGCCCTCGGGAGTATACAAGGAGGCGACGTTGAGGATGCGCTCCTCGACGAGAATCGGGTGGGTTCCGCCGAGGATGCAGGTTTGAAGGTCCGCAGCCAGTCGCCGGAACAGAGCGTCGACCTCCGCGGTATGTTCGGTGAGCTTGCGGATGGCCTCTACGGAGGTCTTTACGTCGAGGTAGCTCATGAGCTGGGCGGTGAGCAGCTCTGGGAACACCACGAAGTCGGCCCCGTAGCCCGCGGCGAGCTGGGCGAAGTAGCTCACCTGCTGGGCGAACTGATCGAAGCTGACGATCTTGCGCATCTCGTACTGGACGCAGCTCACGCGGACGCTGCGGGCGCGGCTCGGTCGGGCCCGGTACTCGGGGTTGAGCCACTCGAGGAAGGTGCCGTGGTCGCGAGAGGACGGGTCCCGAATGTAGTGGGCCATCACCTTGCGAAGCGCGAAGCCCTGCTCGAGCTGGAGGGTCAGCACCGGGTCTGCGAAGGCGCCCGCCTCCACCTGCCGCGCGTACTCCTCCGCGGTCATGGTGTCCGCGCGGCGGAGATAACCGGGGATACGTCCTCCGAGCACGATGCGTCGGAGGTTCCGTCGCTGGCACAGGGTTCGCCGGGCGGCGTAGAGCTGCTTGGCCACCCCCTGGCCGCGGTGCTCGGGGTGCACCGTGGTGTCGACGCCGTACAGAGTGTCGCCAAAGGGGTCGTGGCTGTAGAGCATGCCGTCGTCGGTGATCCCCGCCCAAGTGTGGTCGCGGTGCGGATCTCGACCCAGGGACACCACGATCGCGGTGGCGGCGCCGACGATGTCGCCGCGGTCGCTCTCGGCCACCCACTGGCCCTCGCCGAATATGCGGAGGTGGGATTCGACGTGGCGCCGACGCCACACCACATCGCCCTCTTCGGGGTCGGGGTAGCAGAGCTGGTTGAGGTGGACGATGCCCTCGACGTCGTCGAGGGTGGCCGGTCGCACGCGGAACGACATGGGCGGGGAGGATATCAGCCGGACCTTGCCCACTGCCTCAGCGCGACACGGCCGAGCGCATCGAAATGAAACAGCTCCCGCGCGAGGCTCGGGTGGCGGCTCATTACGGACCGTGACCGGACGAAACACATAGGCGACGGTCAGACACGAAGACCGAGCTAGCTCGACGCGCGGCGCGCGATTCGTCGGGGTACCCCTTCCCCCGATACAGGATGAATCGCCGTTCGAAGCCCAGCAGGGCGTTCGCCGAGCGAGGCTCACCCCCGCCGGAGCTGGGATCCGGCGGCGAGATGACCCGGGCGCGGAGGTTCGCCAGGATGGCGAGATCGCTACCGGGACGCGGTGCGGTGCCTGGGGCTCTCGTGGGGACGTCTTCGATGTCACCCTCGACGAGGATGTCGAGGATGCGGTGGGTCGGCCGGAAAGCAGGGAAGCCTTCCGGCCAGGTCAGGGACCATCTTCGACGCGATCTCTTTCTTTTTCCTCATGCGAGCGGTGTGCCGATTCGACGGCCGCGGCGGCGGATGGCTCAACGCACCGTTTCGAGCCACGCCGCGGTGGTACGGGCGAGGGTGGACGTTCGGGTGGGGCTCAGAATGCGACCTGCGATCACATGGTCGTCTCCGGCCCCGTCGACGAGGCGAATCTCTTGGGGACCTCCCCAGCGCTTCAACACCCCTCGCGTGGCTTCGGTTGAGACCACCTCGTCCTTGTCGGAGAGAAAGACGAGGGTCGGAACCGAGATCGATTCCACGGGCCCGGAGGCGGCGGAGGCCACGGAGGCCATCATCGGAAAGAGTGCCTGCACGGGGTAGCGGGTGGTCCAGTAGCGGCCGTGGTCTTCGCTCGAGGGCTCCCAGGCCCGCTCGCTCCCCGCGACGAAGGGGAGCCAGTTGGAAGCCCACGGCCAAAGGATCAGCTGGGACGAAGCGCTCTTGAGCCCATAGTTGGGGCTGAGGAATACGAACGCGTCGGGGCGAGGGGCTTTGCTGGTGACGGCGCTGCCCTGGGCGCCCCCCGCGTCGAAGGCGGCGATGGTGGCTAGGGTGGCTCCCGTGGAGACCCCCACGATCACCACGCGCTCGCCTAGGGCCGCGCCGATTGCGAAGGCCTCCCGCGCGTTGCGCACCCAGTCTTCGGCGGTGGCTTCCGCGAGCGCCTCACCCGACCTCCCGTGCCCCGCGAAGCGCGCCTCGTAGAGGTTGGCGTCGAGCGCCTCGGCGACCTCCTCCGAGTAGGGCGCCGTCTCCTGCCGAGTGGCTGAGAAGCCGTGCAGATAGACGACAGACCAATAGGTGGGGGTGCGTTCCGCTCTTCGCCACACGATACGCGCCTCGGTGCCGGGGACCAGATCGGGGAGCTTCTTTTGCCCCCCCTCCACGAAGCGCTCGAGGGCGTCGGGGTCCGTGGGCACGGCCCGCGGGAGGGCCCGTTCGGACGCGGGATCGACGGAGGCGCGAGGACCGAAGACGAACATGGCAACGAGGAGCAGGGCGAGGGCGGCCGCGGCTCTCTTCATGGCCGAGCCATACCCGGGGGGGAGGCTGGGGCCAACTCACCCCCCTTCGAGAGCGCGTCGGGTGGCCTCGCGCAGGAAGTCTTCGGCGAGGGGAACGGCATCCGGGGCCCAGGTCCACACCCGTACTTCGACCGTCTCCTGCAGGGGATCGAGGTGGACCTCGACCGGGCGGGTCCACACTCGAAAGGGGCAAAGGGCGGCGGCCCGAGCGACCCGGCGTCGACTGTCGGCCACGATCTCCGGGAGTCCTCGAAGCACGATCGTCACCGGCAGTGGGGTGCCGTGGGGGGAGAGCCCGAGCACCTCTCGACCGACCGAGGTCCAGGGCACGCTCCACACCTGTCCGTCGTCGGCGTTCAGCTCGGCCCGGAGGAGGCCAGCTCGGCTGAGCGCCCCTGCCTTATCTCCGACCAGGACCCGGTCGCCGATGCGCACGCGACCGCTGAGAACCAGCGCGATGCCCTTCAGCCATCCCCAGACCTGGGTGGCCGCGAGGAGCGAGAGCGCGGCGATGCCAAAGCCGGTAGCCCACGTCGGCAAGACGGCGCTGGCCAGCTGACTTGCGCCGAGCAGAAGGAGGACCAGCCCCGCCCCAATCCCGGCCAAAGCCGCCGAAAAGCCCATGCGTAGAGCCCCCGGAGAACGAGCAGCGGGGAGGATCCGGGCCGCGGCCAAGGTCAACAGCACCGCCAGCGCGGCCAGGGTGAGGGAGGGGCTCACGCGACCTCCTCGGTCACCAGCCCCAGCTGGGCGAGCGCTCGGGTGAGCGGGCGCTGCGCATGCACGGGCAGACGAAGGAGGCGGCGCTCGTCTTGGCGCAGGAGGCCGGCGTGGAGGAGCGCCGCGGTGTAGCGCTGGGCTTCGTCGCGACTGATGAGGAGGATCTCTGCAAGCTCCCCGTCGAGCAACGGTCCGAAGCGGGCCACCATGGCCATGCAGGCCAGGCTGCCGGCGCCAAGTCGGCCGATGAGGGGCACGGCCATCGGCTCGGGCGGGGCCACCATCAGGCGTCCTTCCGCTTCGGGGCGGAGAGAGGACAAATGAAGCAACAGGGCTTCCCGAAGGTTACCCCCGGAGGCGCGGGCCAGAGCTTCGAAGTATCGGCTGCGCGCCCGCTCATCTCGTCCTCCCCGCCGGAGGAGGTCGAACCAACCGGCGGACGGGAAGTCGAGCTCGAGCCCGGTGAGGTTGACCCGGGCCTCGACCACCCGACTCAGGGCTTGCGCGTTTAGGGGAGCGAGGCGGTGCCGGTGAGAGAAGACCCCAAAGATCGGGACCAGCTCGGCCAGCACCGGGAGCTCTCCGGTCTCCGCGGTGGCGACCCAAGCCACTTGCCGGGAGGTGTCGACCACGATGCGCAGCAGCTCCTCGAGCTCGTCGAGACCGGCCGGGTTGGGCATGACGTGGTGGCTGAGGTCGTCGATCAGGACCAGCGTGGGCTCGGCGACGAGGGTTTGCGTGACCGCGAGGGGATAGTCGGGGCAGCCGAGCTCCGCTGCCAACGCCCCGACCAGGCCCTCCCCGCGGGGATGAAAGGACGCGTCCACCCGCACCAGCCGGCGGGTCTTGGCCTCGCGCTCCAGCATGTTGAGGAAGGTGGTGCGGCCGCTCCCCCGCAGCCCCTCCACCAGCACGCGACCGCGGGCGCGTCGCGCCGGCCCCGCCGCGCCCTCTTCGCTATGCACCTGCTCGAGGGCGGCCAAAACGGCGGTGACCTCGGTCTCTCGAGCGGCGGCGAGCCGCCGGTCTTCGACCGGTTCGAGATCGAAGACCTTTCGATAGATGGGGGGCAAGTCGGG
>JBCBRU010000085.1:0-20369 GCA_039819565.1 Myxococcota bacterium | reverse complement strand
CGCGCGAGCCGAGGCGGAGAGCAGTTTTGGGGACGGTGAGCTCATCCTCGAGCGCGCGCTCGAGAACGTTCCCTTGGGCGTCCGCGAATACTTGGATCTCGACGTGACGAGCGTTCTCGAGCGCGCGCTCGAGGATGAGCTCACCGTCCCCAAAACTGCTCTCCGCCTCGGCTCGCGCGACGCGCAGCTGGGCCTCCACCTCGTCGGCTCGGGTGACTTTTCGGAGGCCGCGGCCTCCGCCGCCGGCGCTCGCCTTGATCATGAGCGGAAGGCCTACCTTCTTAGCCTCCATCAGCAGATGCTCGAGCGACTGCTCATCGGCATCGTAGCCCGGTACGCAAGGGACCCCGGCCTCGACCATGCGCCGCTTGGAGAGGCGCTTGCTTCCCATGACCCGGATCGCCTCCGGGGGTGGTCCCACGAAGACCAGGCCGGCCTCCGCGACGGCGCTCGCGAACGCGGCATTCTCCGCGAGAAAGCCGTATCCGGGGTGGACAGCTCCAGCTCCGGAGGCTTTCGCGAGCTGGATGATGCGCTCCCCATCGAGGTAGGGGGCGGCCCCATCTCCATCGGCGAGGCGGAGGGCTTGGTCAGCGAGCTGAACATGGCGAGCGGCGGCGTCGGCGGCGGCATAGACGGCGACGGTGCCGAGGCCGCGGGCTCGTGCGGTACGAAAGATTCGGCAGGCGATCTCGCCTCGGTTGGCCACCAGGAGGGACTTGAAGACGCTCATCCGCGGGCCACCCCGAAGGTATTGGGGCGCAAGCTGCGAGCTTCCCCGGTGCGGGCCACGGAGAGACATAGGGCCAGGACTTGGCGGCTGTCTCGGGGATCGATGATCCCATCGTCCCAAAGCCGAGCGGTGCCGTAGAGGGCCGTCGTTTGGGGCTCCATGTTCTTGATGAGCTCCTCCTTCATGCTCTGAAGAAACTCCTCGGACACCGGCATCCCGCGCTTCTCCATTTTCTCTCGGGTCACGATCTCCATGACCGTCGCCGCTTGCTCGGGACCCATCACCCCCACCCGAGCGCTCGGCCAAGAGAAGATGAATCGTGGCGAGAAGCCCCGGCCGCACATCCCATAGTTTCCGGCTCCCCAGCTTCCGCCGAGGACGAGGGTGACCTTGGGCACCGGGGCGTTGGCCACGGCCTGAATCATCTTGCTGCCGTGTTTGACGATGCCGCCGCTCTCGGCCTCGGTGCCGACGAGGTAGCCGGTGGTGTTCATCAAGAACACGAGGGGCGTTCCTGACTGACTCATCAGCTGGATGAACTGCGCGGCTTTGACGGCGCCCTGGGGGTCGATGGGGCCGTCGTTCCCGATGATGCCGATCGGGTGACCCTCCAGGAAAGCCTGGCCGCACACCGTGTGGGACCCGAACTGGGGCTTGAAGTCCAAAAAGCGCGAACCATCCACGATACGGGCGATGACCTCCCGGATCTCATAGGGTTGCTTGGGATCTGAGGGCACGATGCCCAAGAGCTCCTCGGGGTCATGAAGCGGCGGTTCAGAGACCTGGGACGAGGGCAGCTCAAGGGCGTCCCAACGAAGGTGCGCCATGATCTCCCGGGCCAAACCCACCGCGTGGGCGTCGTCCTCGGCCATGTATTCCGCCGTACCGACCGACTCGGCGTGGAGCTCGGCTCCCCCGAGGGCTTCATCGGTAGCGATCTCTCCCGTGGCCGCTTTGAGAAGCGGCGGTCCCGCTAAAAAGATCTTTGAGTGGCCCCGCACCACGACCACGTAGTCCGACAGGCCAGGGAGGTAGGCGCCGCCGGCGGTCGAAGAGCCATGGACCACCGTCACTTGGGGCACTCCGGCCGCGGACAGGCGCGCTTGGTTGGCGAAGGAGCGTCCCCCTTCGACAAACATCTCGGCCTGGTAGAGGAGGTTTGCGCCCGCGCTCTCGGCTAGGGTGACCACGGGGAGTCGGTTCTCTAGGGCGATCTCTTGACCGCGCAGGCCCTTCTTCAGGCCCATGGGGGCCACCGCGCCCCCTTTGATCCCGGAGTCTGTCACCGTCACGAGGCAGCGCTTGCCGCTCACGTGTCCGATGCCCATCACCGAGCCTCCGCCCATCGGCTCGCCCTTGCCATCATCGTCGTGCATGCCGAGACCCGCCAGCGTGGAGATCTCGAGAAGCTCAGAGCCGGGGTCGAGGAGCCGTGAGAGGCGCTCTCGCGGCAGGAGTTGCCCTCGCTTCTCGAACTTGGGGCGGCTTCGCTCGGAGAGGGCGACCACCTTCGCCTCCAGCGAACGCACCTCCTCCAGCAGTTGGGCTTGCACTTCGCGATCGCGCAGGAAGCGCTCACTCGTCGACCGAAGCTTCGTGGAGAGCACCGACATAGGCAGCGCGGGCTACACAACATGAGCCTCGAAGCTGAAGCAAGGGGGCATTGACTCGAAAATCAACGACCCCGCCGTCCATGCGTGGCCACGGTGACCCGCGGCGCCGCTCGGGTTAGGAGGCGACGTGGTCCTGCCCGTTTCGGACGAGATCCTCGCCCGCGTGGATCGTCTTGGCCTGCCGTTTAATCGGCATGGGGTCGACCCCTACGGCCTCCGTCGCAAGAGTCTCGCGCGGACCTACACGTTCATGTCGTGGATGTATCGCAACTACTTCGACGTGCATGTGTTCGGCCTCGAACACGTCCCTGACCGAGGTCGTGGCATGATCGTGGGCAATCACTCGGGGGGCATCGCCCTCGACGCGGCCATGACCTCGACGGCGGTGCTGCTCGAAAAGGACCCGCCTCGCCTGGGCCAAGGCATGGCCGAGAAGTTCATCAGCAAGGTGCCCATGATGGGCACCTGGGCTCAGCAGAGCGGGGCCCTCACCGGGACTCCGGAGAACGCGGTGCATCTGCTCGAGAACGAGCGCCTTTTGATGGTCTACCCCGAGGGCGCTCGAGGCACCGAGAAGCTCTACCCGGACCGTCACCGACTCGTGGATTTCGGCACCGGCTTTCTGCGTCTCGCCCTCCGTACCGGCACCCCGATCGTCCCGGTGGCCTTCGTCGGCGGCGGCGACGCCATCCCCACGGTAGTGAACCTCTACGGTGTGGCGCGGCGCTTCGGCGTGCCCTACATACCCATCACCCCGTGGCTCGTGACCTGGCCGCGACCGACCACCCTTCAGATCTATTTCGGTGAGCCGCTGACCTTCGATGGCGAGGGGAACGAGGAGGATATCGTGATCCACCGTTGGGTCGAGACGGTGAAGGAGAGCATTCGGGTGCTCCTCGAGAGAGGCGTGAAGGAGCGCGCCTCGCTCGACAAGAAGCGGGGCTCGTCCCGACTCGGACAGCTTTTGGGAGAGGACCAGTGAAGGTCCTGATCACCGGGATAAGCAGCGTCCCGGGGCGCATCCTCACGGACCTCCTACGCCGCGACGGTCATGAGATTCAGGGTATCGATCGACGCCCGTGGACCTCGGCCCCCGAGGGGGTGCAGGTCTATCGGAGCGACATCCGCAAGCGGGCCGCTGAAGACGTGTTCCGGACGTTCACGCCGGACGCCGTCGTACACATGGCGACCGTGACCCATCTCGAGCGCTCCACTCAGGACCGCTACCGTATCAACCTCGGCGGAACGAAAAAGGTCTTCGAGCACTGCCACGCCTATGGCGTGCGCAAGGCGATCTTCGTAGGGCGACACACGGTCTACGGCGCCGCGGCTGACGCTCCGCTGTACCACAAGGAAGACTCCACCCCGATGGGCGGGACGACGTTCCCCGAGCTGGCGGATCTCGTGGCTGCGGACCTTTACGCCGGCCAGGCTCTGTGGCGCTTCCCAAAGCTCGAAACTTCGGTGCTTCGGTTCGTGTACGAGTTGGGGCCCTCACGCCATGCCACTTTGGCCAGTTTTCTCAAGGGACCCCGAGTCCCCATGATCCTCGGCTTCGATCCCCTTTTTCAGTTCATGCACGAGTACGACATGGCGCGAGCCATCGCGGCGGCTCTGGCCGCCGAGCTTCGCGGGGTGTTCAACGTAGCTGGTCCGCCGCCCGTCCCTCTCTCGCTGGTCATTCGCGAGACGGGGCGCGCCGCCGCCCCCATTCCGGAGCCGGTCTTTCGTCTCCTCCTGGGACGCTTTGGCTTCCCGTACTTGCCGTCCGGAGCGGTGGACCATGTGAAGTATCCGGTGGTGGTGGACGACCGTGCATTTCGCGAAGCCACGGGCTTCGCGCCCCTGCACGACGAAGACGAAGCGATGACGGGCTATCGTTTGGGCGCCTAGCCTGCGTCGGAGCCGTCGTCCGGGCGCGACCTTGGTGCAACGCCCCCGGGCAGGGCTGGAATCAGCGGGTGGTTTCGGTTTCGTGGAAGTACTCTTCGCGGTCGTCCGCGGGCTGCGTGGTGGGATTCCTGGCCAGGATGCCCATGCGGCGTGCGTCCTTCGGGCACAGGCTCCGCCGGATATGGGAGCCGGTCGGTTGGCCGCGCTCACACACCTGCAATCGGGTGCTCTCGTTCGAGGTGGCCCCCGTGGTCTGGCAGCCGCTCGCCACGAAAGCAGCACTGAGTCCGACGGCGACGAGTCTTGCCAACATGAGTTCAGGCTAGCCCAGCCCCTACGTCCTCGTCCAACCCGCCTCCGGCCCTCGAGGAAATGATCCCCCTGCAGCTCGCGGCCTAAGTTCACCCGAGTTCCTTTCTCAGCCAGTATGCCGGTCGTGCGTCGGATGGCCTTGATCCTCTCCTTGGTCGCCTCGTCGGCCTGCGGGCGGGACGCGGTGAACGCGTTCAGCCGAAGTGGCGTGGATCCCGGGGACGCCTCCACCGCCGTGGGATCCGACTTTGGGTCCCTCCCGTCGGATATCGGGCCGTTCCCTCCCGACACCGGACGGCCCGGCGCCGATTTCGGCCCCACGCCGGATTTCGGAGGCTCGGCGGACGTTCCGGATTTTGGACCTGGTTCGGATTTCGGGACCACACCGGACGTTCCGGACTTTGGCGCCGGTGCGGATTTCGGTCCCGGCGGTGACTTCGGAGTGACGCCGGATGTTCCGGATTTCGGATCCGGTTCGGATTTCGGAGTCACGCCGGACGTTCCGGATTTCGGTCCCGGCGGCGACTTCGGAGTGACGCCGGACGTCCCGGATTTCGGATCCGGTCCGGATTTCGGGACCTCGCCCGACGTTCCGGATTTCGGTCCCGGTCCGGATTTCGGCCCAGGTCCTGACTTCGGGAGCTCTCCGGACCTCGGTCTCGGCCCCGACCTCGGCACCCCCACCTGCCCCGGAGACACTTGCTCGGATGCCATCGCCCTGAGCAGCCGCGTCGGTCTTCACTCCGTCGTAGGCAATACATCCTGCGCCGCCGACGACACCGGGGCGACTTGCGCGGCCGCAGGCCGAGACGTCGTGCACTCGATCTCCCTCGCCAACCGGCGTCGTATCGTGGCCCGGGCCAACAGCGTCGCGGGCGGCTTCCCCGCGGCCCTCTCCCTTCGGTCGACCTGCACCGCGCCGGCGACGGAGCTCATCTGCGACGCGGGCGGACCCACCGGCCTCGCCGCTCTCGACACGTTCGTGGATCCCGGTACGTACTATCTCTGGCTCGATGCGGCCACGGCGGGAGCGGCCGGTAACTATCGCGTCGACGCGGAGATCGACCCTCAAGACACGTGCGCTGACCCCATCCAAGTAGATGCCCCAGCGGTAGGGGCTACAGTGGACATCGAGGGAGACACCACGGGAGCCCGAAACGTCTTTGGAGCCTCTTGCGCGGGGGCCGCAACCTCTCCTGACCACGTGATCGCGGTCCGCGTGACCACCCGCATTCGGCTACGCGCCGAGACCCTCACCCCAACCGGAGGCAACGCGTACGATACTGCCCTTCATCTTCGCGAAGCGTGCATCACCGGGGTCGGCAACCCCGAGCTCGCCTGCGATGATGATGGGGGTGCAGGCACCCTTTCGGTCATCGAGCTCACTCTTGACCCCGGGACCTACCACCTCGTGGTCGACGGCTTTGCCGCTGCGAACAGCGGGCCCTATCGTCTCCGGCTCACGTCCTCGGCGGCCGCGGCGGCGGTCCGCTTTCCGGTCTCGACGGACGTCTTTCGAACGGGAGGCACCCCGGCCTTCGATGCCGCCGGAGACTCCGTGGAGGGGACGCGCTCACCGGCCGGACTGACCGGCGCCGTCACGGCCATCGACCAAGACATCCGGATCGCTCAAAACGGCCTGACCGGCGCCAACTGCAGCATTTTGTTTCGGGTGCGGCTCAACAACAGCAGCGTAGGATTCTTCCGGGTGTCCGGCGGGGATACCCAGATTCGGCAGACCCTGAACGTGTTCACCGCGGCTGTCGCGCCCCTCACCCTCCGCTACGAGGTCTTCAATGGGGCACCGGCCAACTGTGGAACCGGGGTCACCTTCGATACCTCCAACAGTACCGTCACCTTCAACCCCTAGTCACCCTGACCGGGGACTAGCGCCCTCGACCCGCTCTCTTCGGGGGGGAAACCAAGATCTATCGGTCCGGGAGCTGCGCGGAGGCCGGTGCGGTACCCTTACAATCGTAGATTCGGGCCTCCTCCTCGAAGAAGAGGGGCTTTCGGGCGGGCACGACGAGGCGCATTTCGCATCGACCGACGAACTCCTGATGGAACGCGCGATAGGCGGGGAGGTTGTCGTTGAGCTGGTACTTCTCGTTGAGCACGATGAACCAGCGGAAGTCCTTCGCGAGCCAGTAGTCGAGCTTCCACTCCTCTTTCTGGCGGGGCCACGAAAAGGCTTTGATCAGCGTGACGTCCTCTTCCTCGAGGTGCTCGATGCCTCCGATGGGCCAGGGGAACTTGACGATGTTCCAGGTCTTGAAGGGGTTCGGGGGATGCTTCTCCCATTCGGAAGACGCGGGGGGGAGGACGATATCGTACTTCTTGGCGATGCGCTCGTCGCGAGCTCGGTTGAATTGGATAGACGCTACGCTCTGGGCGAGCCCGGTGGTCTCCGGGTCGGCGGCCAGAACCCATTCGTCGTGATCCGCATTTGCTTCGAAGAAGGCGCTAATCTGATTGCCGGCGGGGGCGGCCAGGGCCTGGTCCAAGACGATGCCCGAGCCAGCTACAGTGAGCAGAAAGCCGAGGCCCAGCGCCGCCGCTGAACCCCAGCGCTGGGGCCCCTCGCTCCGCTCCCAGACCCGGAAGGCGGTCACCGCAAAGGTCAGCGTGAAGTAACAGGTGAAGCCCATGAGGAGGCCTGGCGTCGTGCGATCTCCTACGATGCTTCCCACCCACAAGAAGCCGAAGAGCGTGGCTGCCCAGAAGGCCAGGATGCGACGATCTCGCTCGAACACGGGCACGAGGAGGGCGCCTACGAACATGACGGGGGTCGCCCCGGACCTGATATCCGCCACCGTTCCCACCACGGCGCGCATGAACCCGCTGAACGTGAACGGGCGGTTCGACATCTGAGATTGGATGAGTTGATAGTCGATGAAGTCCTGCAGCGCGAGGAGGATGCCGATGCTGAGGATACTCCAAGAGATGGCGCCCGCCACGATGGCGATGGCGGAGCCGATCAGAGTCTGCCGAAGGTCTCGAGATTCGACATAGGAGAGCACCGCGCAGCCCACCATGAGGGGCATGACGAGAAAAACCGCGTTGTGCTTGAAGCCCACCGCGATGGCCGCCGAGACCCCCACCGCGGCGGCCGCCCAGTACGCCTTCTTATTGTCGAGGAACACCAGAATGGACAAGCCGAGGAGGAAGCAGCCGCCGACCATGCCCGTTTCCGGCTTGGCCACGTGGCTCCACCAGACGGACGGGGCGAGGCATGCGAAGATGAGGCCGACTCCGAAGCTGCTCCGCCAGGAGAGCTCGAAGCGTCGAGCGATGAGGGCGCTGACGGGAGCCAGGAGGGCGCCCCACAAAGCGGTGTGAAATCGCCCCATCAGGTAGAAGGACATGACGTTGTCGAAGTAGGAGTCCTTGAAGTCCTGAAGCGAGTGATAGAAGCCGAGCACGCGACCGACGACGAACATGAGCCCGTAGCAGATCGCGGTGAGATAGTTGTTTAGCGGGGGGTAGAAGAACGAGGGTGGGGTGAGCTCACCCGTCAGAACCTTGGCGGCAAAGTTCGGCCGCTCATCTCCGTTTTTGAAACCCCAGTCTACGCCCAGAACTCTGAGGAAGTAGGCCAGGAGGAACAACCCGATCAGGATCCACCCGGGGGAGACACCAAACGGACGGTCCGGGTCCTCGTCCCGGCCGGACAGCCAGCCGGTAGCCCGGTCTAACAGGTTGTTCATCGCGGGGCGGCACGCTAGCGAAGGCCCCGAAGGGGGTCAACTCGTCAACCCCGCGAGAGGTTGATCCCGCGAAGCTTGCGAAAGGTCGCGATGGCATATCGGTCGGTCATGCCGCTCAAATGATCGGTTACGCGAAGAAGCCGCTCGTACGGGGTCGCCTCGACCGGGATTCCGTCGGGGAGAAGATGCAGGAGCTTCCGCTGGCGCAGGCTTGGCGCTTCCGAGAGGACGGCCGGCACGAAGTCCTCGAGAAGGGCGCTGAGCACCTCGTACCCGGCTAGCTCGATCTCGACGACGTCGCGAGCCTTATAGCAAGTGCGCCGGGTGCACTCGGTCACTTCGGCCAGAGCTTCCGCGGACTCGATGATCTCGGCGAGGGGGCGTCCGAGGCGGCCCGAAAGGAGCTCTTGCTCCAAGGCGAGGAAGGCCTCGGTGACCTCGGCGGCGAGACGATTGATCGACTTCGCCCGAAGGTAGGCGATCGCTTCTTTTTGCTCGGTTCGGGACTCCGGTGCCCGACGTCGATAGGTGGGGTCACGGGTCGCAACCGCGTGAAGGCGAGCTTCGACTTCGTCAAAGGGGACATGACCCAACCGGAACCCGTCCTCGATGTCGAGGATGGAGTAGCAAATATCGTCCGCCGCCTCCATGAGGAAGGCCAGCGGGTGTCGCATCCAACTTCGGCCCCATGGTCCTTCAGGTCGGGGTTCGAGACCGACTGCATCGGCCACTTCGGCGAGGAGGGGGTATTCGGCCCGGAAGACGCCGTGTTTCTTCAGGGCGACGTCGGTACCGGAGGGCCGGGGTCCGGCTCCCCGGGGATACTTTGTAAAGGCGGCTAAGGTCGCTTTGGTGAGTTGTAGACCCGGGTTCTCGGGCATCTGCAGGCGCGTGATGATCCGAAAGCCCTGGGCGTTACCTTCGAAGCGCTCGAGGTCGGCCCGCTCACCGTCCTCGAGCGTGTTGGTGAACTCCGGGTGGGTGCGGAACCACGCGCCGATGGCGTCCTCACCCGCGTGACCGAAAGGTGGGTTGCCGAGGTCGTGGGCGACGCAGGCGGCCGCGACGATGTCTCCGAAGGTTCGGGCATCGAGGCCGTGGGCGCTGAGATCAGGGTTTCGGGCGCAGATCTCCTGTCCCACCATGCTCCCTAGGGTGCGCCCAACACAGGAGACCTCGAGGCTGTGGGTGAGACGGCTATGCACGAGGTCGTTTTCCGGTAGCGGGAAAACTTGGGTCTTGTCGTGAAGGCGTCGAAACGCCGTAGAAAACACGATGCGGTCGAAGTCGCGCTGAAAATCGGTGCGCGGCCCCTGTGGGCCGGGCCCTCCAGACGGCCGCGGGCGGGCCCCGAGCCGAGCATAGTCGAGGAGTCGTATCCAGCGCTCGCCGTCGCCCATGCGCGGACCTTGTCCAACCGCGCCGAGACGGACAAGCGGGTTCACGGTTCGGGCGGGCCTTGCGTGGCTTGGATCCTGCGGACGACAGGACGATCTCTACCGTCGCCGGGGCCAGCTCTTCAGGTAAGCTCCCGCCGTGACGAGCGGAACCGAGGTGCGCAGTGCGGCTGCGTTCCTCCCCCAGGGCATCGTCGAGGACGTCTGCTTCGAGGTCGAGAGCGGGCGGATTCGCTCCGTGAAGCACGAGCGTGGCGAGCTGGCTCAGCGGCGGCTCGGCCTCCTCGTCCCGGGCATGCCCAACCTACACTCCCACGCCTTTCAGCGGGCCCTCGTGGGGCGCGCCGAGCATCGGACGATCCAGGACCCTTCGCAGAGCGACTCGTTTTGGACCTGGCGAGAGGAGATGTATCGCATCGCCCAAAGGCTCGATGAGGAGGCGTTGTTTTCCGTCGCGAGCCTCCTATACGTCGAGATGCTCGAGGCGGGCTATACCTCGGTGGGGGAGTTTCACTATCTCCACCACGGGCCGGATGGAGTGGCCCCGCCCGAGAGAGGCGCCTATGGCCGGGTCCTCCTCGAGGCCGCGGCCGAAGCGGGCATCCGCATGACCTTGCTTCCCGTGCCGTACTTCACCGGAGGCTTCGACCGTCCCGCAGACCCTCGCCAGCGGCGCTTCCTGCATAGGGATGCGGAGGACTTCCTCCAGCTTCTGACCGGCCTTGCCCAGGATGTGAAGCGCTCCGGCGCGCGGCTCGGAGTCGCTCCCCACAGCCTTCGGGCGGTTCCCCTCCGTATCCTAGAGGACATCCTCGACGGGGCCCGTGAGGTACTCGGTTCATCCCATCCGATTCACGTGCACGTGTCCGAACAAGAGGCTGAGGTCGAGTCCTGTCTGAAGGCGACGGGCCGACGCCCCGTGGCTTTGCTCCTCGAGCGCTTCGAGGTGGGTTCGAGCTGGTGCTTGGTCCACGCGACGCACGTCGACGCCGCCGAGAGAGCGGCCCTCGCCGCGAGCGGCGCCGTGGTCGGACTCTGTCCCTCGACCGAGGCGAACCTCGGGGACGGACACTTTGCCTTCGAAGCCTATCTCGACGAGGACGGTCTCTTCGGGGTGGGCTCCGACAGCCACGTCACCGTGGACCCGGCCGAGGAGCTCCGGCATCTGGATTACCAGGCGCGGCTTCGCCGCCGGCGGCGCGGGGTTGTGGCGCGGGACGGAGACCCGCCCCGGCCCGGGATCACGTTGTGGGGTCGGGCTCAGACGGGAGGGGCTCAGGCCCTCGGGGAGAAGGTGAGCGGACTGACGCCGGGGGCTTTAGCCGACTGGGTGGAGCTCAATCTGGAGCATCCTCGGCTCGCCGGTCTCGCCCCCGCGGCAGCGCTGGATGCTTTTCTTCTCGGCTCCGCCCCCGGCGCGGTGCGGAGCGTCTGGGTGGCCGGGCGCCCCGTGGTGGAAGACGGTCGACACCCCCTTCGAGACGCGGCGGAACGCCGCTTTCGGAGCGCGATGAAGCAGTGGACGGTAGAGGGGTGAGCGCCTTTCACCGAGCTCTGGCGGCCTTCGCCCTGGCGGCGGTGGGGTCCGCCGCCGGTCGCGCCGAGGCGCAGGCGCAGGCGCCGCTCTCTGGGACCTCGAGCTCCACGTCTTCGGAGACCGTAGCGCCACCGAGCGGAGCCCCGGTCCAAGCCATGCCCCTCGTGTTCGAGGGGAACGTAGTCTTCATCCCCGAGGTGTATCGGGCCGTGCTCCAGTACGCGGGATGGGCGGACGCACCGAAAGATCCGAAGGCGCGAGGGCAGTGGCTCGAAGATACCCTGGAGGACTTTCTTCATGCCTCCGGCTACGAGCTGGCGTCGGTCGTTGCGGTGCCCAGGGAGAATCGCTACGAGCTGATCATCGACGAAGGACGGCTGGACAAGATCATATTCAGAAACGTCGACCCCTGGACCACCGTGCAGCTCATCTTTCTCCTCGAGCTTCCGGGAAAAGTCTTCAATCGTGACCTCGTCGAACGAGGTCTGCAGCGGGTGCGGGAAAAGATGTCGGTGCGGTCCGTGACCTACGAGGTGGTTCCCCTCGACGAGCCCGAGCACCAAAGGCTCCAGATCGACGATCCGAATATCATCGAGGGACTCACCCTGTTTCGTCCCGGTGAGCCTCACGAGCTTCGGGTCTCCTTTGTCCAGGAGGACCGCCGGGCCGGGCTCGAGGTCGGGCTCGACATCCAGGCTCCGGACGGTCTCGTGGTCCACGGGAGCTATCTGGATCCAGGGGTCCTGGTCCGAGCCGACCGCATCTTCGTGACCGCGCGAGCCGGCGTGCGCATTCCCGACATCGGGTCGGTGCCCGGTAATCGCCTCGGCCTGTCCCAAGCGGGGGCGGGGGTGCAGTGGTCGACCCCCGCAGTGGGAGATATTCTTCGCTTCACGGCGGGCATCGATGCTCGCTTGGAGGCTCGGCGCCGGGAGGACCTTCAGCTCGTAAACTATTTCTTCGCTCCCATTCGAGGAGATCTCGGTGTTTCCCTGGAGAGCGATGTCTTCCGCTTCAATGCATCTGGCGGCGTCGAACAACGCTTCTTTTTCGAGCCTCGCGTCGAGGAGGACGCGAGCGCTCCGGTGCTCGCCCTCACCCGCGACAGCAGCTTCCGCCCCTTCGCCGAAGCCAAGCTCAGCTTCATGTTCAATCCCTCGCGCCTGCGCCGCGACCGCCCCCACGAGCTCGAGCTCTCGGGGCGCCTGCTCTGGGCGACCTCCGACGAGGAAGGATCTATTCGTGAGCTCGCGGGAAACTATCGCTTCACGACCTCGATCGGCTTCGATGAGCTGCGCTTTGGCCTGCGTGGAGCCTGGATGGATGGAGACGTGCCTTTCTTTAGCGAAGTCCCCATGGGCGGTGGGTTTCTACGCTCGGCTTTTCAGGGCACCGTGTTCGCCCGGAGGGTAGCGGCGCTCGCTCTGGAGTACCGCTTCAGCCTCGCTCGCGACACCCTCAAGCTCAGTCTCTTCAATGACCTCGCTCTCTACGACAGCCTGGATCTCGTCCGCATCAGCCAAGGGCTCGAAATCATCGAGAACCCCGGGGTGGGCCTCCACGTGCTTCTCATCGACGCCTTCCAGGTCAACACCTACGTCGGGCTCGGGATTCGGGGAGACGGCGAGACCGACGTAGGTTTCTCCGTCGACATCACCCAGGCCTTTTGAGCCCGGGGTGGGCGTGCCCGGCCATGACCGCGTGCACCGCTTCTCGCGACGTGTCGGACTTCGCAAAGCTTCCCAGGCTCCGGCCGCGGTTCAGCAGGGTGATGCGATCGGCGATCTGCCAAGCCTCGTCCAGGTCGTGGGTGATGAGCGCGACCGCCACCCCGGTCTCGGCGGCTCGCCGCGTCGCGTCCAGGACGAGGCGGGTCTGCTCCACACCGAGGGCCGAGGTGGGCTCATCAAGTACTAACACCTGGGCTCCGAAGTGAAGGGCACGAGCGATGGCCACGCACTGCCTCTGGCCGCCGCTCAATCCCCCCACGAGTCGATCGACGTCGGGGATGTCGACCCCGAGAGCTTCGAGGGCAGCCTGGGTTTCGCTCCGCGCCCGCGTGAGGTCCAGGCTGCGAAACCACCCCGTGGTGGGTTCTCTTCCGAGGACGAAGTTTCGAGCCACGCTCATCAGAGGGGCCAGGGCGAGGTCCTGGTAGACGACCGCGATCCCCGCTCTCCGCGCCTCCCGAGGGTGAGCGAAGCAGACGAAAGTGCCGCTCATGCGCAATTCACCCTGCGTAGGGAGGGTGCGGCCGGTGAGGAGCTTGATGAGGGTGGACTTCCCCGCTCCGTTGTCCCCCAGGATCGCGTGGACCTCGCCCGCCCTCAAGCTGATGTTGACCCCCTCCAGCGCCTTTACGGCTCCGTACCGTCGACTGAGGCCAACACCCTCCAGAACCGCCGCGCTCACATGGGTCTCCCTTTGGTCGGAAGGCCTGCGAAGGGCGCGGGCTCCTGCTCCGGAGGCTGGGGAATCATGCCCCGCGACGACAGCTCGCGGGTGAGGCGCTGCACCACGGTCCCACGGGTGAGCACCGCGGGGTCCAGAGAGACCCCCATGGCGTCCGCGGCGCGGGGGAGCAGAAAGTCGAGCGCCGCCTCCACGGTCGGAGGGGTGTCGGCCGCGTTCCACTCCGCGACCACCGCCTCGTGAAGATCCCAGTCGCGCCGGGCGGTGACGGAATCCGTCTCGACCTGCGCCGCGACGGAAGGGGTGATGGCAAAGGGGGCCGGGCAGAGCACCGCGTTCGGGCCCCCTTTTCCGCGTTCGTCCTCCCACGAGGCAGGGTAGAGCCGGCAGTTCATGGGCCGGGCCCCGTACATCCCGCAGCGCTCGTAGCCCGCCACATCGACGAGCCCGATGCAGGCGCCGCCCTCTCCGCGTCTCAGTCGGATCTCGGCCAAGCCGGTCCAGCCGTCCTCGGGATCTACGACCCGGGGATCGGCCTCCAGTCGGACTCCCCGGACGGCGTCGTCCGAATGGTCGAAGGTAAACGCCGAGAAGAACGGAACGTCGAGGGTATGGCAGAGACGGAGGACATCCGGGAGCGTCACCTTCACGCGGGTGTAGCAGCAGCGCGCCTTGCAGAGCCGGCAAGGGTTCAGCATGGGGGGGTAGGGCTGTAGCTTGCTCAGCGAGCGCCCCTCGGTATCGGTGACCGGGACGTACGGGGTGTGGACCACTCGAAAGGGGCTGTCGCTCATCGCGTCCTCAGCGTGTCGGAGGACCGACGTGAGGGCAATCGGGCCCGGTCAGCGGGCATCGAGGACCCGTCGTCGGAAGGTCTCGTTGAACACCACCGCCGCGAGGAGCATCAGTCCGAGAAAGAGCTCGAACCAGTCGGTGTCGGCACCGGTGTGGAAGATGCCGATCTGTACGACCCCGAACAGGAGCGCGCCGAGCGCGGCTCCGATGACGGTCCCGTGTCCGCCGCTGAGGAGGGTGCCCCCGATGACGGCGGCGATGATGGCTTCGAACTCGTCCCTCAGACCGCGGTTGGTGTCTGCGGAGCCCGTCTCTACCACCTGCAGAGCCGCGACCAGGAAAGCGGCGAGGGCGGTCGCGGTGAACAGAATGATCTTCACCCGGGCGACCGGCACCCCGACGCTGGCGGCTGCCTCCGCGTCGCCGCCGACGGCGCAAGCCCAATTTCCAAACGGGGTGCGGTGAAGAACGAACGCGGCAGCTACCAGCACCCCGAGCGCCCACAAGAGGGACGCCGCGAATCCTCCTGCCCCCAGCCAGGCAGCGACAGGATCGTCGGCAAACAGGGGCTTGAGGCCCGTGAGCGCGGTCCGCCCCGTGAGGGCGCGAGTGCCCCCGAGCGTCAACCCACGCAGCACGAACATCGACGCTAGGGTTACGATGAAGGAAGGGAGTCCGGTGCGAACGACGAGCCAGCCGTTCAGCGC
The DNA here is from genome assembly GCA_039819565.1 of Myxococcota bacterium. Taxonomy (GTDB): domain Bacteria; phylum Myxococcota; class Kuafuiibacteriia; order Kuafuiibacteriales; family Kuafuiibacteriaceae; genus JAHQVK01. Next base: position 5,263 of record JBCBRU010000085.1, on the reverse strand, counting down.
GCCGAGGAGGGCGGCGATCAGCCCGGCCAGGAGAAGGGCGGATGCGAGGGTGAGGCCGAGGACGTGCATCCCGAGGGCCAGGACCATTCCCGAAAAGGCGACCATGGACCCCAGCGAGAGGTCGAAGTCCCCTCCGATCATGAGAAGCGCCACCGGCACCGCGAGTATCGCGAGCTCGGCCGAGACCCTTAGGATGCTCAGAATACCCAGCCCGCTAAACATCCCGCTGTTTTGGGCGCTCACCGCGAAGAAGGCGATCACGGCGGCGAGACCCATCGCCGCTCCGAGCTCCGGCCGGCGCAGGAGCTTGGCCGTCATCTCAGGCCAGCTCGCGTAAAGGCACGTACGGCTTCCACGTTCTCACGGGTGACGAAGCCGGGCCCGGTGAGCACATCCGAGCTAGGGAGAGCCCCCGTACGAGCTTGGCTGGCGAGGAGAACCACCGGCAAGTAACCCTGCAGGTACTGCTGCTGGTCCAGGGCGAAAGCGAGCCTTCCGTCCGCGAGGGCGTCCAGCATGGCTGGTGATAGATCGAAGGTCGCTACGATCAGCTCCGAGGCGCGATCGAGGTCCTTGACCGCCGCGAGCACCGGCTCGGCCGCGGTGGGGCCGAGGACGAGGACTCCGGTGGCCTCGGAGCGCCCCAGTACGGCCTGAATCCGTGACCGCGTCTTGGTAGGGTCCAGGTCCACCGCCACCACCTCCACAGAGCCCTCTAGCCCCTCGTCAAAGCCCTCGCAGCGCCGGTCCAAGGCCACGTTTCCTACTTCGTGGTTCACGCAGAGCGCGCGTTTGACCCCGAGCTCCGCCATTCTCCGGCCGGCGCGGCGCCCGGCGTCCTGTTCGTCCTGACCGATATGTAGAGGGATGCCCAGCTTCACGTGGGCGTCGCGCCCGGAGTTGAAGGACACCACGGCGATGCCCGCCGCGATGGCCGCCGAGATCGGGGTCTCGAGGGCGCTCGGATCCGGAATGGAGAGCGCCAATCCGTCCGGACGTCCCGCCACCGCGCTCTCTACGAGCCGGGCCATCCGGACCATGTCGAAGGTCTCCGGGGCGCGGTAGTCGACGTCCGCACCGACCTCCCGAGCTGCGTCGTCCACGCCGCGCTTCACTACGGACCAAAACGGATCTGCGGCCTGACCGTGGCTCACCACCACGATACGCACCGGGGCGTGGTCGGCGGGGCTGGGCCTCGTCGCGTCCGGTCGCCGGCACCCACTCGTGAGGAGGACGGCCGTGGCCCAAATGACGATGCGCATGCCTCGTCATATCGCCTTCCGGATGCGAGGCAAGCGAAGTACATCGGTGTCATGTCCCGGCCTGTCGCTCTCGTCACCGGTGCTTCTGCCGGCATCGGCGCCGACCTCGCCCGCCTTTACGCCGACGCCGGCTTTGACCTGGTGCTGGTGGCCCGCCGTCGCGCTCGCCTCGAAACCCTGGCCGAGAGCCTCCCTGTGCACTGCCTCGTGGTGGACGCGGATCTTGCCGTCTCCGAGGGGCCAGCCCGAGTGTACGAAGCGGTCACGCAGGCTGGGCTGCAGGTCGAAGAGCTGGTGTGCTCGGCGGGTTTGGGCAGCTACGGACGTTTCGTGGAGCTCCCTCTCGATCGGGAGCTCGAGCAGGTTCGGGTCAACGTCGAGGCGCTCGTGGCCCTGTGCCGACGCTTCGCTCCGGCCATGGTGGAGCGGGGGCACGGGCGCATTCTCAATCTTGCCTCCCTGGCCAGCTTTCAGGCGGGCCCGGGCATGGCCACTTACTGCGCGACCAAAGCCTTCGTACTCTCTTTCTCCGAGGCCCTCGCCGAGGAGCTTCGCGGCACCGGAGTCACGGTCACCGCGCACTGTCCGGGTCCGGTCGCCTCCGAGTTCGGGGCGGCGGCCGGCAACGAGGTGAGTCGCGTGTTCTCCATGGGGGTGGCCTCCTCCTCCTCGGTGGCCGCCGACGCTTTTCGGGCGTCTCGCCGGGGTGAGGTGGTTCGGGTCCACGGGATTCAGAACCAGCTGTCGGTGTTCCTCGGTCGCTTCACCCCGCGGCCGCTCCTTCGCCGGGTGGCAGCGTGGATGAACCAACCGGTGTAGGAGATCGCGGTCACCAATTTGCGCAGGTGAGACCACGCAGGGAAGCTTGACCGAGGCCCGGCCGCCGCCGACGATTCCTTGATGAAGGAGCGCGTAGCCGTTCTTGGTTTGGGATACGTCGGCCTGCCGGTGGCCCTCGGGTTCGCCCGGCGTTTCCCGGGCACCGTGGGCTTCGACGTCGATCGGGACAAGGTGGATGAGCTTCGCCAGGGCCACGACCGCAACCGAGAGGTCGAGCCCGAGGTGCTCCGGGAGACCACGCTTTGCTTCACGACGGATCCCGAAGAGCTGCGGGAGACGACGTTCTTCGTGGTGGCGGTGCCCACGCCGGTGGACGAAAACCGCGTGCCTGACCTCCGCCCGGTCGAACGGGCGAGCGAAACGGTCGGGGCGGCCCTGAAAGGAAGGGCTCCGGGCGCCGTGGTGGTCTTCGAATCGACCGTTTATCCCGGCGTCACGGAGGAGATCTGCGGTCCCATCATCGAGAGGGTGTCCGGGCTTCGCCAGGGCCTCGACTTCAAGCTCGGCTACTCGCCCGAGCGCATCAATCCAGGGGATAAAGAGCACACGCTCGAGCGGATCGTGAAAGTGGTCTCCGGGGAAGACGAGGTCACGCTGGAGCGGGTGGCTCGAGCCTACGAGGCGATCATCGACGCAGGGGTCCATCGTGCCGCCAGCATCAAGGTGGCGGAGGCCGCGAAGGTCATCGAGAATACGCAGCGCGATATCAACATCGCGCTGATGAACGAGCTCGCCCTGATCTTCGACCGTATGGGTATCCGTACCAAGGACGTGCTCGAGGCGGCGGGAACCAAGTGGAACTTCCTCAAGTTCACGCCCGGATTGGTGGGCGGACACTGCATCGGCGTGGATCCGTACTATCTCACGTCCAAGGCGAAGGCCTTGGGCTACCAGCCGGAGGTGATTCTCGCCGGCCGCCGCATCAACGACAACGTCAGCGCCTTCGTGGCTCAGCGTCTGGTGAAGATGCTCATCGTGGCGGACCGACCGGTGAAGGGGGCCAGGGTCGGAGTGCTCGGACTCACCTTCAAAGAAGACTGCAGCGATCTACGAAACAGCAAGGTGCCCGACATTCTCACCGAGCTTCGATCCTTCGGCATCGACCCCTTGATTCATGACCCGCTCGCCTCCCCGGAGGAGGCTCGCCACGAATACGGCCTCGAGCTGGCGCCCATGGAGTCTTTCGCTGAGCTCGACGGCCTCGTCTTGGCGGTCGGACACCGGGACTATCGAGACCTCGGACCCTCGGGCCTGGACGCCTTGCTCCGTCCCTCCGGCGTACTCGTGGACGTCAAGAGCGTGCTCGAGCCCCATCAGATACGCCCGGACGTCTCGTACTGGAGCCTCTAAGGCACGGCTCGGGGCTAGGAAGAGCGGTTGTTCTTGCCCCGGGGTCGACGCCGGGCCGAGGCGGCGGCCGAGGAGCCGTGGGGGTCGACGGTCGTCGAGGCCGTCGGAATGTCCAACCCCTTCGAGCGTCCACGCGGAGTGGGCGAGGGCGTGGGGCTCGGCGACGGACGGGGCTTGGGCGGAAAGGCCAAGCCTCGGGGGCGATTCGGAGTAGGGCTCTCCGGCACCTCGACCCCCTTGAATCCGGGATCCCAGAGGGTGCGATCCGCCATGTCCGCCTCGTCGACGGAGTAGGCGTCGGTGGTCCCCCCAGCCTCGGCCCCTCGTAGCTGTTCGGGGGTCAGCGCCGGGAGGGCTTGGGTGGCCGCCTCATCGGGGGCGAAGGTCTCGAACTCGAAGAGCTCGGAGGCGTCCGTATCGGCGGGGGGGATGCCGGGCTCCAGAGGATCGAACTCGGGGAGAGGTGGCTCCGGATGGGGAGGGAGCGCTCTTCGAGACGTCGATCCTCTCCGGGGTGGCGTTCGCCGGGACGTCGATGGGCCCGGCGCGACCGGGTTAGGCGCGGTCGCATCCGCGGGTGGGGTCGCCCCGAGCGGCGTGAGGTGTACAGTCGGATCCGAATCCGCGGCGAGCATGTCGTCCGGCTCCAGAGGTCCGAGGTCCAACGCGCTCACTTCGCTCACCGAGGGCGCGACGGGAGCAGGGGGGATTTCGCTGGAGGCGCGTCGCCGAATCTGATCCCGAGGGCGGGCGTGAACTTGCAATCCCTCCGCGGCCTCCACCCTCTCGGGGTCGGAGGCTCGAAGGCTCGCCGCGAGGGTGGACTCGCCGCGGGCCTCGCGAAGCAGGGCAGCCTGCCGCCGGGAGGCATCGGCTTCCGGTCGCCGGCCGAGTTGCTCCTGAACGCGCGCCAGCTCCTCGAAGTTCCCTGGATCGTCCGGCTCGATGCGGGTCAGGGTGGCGAGCACCGCCGCGCTTTTCAGATAGGCGCCACGATGTTCGAAGACTTCGAGGGCGGCCCGGTAGGCGCGGAGGGCATCCTCGCGACGGCCACGGCGAAGGCTCTCCTCCGCACCGCGCAGGAGGTCGCGCTCTCTCGAACTGCGGACGGCGGAATCCACCCGCTGAGAAAGCGAGTCCTCATCGGGCCTTTGGGCGCGCCCCAGCCTGCCGAAGGGCCAAAGCCCGCGCAGCCACGCCCACAACGCCATGCTCGGGAAGGTACACCGACGGTCGAGATAAATGGAATTCGACGATCGCGTGACCACTCGTGACAACTCCGCAGATGGCTATGACCTCTTCGGAGCCGCGGCCGCCTAGCCTCCAGAAGCCATGACCCAGCGCATTCTTCCGACTCTCCTCATCACCGCGGCCACCGCGGGGGCTCTCGGGGTGGGCCATGTGGCTCGCTCCAGCCTCGATCGTCCTGACCCTCAGCCCACCGCTTCCGAAGCTCCTCTCCTCGACGACAACCGACCGCGTATCGATGTTGTATTCGTTCTCGACACAACCGGAAGTATGGGAGGACTTCTCGAGGGCGCGAAGCAAAAGATTTGGTCGATCGCGAATCGCATTGTCTCCGGTCAACCTCGGCCCGACGTACGCTTCGGGCTGGTCGGCTATCGGGACCGCAACGACGCCTACGTTACCAAGATTACCTCGCTGACCCGTGACATGGACGCCGTACACGAAGAGCTAACCCTGTTTCGGGCCAACGGGGGTGGGGATGGACCGGAGGACGTCAACGCCGCCCTGGCCTCCGCGATCCACTCTCAGCCCTGGGACTCGGCGCAGAACACCTTGCGTCTCGT